>JAILKE010000068.1 GCA_024694125.1 Bacteroidales bacterium
ATGTTGCCAGCCTTAACGATTTCGCCACCGAACTTCTTAACACCGAGTCGTTTGCTATGTGACTCACGGCCGTTCTTAGAACTACCTACACCTTTTTTGTGTGCCATAGTGCTTGTTTCCTTTCTTTTTTAATAAGCGAAAACGCTTGATTATGCAACAACTGACTTAATTAACACTTCGGTAAAGTGCTGACGAGAACCGACGAGCTTATCGAAGCCCTTGCGACGGATCTTGTGGAACACCTTAATCTTCTTACCACGTACCTCAACCTGAGATACCTCAGCTACAACCTTAGCACCCTCTACAACTGGAGTACCTACGGTGATAGCGCCATCGTTGTTAACGAGGAGCACCTTATCGAAGGTGATTTCGTCACCAACCTTTGCATCTGCGATGTTCAATACGCAGATTTTCTGATCTGGCTCAACAGCGAACTGCTGGCCCTGAATCTCAACAATTGCGAACATTTGTTCTTAAAAACTTTAATAGTTTCTCCGCGAGGCGAATGGCCAAACGTCGGTCATTGCTTTATAGAGCCTCAACTCGGAATCAGCGCGCAAAGATAATGATTATTTGCTACATAGCCAATATTTTTGTACCAATATTCTTCTTTTATGCCGAAATGGACATCTTTTGCCCCTCTTTTTAACAACTACAGATTACATTTTAAGAAGTCTTCCTTTCTTGCTCTCGGCTATACAAAAAGAAACTAGACATACATCAGGCAATGCACACCCCATCACACAACAAGCCCTCGACCTGAGAATCAAATTCCAGCGGCCGAGGGCATATATAAAGCAAATGGTTAAGCGCCATTAGAAATTATCGACATGCAGCTCAAAATATGCTTGTGGATGAGCGCATACTGGGCACACTTCAGGAGCCTTCTCCCCTACAACAATATGGCCACAATTGCGGCACTCCCATACGCGCACACTTGAACGTTTGAAGACCTCGGCCATTTCAATATTCTTGAGCAGAGCGCGATAACGTTCCTCGTGACGTTTCTCAATGGCAGCCACCATACGGAACTTAGCCGCCAATGCCTTGAATCCCTCTTCTTCTGCAGTTTTGGCAAAAGACTCATACATGTCCGTCCATTCATAATTCTCGCCTGCAGCTGCAGCTGCAAGATTCTCGGCTGTATCACCAATGCCATTCAACTCCTTGAACCAGAGTTTAGCATGTTCCTTCTCATTGTCTGCGGTCTTGAGGAAGAGTTCTGCTATCTGCTCGAAGCCCTCTTTCTTGGCCTTGGAAGCGAAATAAGTATATTTATTACGGGCTTGAGATTCTCCGGCGAAAGCGGCTTCCAGATTTTTCTCTGTCTGGGTACCGGCATACTTGTTTTTGGTTTCCATAAAACTTGCAAATTAATAAATAAAATAAACTATTGTATCGGCTGGATTGGTGTTTTCCAATCTGGTGCAAATATAAAGAAAAGAATTGGATTAACAATACCAAAAATAAAAATATGCACATATTGGCAACATTTTTCCCAAATCTACCATAGCAAATTAAAAAAAATCATTAAATTTGCACCCGCAAATAGAAACGATTGATATGTACATATATATCATAGAGTGCTCTGATCATAGTTTATACACAGGCATAGCCAAAGACATCGTCGAACGCCTCAAGGACCATTACCTACGCCGCTCAGCATGCGCTAAATACACCCGAAGCCATCCTATGCGACATATCCGGGCCATCTGGCTTGCTTCGGACAAGGTTACCGCCTGCCAGTTAGAGTACCGCATCAAACATCTCACTCGTCATCAGAAAGACGCTTTGATTGTTGATCCAGTACAGATTGAACTTTTACCCTGCAATGGTACAGCCACTCCCCTTTCTGCCGAAGAATTGGTTCAAGTGTTCAATTCTGTCACAGGCTCTGACACCTGATATTAAATCTCAACGCACCTCATTCCACGCGATTTCTATTCATACTTTTCAATATATTATATATGCTCACACATACCAGTGAACTGACGGTGAAAGAATCCGACACCGCAGCCCAAATAGGCTCAGGCGACATGCCCGTACTTGCTACCCCAGCTATGCTCGCCCTAATGGAGAATGCAGCCATGCTTGCTGTGGCCAACACATTGACCGAAGGCCAAACCACAGTAGGGGGACACATCGAATCGTCCCACCTCAAGCCGACTCCAATAGGCCATACCATCAAAGCCGTAGCAGAAGTGACCCGTCAAGAGGGACGCAAGATAGAATTCAAGGTTACCGCTTACGACGGAGAAACTCTGATAGGCGAAGGCACACATCTACGTTTCATCGTAGATAGAGAAAAATTCATGAGCAAACTCAACGCACAATGATACGCAGCATCTTGTTTGTGGCTATCGGTGGAGCTACCGGTGCCGTAGGGCGATATCTATTGTCCCGCCTATGTACGGCCTCTTTTCCATGGGGCACACTCACCGTCAATCTAATCGGTTGTCTTTTGATTGGTCTTTTGACGGGGATGGCAGGACGTGGCACCTTGTCTGCTGACATGAAACTGCTGCTTGTCACAGGCTTCTGCGGCGGATTCACGACTTTCAGCACCTTTGCCAACGAATCATTGAGCATGATGCGGATGGGCGAAGTCCTACAGGCAGCCACATATATCGGGTTGAGCGTTGCTGCTGGCATATTAGCAGTCTATGCTGGAATGAGGTTGACTTTCAATAATTAACGAAAAAGAATTAGCTATCACTTATTGCCACAAGGACTCATTCTTCATCACTTGGCCTCAATTAAACATCCATACACTTCGCTTATAAAACAATGAAACAGAACATTACCACATTATTTACAATTTTCTTGATGCTATGTTGCACCTCGGGAGAGGCGCACGTGCGGCTGGACCTACCCAACCGAGAACAACTTTCCACACTACAAATCCGTAGTGTGATGCAAGATAGCGAAGGAGCGTTGTGGTATGCGACCGAAGGTGGAGGAATATGCAGGGACGACGGCCAACAGATGATGGTATTTCGCAACGAAGCAAGCCATCCGAACCTACTGGGCAGCAACGATGTCAATTGCATTGCCGAATCCAATGGGCATATGATAATAGGCACCTACCATGGAGCCTACATACTTAACAAGAAGGACTACAATATCCGCCGACTCAACGAGGTCGATGACAAAAAGATAGACGACATTCTTGTGACCAGTCAGAGCGAGGTATGGCTGACGTCGAACAAGAAAATATACCGCTACGACTCCAACTGGAAACTGATAGGCACCTATCCTTCCCTCTGGAATGGGCAGGACGTCTATGTTGCACACATGTACGAAGATAGCCAAGGGCGCATATGGGCGACCCAATGGAGTGGCGGACTGCTCCAGTTCGACGGGAACGGAATGGTTCCACAACCATGGAATACACCCAATCCCCCAACGGACATAGCCGAAGCAAATCAGGGACAACTATGGATAGGCACGGTAGGGCGAGGCATAGTACGCTACAATACTGCAGACGGTGCCATCATCGACCAACCTGGTGCCAGTCTCGTCCTATGTTCTGGACTTCAACTATCGGCTGACCGTAAAATTCTATGGGTAATGATGCCCAATGGCATACTGGCATTCCGAGCAGACACGACCCTTTCTCCTATTGATGTCAGCCGAATACTGCCCGAAGGCATGTCCCAACCCAACAGACTGGTAATAGATCAAGATGGGCTCATCCTCGTAGCTTGTAATCATCCTGGTCCTTTCGCCATAGCAGATTCCGCCAGTTCTTTATGGTACGATGGGCAACCATTGGACAAACAACATGGAGACCAACTGCGCAATTTATATGGGCTCAATGCCCGACCTGCCGCTCTTACCACCGACCTATCAGGGAATCTGTGGTACAGTACCGGTAAAAACATTCGCTGCAAGAACCACGACCAGGACTCCATCATTCTTCCGCAGACGACCGACATATCAGCCATGGCATTTACGGCAGACAGCACATTATGGATGGCCACAATATATGGCTCCTTGATTCGGTACAAGAATGGAGAACTCACTCCCGACGAATATGGCAGCAATGAATACGGCGATGCTGTATCTCATATGGAGACGGACAGCCTCGGCCGACTCCTGATGGTAAGTACGCACTACGTTCGCATCTACGACCCCAAACGCCGTACCATGCGGCAACAGAGCCGTGAGACTAGTGGATACTACAGCATTACACTAAGAGAGACTGAACCCAACAAACGGTGGAGCCACCCTCTCACCGCCTCTTCCGAACATTCTAGTTGGACTTCTGTTTGGTGGATGTGGATGACCTTGGCAATCGCAGCCATAATGCTCACCGTAATGATAGTGCTCAACCTCCGACTCCGCAGACAGCGCAAACTCTTCATGTCCCAGATAGTAGGATCTTCGACGATTTCCAATGAAGAACATACCTCAGCATCGACATCTGAAAGGACAGAAAATAGCAATTCCCAAGGTCAACTCCAAGCCGAAGACCCTTTCATCAAGAATGCTGTCACTCTGGTAGAAGCACACATTAATGACGAAAATTACGGAGTAGAGCAATTAAGCAGCGATCTCTGCATGAGCCGTATGACCTTCTACCGTCGCATCCAGATGACGACAGGCCAGAAGCCCACAGAGTTCATCCGCACTATACGCCTGCGCAAAGCCGCCAGTATGCTTAACAATGAGACACACTCGATCAGCGAGATATGCTATGCCACAGGCTTCTCCTCCGTCAGTTACTTCAGCCGATGCTTCCGCCAGGTTTATGGCGTACCACCCACTCAATACAACTCAAATGAGGCTTCGAATCAAGAGTAAATCGAACTAATCACAAAATTCTCTTTACAGACATTTCTCAACGCTCAATAAAAATAATGAAAGGCTGGGTTTGCCCCCCAGCCTTTCTATTTGAACAATTTTCTTACAAACTATAGACCTACAGATTTCGGGTCAAGAACTTAACAATGAAATCATTGGCTTGAACATGAGTCGGAGACGCAGGAAACCCATGAGCTCCACCTGGCACAACATTGACCTCGCAACCGCCATATGACTGACTTGCACGTTCCATGGCATTGCCTCCTGCGATGGGATCCTTGTCGCCATATACAATCATCGCCTTACCTTTGTACTTCTTCATCTCTTCATAAATCTTGTAGCCTACCAGCTTGTCATAATAGACATGCGACAAAGGCATGCCCATCACTTCAAATCCCTTTTCAGACTTGATAGCCTCCTTGGGATGCACATTGACTGCATGTTCGGCAATCATCAGAGCAGGATATACCAGCACTACACACTTAAATGCCTCGGGCATCTGCGACGAAGCAATAGCAGCGACCAGTCCCCCTTGACTACAACCGAGCAGCGCCAAACGAGAAGCATCGACAAAGCCCCACTCACTTACAGTCTCAACAATGGCGGCCACATCATCTGCTTCGGTAAAGACCGACATCTCGGTTGTTTTTCCTTCACTACGACTCTTGACAGCGCCTCCACAGAAGTCAAATATATAGGCAGCAATACCTCGCATAGCCAGCGTCTGGGCATAAGCCTCGTTTTCATGATAAGAAGAATTGTAACCGTGGGCCAGGATGACCAGAGGTTTCTTATCCTTTCCATCATTAGGCAAATAGAGTCGGCCGAAGATATTCTGTTTCTTATGATTGGTACAATGAACATCCATTACCGTGAAAGGCTTATTGACCGTACCTCGTACAGGATCCTTGGATTGCATGGTCCATTCGGGGAACTCATCCAGATTATTACGGAGGAAGATGTCCCCACGATCGGTACGACCCTTGAGCTGCCAATCCAACCATGCAGTCAACATTCGTGCGAAGCTACCACCGAAAGGCAACTCATAGTCTCCTCCATGACCAGCAGTCAAATGATTGGCAAAGGCAGCAGGCACATGATTGATACGTTGATAGTCAAGCACAGCATTACGATAGGCAATATCACCTTCGCCACCAGGCATATACAGAATCGGGGCATGCAGCGCCTGAAGTGAAGCACGACTGGCGCCAGACATCTCGATATCCCCCATGCCGGAATTGACCATAACCGTGGTTTTTACTCGGGGATCAGCACTTACCACAAGCGCCTGGGCACCGCCACAAGACTGTCCCGCCACAGCAATCTTCTCCACATCGGCCATCCCATAGTAATCGCTACGCTTACGGTCGTTTTCCTTGGCTATCCAATCCATTGCCTGCAGCATCTGCTCATTGGGAGACTTGTTCAACTGACGGTCATCTATACGTTCCTGCATACTACCCAGGGCGATGACAATATAACCTCTCGAAGCAACCTCATTGAGCATACGCTCGTGCGGCAAAGAGGTATCATTACATCCACCATTGGCCCATACGAGCACGGGCAGACGTCCCTCTTTTGCCACAGCTGCTTTCATATCTACTGGCTTATAGATAACCGCATTACCGAACGTTTTCTCTTCGCGAGCCTCAGCCATATAGGCACCGCTACCACCATCATCGATGGTCTTTTGTTTGATTTTTCCCTGCGAGGCAATGCCCGAAGACAAAGCCAGCAGGAGCAAACCGAATACAATCTTTTTCATTATTTTAGTGTATATGTATTAAGGGGGGTGTTTCTTTTATTTTCTTTCGACAAATCCATCCATTATGACGGTAGGTTTGCCTTTACTGTCGAAGGCTCCCAAGCGATAACCGCCAGGCAAGCATTGAGGCTCCCAGTAGAAGACGCCACGGCAATGACCATTGGTCTCATTGCGGGCCTCCTGCACCACGCGAGATAGTTGTCGGCGGCCATCCTCCATCACTTCTGGATGCTGTTCATCCACTTCGAATCCCGTCTCGACGATCATCACATCACATCCATATTTCTGACTCACATGACGTATATTAGCTATACAATCAGAGATGATTGAGTCCGCATGTAATTCAGGATGATCCTTACGGGCCCAATAGGGATAGAGCGACATACCAATCATATCGAACTTACCTCCGTACTTCAGTACAATGTCGAGGTTATGATCGTATAGAGATTGACGATGGCCACGATCCAGATGAACGATGACTATGGCGTCAGGAAATATCTCCTTCACAGCATCATAACCAGCACGGATGAAACCGGCATATTGTTGCGGCTCCGTATCGATGTGCCCCATACTATGAGTGACAATGGTATGACCCAGCGAATCCTTGACCTCCCAACCTCGCTCATCAGTCTTGACGCTCCACAACATACCGTTGGCCGTCTCGTTTCCCACTTGAACCCAGCGAGGCTTGATGCCATTTTCCTTGAGCAGGCTGAGCACCTCGACGGTATGATTGCGGACATCCTGCTTCATCTCTTCGTACGAGTGCCCCAACCAGGCCTTGGGGATAGGCTGTTTGGCCGGATCTGCCCATGAATCGCTGTAGTGGAAATCGACCATCAGATCCATGCCGAGAGCCTTAACTCGCTTGGCCATGGCCAGGAGCTCATTCTTGTCACAAGATCCGCCACGAGGATTGACCCACACTCGCATACGGATGGCCGACATCTGATAGTCATCGCGCAATAGTTGGAGACACTCCCGTTTATTGCCCTGGACATCATAGAATTTCTGCCCATGCCGCTCCTGTGCCGTAAGGAACCCTACGTCAGCACCCTTGACGAAGTCATCGTCGGCCCTGAGCGGCATGGCTGAAATCAGCCATGCCACACAGGCGACTAAATAGAGGTGTTTATTCATAGTATAAGTATTATAGAGATACCTTGACTCGCATCACAGTAAATGACATAGGTGCGAAGGTATAGTCAAATCGCTTGCCGAACTTGCCGTACAGGGTCGAGACTGGAGCCAGTTTGGTCGGTTGTTCGAAAGTATTCTCTTCGGTAGCACGACCGCTCAGGGAGATGACCTGTCCTGTAGGCAAGGCGCCACGTACTCCCGAGATGTCGAATGAACGGCTATAGGGTTGATCCGTCGCATTGACGACCTTGATGACCAACTCTCCTGCTGCCTCATCATAACCAGCTTGGCAGAAGTGACGGGTTGGTTGTACAGGACGGGCCACCGTCATCTCCTTACCATCCACGAAGAGAGTGACCGATGCAGGAGTAACAACCAGACGCACATCATACCAACGATCTGTATCGACCGACTGAGGCGCACGACGACCGAGCACATCATTGACCCGCCCACGGAACATAGGTTGAATGGCTGTGGTATGATTGTTCCATCCACCCACATTGGCACCCAAACCATTTTGGCCCTTTGGATCCAGACCACAATAGACAAAGAATCCCTCGGCGCCACTCAACTTGCGCGCCTTCAGTTGGAGCGTATAGTTATCGCTGCTGAAGTCTGGCAACATTGCCATAGTGAGATGCTCGTCAGAGGTCTGTCGAATCACGTCACCCTCTGTAGTCCACTGACCCTTGAGCGACTTGAGTTGGTCAACCGACACCTGGCGGACTTTGCCATCAGCAGTAGTCAGTCGTATATCCTTGTACTCACATTGCGTAGCATAACTACCCAATCCGATGCTACCTGGAGCAAAAGGCTTAGCCTCGTCGGCCGTCGTTGTCTCACTTACGAATACATTGTAAGTAGGCCGATGCTGGGCCGACATCTGCTGCACGTAGTACGATGCACGTCCATAAACCTCCGAACTGTTGATGTGAATGAGGTTGCAAGGCCAATCACGGCGGTTCTCATTCTCAAAGAGAGGTGCATAACTGGTCATCTTGACCACATCGCTATTGCGTTCCATACCCATGATGAAAGCTGCCTCACTCAGGGCTGCCAACAGATTGCCAGCGCCTACACCACCATTGCAAGCATACTCACCCACATAAATATCATGTGTACGAGGAGCTTCATCAAAAAGATGATTATTGGCAAAGAAAAAGTCTGGATTGCGGTACCAATGAGGATCTACCATATATTCGCCCGGCACCTGTTGCAACAACGGATCGGTATGTCCCAGCGTATTGATGAAGGTGAGATTGGGGTACTCAGCCTTGAGACGCTTGAAGATATAGTTGAAGTGAGTCACATATTCAGGTCCTACGTTCTCGTTACCTATCTCTACATATTTGAGCGGGAACGGCTTGGGATGTCCTGCATCGGCACGTCGTTTTGCCCAATAGTTGGTCGCAGGATCAGCCAGGGCATAGTCAATAGCATCACGGAAGTCCTGTATCACACTATCCAATTCTGCTTCGCTGCTGACGAAATCTCCATTACGCACGGAGCAAGACATACCGGCATTATTGACGAACATACCATCCATACCCAGATCTTCGCAGAACTGCAGGAATTCATGGTATCCCATTCCCCAAGTAGCACGATACCCCCACAGGTCCCACTCGCCACGACGGGTCATCGGGTCTCCCAGGGTCTCTTTCCACTTGACACGGTTCTCGTAAGTGGCACCCTCGACGATACAGCCTCCTGGCCAACGCATGAACTTAGGTTTCAAGTCAACAATCATCTGAGCCACATCTGCTCGCTGGCCATTCTTGCGGCCCTTGAAAGTAGCCTGCGGGAAGAGCGATACATAATCAACCAGCACGGTACCCTGTTGGTCAAATTCAAGAGACAAAGCGCCCTTGGCTGCTGAACCTTGAGACGCAAGGGTAGCTGTCAGTTCTGTCCAATCACCTAAAGGACGTGCCGCGAACGATGTTGTAGCCAACGTAGCCTTGGTTTCCGTATCCGTCAGACGTACCGTAATCGTACCCTTGTAATTACTGCTTCGCACATAGAACCGGAGGTCGTACTTATCTCCCTCTTTCAGTCCCATTCCCCAATAACCTGTATTGGTCAATACGGCCTTGCCTCCCTGCTGCATCTTCTTGATGCTGAGTTGCATGGCATTGGGGGTATTGGGGTGCAATGGTTTTGAAGCCTCAATGACCTTACTTGCCACACTGCAGCCTTCGCCGCTCACCTGCCAGCCGGTCATTTTCTTTTGTTCCATATCCCATGGGATATTCCATTTACGATTGTTTCGATGTTCATAGTTCATGGCATCTGGGGCATAGGCTCGGCCCTTGCGCCAGGTCATACCCGAAGGCAGCACATGCTCTTCGAAACCTCGGTTCTGCACCAGTTCAGCATACAAGCCACCATCGCCGGCATGACTGATTTCTTCGAAGAATATGCCATAAAGGTTTTCCGATACCTGGGCTCCCTTCTGGCTCATGTCAATACGGATAGGATTCGTCTGTGCCGTGGCTGTCAGAGCCGTGGCAGACAGGAGAATTGAAATGAAAGTGTTGTTCATCGCATTTGTTATTTAACTCAATGTAGTTTTTGGGTAGCAAACCCGATTATACTTAGTTCCGACGAAAGGGAGGATCTATTGCACGGCAGACATACTCCCTCCTTCGCACAGAACTTCGGCTGCAAAGATACATAAAGAGGCCGATATCCGCATGAACTATTTGCACAAATATTTGTACAAATGTAACATTTGTGACTATCCAAGCACTATTTTTCAATATCTATACCCACCGAAGGCTAATATTGAAAAATTTACAATATCATGTATCAACATCAGGCACGATTGCACATCTAAGTGCACGCCACATAAGACAAGAATATCCCACGGGATCCTATTGTCCGCGGGATATAGTCTATCGTTGTCACAACAACAATCCGAATCAATGTCGGTCGAGCAAGAACTCCCGTACATACTGATTGGACAATACTCTTTCATTGGGCTTGAAGCCATGACCAGCCTTGTCAATGACGTGAAGTTTGGCATCACCATAAGTCTGCTCAGCACGTTGCGAATAACTGATGGGGACCACCCTGTCATCCGAACCATGCACGATGAGGACAGGACGCTTGTATTGTCCAATGGTTCCATATACATCAAGCGTACGCAACTCGGTGAAGAACCTACGTCCCATAGGAACATTCCACAAGCGAGTCGTATCTGGAATCTGTTCCACCTTAGGATAACGGGCGGTCCAGTTGTCCGGAATGCATAGCGCAGGATAAATGAGCACCAGGCGGCTGATTTGATCGGGCACCCGAGCTGCCGCGAGCGCCGATACCAGACCTCCTTGGCTCTCTCCTATCAGGACGATACGCGATGGGTCCACATCTGTCTGATTCTGGAAGTATTGTACAATATGCAGCAATGCATTGACCTCGTCCAATATCGACATCTCCATCGTATTGTTGTCGCTCTTGCTACGGACGGAGCCGCAAGGAAAATCGAAACTATACACGCTGTATCCCAACTCGTTGAGCGTGGCGAAGTAATCTCGGCCGAAGTGATGCGAGCCATTAAATCCGTGACTGATGATAGCGACTCCGTGCTTGGCCTCGACCGATTTGGCAGGACTGATTATGCCATAGATGCCCTTTCCGTTCGTGGTCGGAATAATGAGTTCGCTCTCCTGCGCCATGAGGGGCATAGCCATCACAAGGGCAAGAATGAATGACGATAAGAATTTCATAATACGTTAATAAAGTAATTTATGGTGTTTATAGATATTTTTAAAGACGACCAACCTATTAGAAAGGTATTACAAAGGTATTATAAGGGTATTACTGACGGCGCTCAATCAGAATTGGTCCAAAACAAGGATATAGAAACGGCATAAAAACGAAAACGTTAACCAAAACGAAAAAGCAAAAAACGAAGATGAAACCGTCCAAACAAAGTAATACCCGAACTATTGCAACCGAATGCCTATAGCATGTATCATTGACCCTGAACTCCAACGCTGAAAGGATGCAACTGTTCGCCCATCACATCATGCAACGTAGCATAGGCGGCATCTCCAGTACAATGGCTGGTGAGGAACTGGGTATCGGGATAGCGCGATTGAAGCCGTTCGGCCAATGCCCGTAACTGAGCCGGAGTCTCGTACGTGACACCAAGGTGGGCATCGAGCAAATGCAATCCGCCCAACACCTTACGTACTGGCCATGAACAAGCATCGAGGATATTCTCCACCCCACTATGAGCACATCCACTGAAGAGGAATCCCTCGCAACACAGGGCCAACTCATGGCGGAAGGTATCAGGTACATAGTCATCGCCCACACGGAGGTAGAGGTTCCGATTTCCCATTGGCACAGGGTGCTGCCTACCTATATTGGCTATGACCAATATGTCATCATCCACTACCTGGGTCGTTTCGATGACCAACAGGCGGTCTCTCATCTCCTCTATAGGCCAATGCGGCGTGATGCTATGCAATTCCCCTCGCTTGGAGTAGAACTGGCCGGACAATGCCTGAGCGGACACGATGATTCGGGCATGGTCATTGACCTGTAGAAACGAAGACAAACCACCTGCATGATCGGCATGTCCGTGTGAAAGGAAGACATAATCGACCGTCTGGAGGTCTATACCCAACCGTTGGGCATTGTGCACCACAAGGTCCGACGCACCTGTATCGAGCAAGATGCGATGACGTGAGGTCTCGAGCAATACAGACAATCCATGTTCTGTCGGGAGGGCAGGATCATTCGATCGATTATCGACCAATACGGTATATCTCATTATGAGGTTGTAAAGTTGTAAGGTTAAGAGGTTATATCGTTCTGAGGCTGTGAGGTCTTGAACCCCATCAACAGAACTCCATCAAGGCGCTCTGCTCCTCTCCTATAGACAACACTACTACGATGCTGCCTTCAGACTCATAGAGGGTCGGAACAAGCAAATCGCCCAACTTGGCTGGCACACGGTACTCTACGCGCATACGGTGCACGGTAAATGACTCGGGCAGCAGTTCCATTGCCATACGGATATAGTTGGCATTGTTCAGATGGCGATTGTAGTCAATGTCTGCCCGCAAGACTCGGACAGGCTCCAGTACACGTCCCTCGAACTTGGGCACGAAGACGCGACGGTCCAGGTATTCCATATCAAGTTTCGGGTCAAGTTGCATCGCCTGCAGGGTAGCTGCATCGATACGTTTCAATCTGCCGGAATATTTATCGACAAAAGCACCCATACTCCATGTCCGATAGCACACTTTCCCCTCGGCATCATAGATGAAGGTATTGCGGAACCCGAACATCGGCTTCATCTCATACACAGACGTCATGACGGTAAGTTGCTCCCTATAATCGGGCACCCTCACCACATCGACCTGACGGGTAGCAAGCAGTTGAGCCATATGCTCACGTGTAAAGTATTCCTTGACTTCCGGTTCACTATCGAGCCACATCTCCGAACAATCCTGCATCATCTGCAGAGCAGAATACAGTTTCAATTTACCTTCACTATCGGAGCAACTGGTCGTCACCTGATAATTTAAGCTATACATCCTAATATTATTTTTCAATGGAGTGACAAAGATACTCATTTTCTCAATCCATTGAACTAAAATCAGGCGCTAATCGACCTATTTTGCCCCAAATACTCGCCTTGATATGGGTTACGGATGACAAACTGAGGCTTAGAACTGTACCAGTTTGCGGAAAACCTGACCAGGATTGGCCGCCCATTGTTCGAGTGCAGATTGAGCATCTTCGGGACGTACTATGTCGGAAATGAACCGTTCGATAGGCAACTGACGGCTATTGAGCATACTCATCACAGCTCGGAAATCGTTGGGCATAGCATTGCGCGAACCACGGATGTCGAGTTCCTTCTGGACGAAGTATTTCGTCTGGAACGATACCTCCAACTGGCTATACCCGATGCACACCACTCGTCCCGTGAAGCCCACAGCAGCTATGGCCGACTGATAGGTGGCAGGCGAACCTACCGCCTCGATCACGCAATCTGCTCCTCGGCTATCGGTTATCTCATTGATGCGCTCTATGAGCGACTCCTTCTGCGAATTGATGCCGTAAGCAGCACCACATTGGCGTGCCAGTTCGATTTTTTCGTCCGATATATCACAAGCCACCACCGTAGCTCCTCGTTGTACCGAGCGCAATACGGCACCCAATCCGACCATACCGCAACCGAACACCAGCACGGTATCTATGTCCGATACCTGACCACGATCCACGGCATGGAACCCTACCGAAAGTGGTTCAATCAGGGCACAATCTCGTACCGAGACACCCTTGACAGGAATAATCTTTTGCCACGGGAGGGAGATGAGTTCACGCATAGCTCCATCTCGTTGTACTCCGAGAGTCTCGTTGTTCTGGCAGGCATTGACGCGACCATTGCGGCACGATGCACAATGTCCACAATTCGTATAGGGATTGACCGTCACTACCTGACCTACCTGCAGTTCTTCGGGGCAACCCTCCCCCACGGCTTCGATTACTGCTCCTATCTCGTGACCCGGTATGACCTGTGCCTTGGCCATGGCATTACGTCCCAGGAAGGTATTCAGGTCACTACCGCAGAATCCTACATACTTCAGTCGGAGCAAAACCTCTCCGGGTTGTGCGGTCGGTGTAGGGAGTTGTACTACCTGAATATGCTTCAGGTCGGTGATTTGTAAAGCTTTCATAATATTAAATTGATAGTAAATAAATGTGCGAAATAAAGAAGAATGGCGCGAACGTACGAAATTTGGACTATTCGCTCATGTTTTTAACGTATGGCAAATCGGGCAATCGACCGAAACCATACAACCTTTGGGCGTTACCTCCCAGGAAAGCCTGGACTTCTGCATCGGTCAGCAATCCGGACTTGTCTCTGTCCAGGAAGTCATAGCTCATCCTGTACGTAATCGCCGTAATGGTACGCGGATAGTCCGATCCCCACATCAGTTTCTCGATACCTACCGCATCAGCTGCCTCGCGGATAGCTCGGACCGCACTCGGGTAGGGATAAAACTCCGAATGGAACAGCCAGGTGATTCCTCCACTCTCCACATAGACATTGGGCGCCTGGGCGAGCCGTATCTGCTCCATCCATCCCGGTTGTGTCACCATGCCGAAGTGTCCGATGACGACCCTCAGCCTGGGACATTCCTGTATTACCTCGCGCATCTGCGCCACATGGTAGTCTCCATCATACAGACAGATGGAAAGGAAGGCCTGACGCGACTCGAGCAACTTATAGACCTCCATCATATCTGGGTCATTGAGTTGCCGTTCACTACCGGGAGCAAATGACCTATGTCCTGCCAACGATATGCCCTTAAAACCTTGGTCCAGCAGTTGACGGGTTTGTTCGACGGGAGTTCCCAGACCCAATCGCATTATCTCCGACACCCTCAGCTCGGGCATTCCATAACAGAAAAAACGCTCGGGATAGCGACGCTGAACTTCGGCAAGATAATCGTTTTGCAATCCATCGATTATTTCCTGCACAATGACGGCTCCGCCCACCTGGGCATAATCCATATTGCTCAAGAAAACCTCGGCCGTATTGCGACCATCTATCATGAAGGGTGGCAACATCTGCACCTCCTGACCGAAGAACTCCGACCGGCTGCCATTCTCCCTGTTGGTACGGATGGGTTGGCCATCGACCACAGTATCCTGTTGTAACCACAAATGTGCGTGAGCATCAAGTATCATATAAACTAAGGGTAATGAAGGGGTAAATAAAGGGAAGCGTAAGACAAGAGTAAGTGGAGCGTAAGACAAGAGTAAGTGATTTTACTATCGAAGGATAACCGATTGTCGGTTCTTACCTATCTCCTGAAATGCACTTAATAATTACTCGTACGGACTTCCAGTATTAGATGATCAAATGCGGTCACTCTCCGACCCGCCCCGTCACGACACGACGATAGGTGCGATAGCCATATACGGCAATAACGACGAAGCATATCAGCGGAAGGATGAACGAAACGTTGGTAGCAGGCATACCCCACAGGTAACCTTGATCGATGATGCGGGCTTGTACTGGGGGCAATACCGAACCGCCCAGAATGGCCATGATCAAACCTGCGGCACCGAATTTGGCATCTTCGCCCATACGTTCCAGAGCAATACCATAGATGGTCGGGAACATCACGCACATAGTGAACGAAACTCCTACCAGACAATACAGACCCGAACGAGAACGTGAGGCGATCACGCCACATACCAGCAACGCCGAGAGGATTCCCAGGATCAAGAGCAATCGACCAGGCTTGAGATACTTGAGCAGGTAGGTCCCTATGAATCGGCCAACGCAATGTCCGCACATAGCCAGGATGTTATAGCCCTGGCTGAGCACCTCGGCATTCTTCTCGGTCATAGCGCCCGATGTATCTATGCCCAACATAGAACCTATCCAATGCTCCAGCTGCGTGTAGTCACCCTCGTTCAGCAACAGGCGGGTACCATACTGGATGATGAAGGTCCAACACATAATCTGGGCACCCACATAGCAGAACTGCGCCACGACACCCTCGCGATAGTGATGCGAGTGCCACAGGCGCGACATCGTCGGACCGAAGTTGATGTCGTGCTGCTGGTCGCCATTCTTGGGCATGCTCACAAAGAAATAGACGATGAGCATCAACAGTATGATCAATCCGATAGCCAGGTAGGGAGATATCAGCACATCCAGATCGCTGTTGCGCAATGCGGCAAACTCAGCATCATCCAGCAGAGCGCGGTCCTCGGTTGTGAGTGGGCTCAAACGGTTCTGGATGAATGTCATAGCCACGAACATACCACACAGCGACCCGATGGGATTGAAGGCCTGAGCCATATTGAGACGACGGGTGGCCGTCTCCTCGGGTCCCATGGTGAGGATATAGGGATTGCACGACGTCTCGAGGAACGAAAGTCCACACGTCAGGATGAAATAGGCAATCAGGAAGGGATAGAACGATTCGGTCAACTTGGCTGGCAGGAACAGCAATGCGCCCAATGCATACAGCCCCAATCCAAGCATGATGCCAGCCTTGTAACTATACTTTCGGATGAAGATAGCAGCCGGCAAAGCCATACAGAAGTATCCGCCGTAGAAAGCGACTTGCACCAGCGAACCATCGGTGACCGACATACGGAAAATCTTTGAGAACGCCTTGACCATAGGGTTGGTTATGTCATTGGCGAAACCCCACAAGGCGAAACAACAAGTGACGAGCATGAAGGGGATGAGATAGTTGACACCATCCTTCTTCAGCAAAGAGATTTTTTCGATCTTTTTCATTTGTATCGTAATAAGGTATTCTATCGGGAACTGAGGTCCCTTTATTTAAGGTTAATGCTTCTAAAGTCAAGAAACGCTTGGACTACACTTTCTTCATCAGGGCGACACGCACTTCCTCTAATCTATTGCAGCAAACCGAACAACCTGTGCTCAACTATCGCCCATATAAATTCCGGCGACAAAAATAAGGCAAATATTCGAAAAACGCAAGAATTATAGACAAAAACTTCACGTTTTAGTGCAATTTAACACGTATTAACTTGCAAATACCACAAATACTCACTATCTTTGTCGCCGATTTTTGAGACAGGTGCTCGGCCGGTGAGCCCCTCTCAGACACAGACACTCCGGCAGTACCATGTCACGCATTAACTTATCTCATCTTTCATTTTATAATCTTAAACATCACATCATGAAACAACCCCTTTGCGGCATTATTCCGCCCCTCGTCACTCCCCTTCTGGACAACGAAACTCTCGATGTTCGCTCATTGGAGCGTCTCATCAATCACCTCATTGCAGGTGGCGTACACGGTCTTTTCATCCTGGGCACAACGGGCGAGGAGCAATCCCTCTCCTACAACGTTCGCCAACAGATGATACGCGAGACGTGCCGCATCAACGGCAACCGTCTTCCTGTCCTGGTATGCATCACGGATACCTCATTGGTCGAGTCTATCCGTCTGGCCAACATTGCTGCCGAGTGTGGCGCGTCGGGTTTGGTCAGCGCACCTCCCTATTACTTTGCTACGGGTCAACCCGAGTTGGCTCAGTTCTACGAGGAATTGGTCCCACAGTTACCCCTTCCCGTCTTTCTGTACAACATGCCATCGCACGTCAAGGTCAATTTCGCACCTGCCACAGTAGCTCGTCTGGCGCAGATGCCTCAGGTGGTGGGCCTCAAGGACTCTTCGGCCAATGCCGTTTATTTTCAGAGCGTGATGTATGCCGTTCGCCAGAGCGGCCGCAAGGACTTTGCTATGCTTTGCGGTCCCGAGGAGATTACTGGCGAGTGCGTCCTGATGGGCGGCAACGGTGGCGTGAACGGTGGCGCCAATATGTTCCCCGAACTCTATGTGGCTATGTACAATGCTGCCGTCAAGGCCAACATCCCCGAAATGCGTCGATTGCAGCAATACATCATGCAGATTTCATCCAGCATATACTGCATCGGACAACATGGCTCCAGTTACCTGAAGGGATTGAAGTGTGCCTGCTCTCTGCTCGGTGTGATAGACAATGACTTCGTCGCATCACCATTCTACAAATTCAACCAGCCCGAACGCGACAAGGTACAGAGAGCTCTCGATGCCCTCCCCATTCATGACGGCATATTGGACATATTCTAATATATAATGACGATTGGTCGGTGCCCAGCATCCATCGGCTCCGCACCAATCACTTTACCCGTAGGTTAATGAACATAATTGATCTGATAGTTTTCTTAGTCTTCACAGGCGGCATCGTGCTGATGGGCAGTTTGTTCTACAAGAAGGACACCAGTGCCCGTGAGTTCACCAATGCCGGCAGGAGCATACCTGGTTGGGTAGTGGGCATGAGCATATTCTCGACCTACGTATCGAGCATCAGCTACCTGGGCAATCCTGGCAAGGCCTATGCAGGCGACTGGAATCCATTCGTCTTCGGCCTCAGCATACCGATAGCCTGTTGGATAGCTGCCCGATGGTTCGTACCCTTCTACCGCCGGCACACTTCGGTTTCGGCATACGCCTTTCTCGAGGAACGATTCGGAGCCTGGGCACGCATCTATGCCTCGGCATGCTACCTGCTCACCCAGATAGCACGCATGGGATCGATTCTCTTCCTGTTGGCCATGCCCATGAACATACTGATGGGATGGGACCTGCGCACGGTCATCATCATCACGTCGGCTGCCATCATACTCTACTCCATGCTGGGCGGTATGAAGGCGGTCATCTGGACCGAAGCGATACAGGGTTTCATCCTGATTGGCGGAGCATTGGTATGTCTGGGCGTTCTGCTTTGGTCCATGCCCGAAGGACCCATGCAGGCATTCGAGATTGGTTGGAACACCGTCGATGAGGCGGGCCGCAATAAGTTCTCATTAGGGTCGTTCGATGTATCGGACCTCAGGCACAGCACATTCTGGGTATGCCTGATATACGGCATCTTCATCAACTTGCAGAACTATGGCATCGACCAGAACTATGTACAGCGTTACCATACGGCCAAGACCGAGAAGGAGGCCAAGCACGCTGCCCTGTTCGGCGGATGGCTATACATACCGGTATCTGCCCTGTTTTTCCTCATCGGCACCTGCCTGTTCAGTTATTACCGTGTGATGCCCGATCCCGAAGTAGCTGCGTTCGAGGCGGCAGGCAAGACGGACTACATCTTCCCCTACTTCATGGTGCACTCCTTACCACAGGGATTGACCGGTCTGCTCATTGCCTCTGTCTTTGCCGCAGGCATGAGCACAGTGGCCACTTCGGTGACGTCGTGCTCTACCATCATCCTGACCGACTACTGGATGCGCATGCGCCGACACGTGCACCGTCCTGGTCACGAGGGGCGCAACCGTCTGGGCGACCGCGAACACCTCGCCGTTCTCAAGGGTAGTTCTGTCCTGGTAGGTATAGCTGGCATCATGGTGGCGTTGGCATTGGTCAATGTGGACAGCATCCTCGATGCCTGGTGGAAGTTGTCCTCCATCTTCTCCGGCGGCATGTTGGGCCTCTTCCTGCTCGGTTACCTCTCTCAACGGGTCAAGAACATCCATGCCCTGCTGGGTGTGCTATGCGGATTTGCTGTGATAGCATGGATCTCCGCTTGGGAATGGCTCGGACTACCCGACCCCGGCATGCACTCCTACCTGGCCATTGTCCTGGGCACGATGACTATCTTCATCGTCGGATTCACAGCATGCCTGTTCATCAAGAAGGCCTCCTGATGGAACCCGCAATTAATAATCATGTGAGCGAATTGTAATACTTGCTTTACTTGAATAACCACATAACCTTAAATAAATTATGAATTATCCCAAGATTGGTATTCGTCCGACCATAGACGGACGTCAGGGCGGCATACGCGAGACCCTCGAAGACAAAACCATGGCTTTGGCCCAAGCAGTGGCCCAATTGATAAGCTGCAACCTCCGCAACGGCGACGGTTCGCCCGTCGAGTGTGTCATCTCCGATACGACTATAGGTCGTGTAGCCGAGAGTGCTGCCTGTGCCGAGAAGTTCGAACGCGAAGGCGTCGGTGCCACCATCACCGTTACCAGCTGCTGGTGTTACGGATCGGAGACAATGGACATGAACCCCTCATACCCCAAAGCCGTTTGGGGATTCAATGGAACCGAACGACCGGGCGCTGTCTATCTGGCTGCCGTCCTGGCGGCACACGCACAGAAAGGGTTGCCGGCATACGGCATCTACGGACACGATGTCCAGGACCTGTCGGACAACACCATCCCTGCCGATGTAGCAGAGAAGATTCTCCGTTTCGCTCGTGCAGCTCAAGCCGTTGCTACTATGCGCGGCAAGTCTTACTTGAGCCTGGGCAATACCTGCATGGGTATAGCCGGTTCAATAGTCAATGCCGATTTCCTGCAGCAGTACCTGGGTATGCGCACGGAGTACGTATCTCTCGTCGAGATATTGCGCCGCGTTGATTACGGCATCTACGACCACGAGGAGTTCGACCGCGCCATGAAGTGGGTCGAGAAGTACTGCAAGCCCAACGAGGGACACGACTACAACGAGGACCGCCAACTCTTCCCCGGTACCCCGATGACCACATTCCAGGGAAAAGGCAAGGGGAAGAACCGTGCCGAGAAGGATCAAGACTGGGAATTTACCGTCAAGTCCATGATGATCATCAACGACCTGATGCACGGCTCAACCAAGTTGCGCGAAATGGGCTATCTCGAAGAGGCATTGGGCCACAACGCCATTGCCGCCGGTGTCCAGGGCCAACGTCAATGGACCGACTACAAACCTAACTTCGACTTCCCCGAGTCGCTGATGTGCACCAGTTTCGACTGGAACGGCAAACGCGAAGCACGCATCCTCGCCACCGAGAACGATTTCCTCAATGGCATGTCCATGCTCTTCGGACATCTGCTCACCAACCGTGGCGTGATGTTCTCCGACATACGCACCTATTGGAGCCCCGATGCCGTTGAACGTGTGAGCGGCAAGCGCCCCACGGGAGCAGCAGCTGGCGGCTTCATCCACCTCATCAACTCGGGTGCCACTACGCTCGATGCCACAGGAGCCATGACCGACAGCGAGGGCAAACCGACAATGAAGTGCCCATGGGACATGACCGATGCCGATGTGGAGGCCTGCCTCAAGGCTACCAGTTGGATGCCTGCCGACCGCGATTACTTCCGCGGTGGAGGCTATTCATCCCACTTCCTCACCAAGGGTGGCATGCCTATGACCATGATGCGTCTCAACATCGTCCAGGGACTGGGCCCAGTATTGCAACTGGCCGAGGGCTGGACAGTCGATCTGGACCCGAAGACCAACGACATTCTTGACAAGCGCACCGACCCTACATGGCCTACCACATGGTTCGTACCTCGTCTGGACGCAAGCAAGGATGCCTTCAAGGATGTATATAGTGTGATGAACAACTGGGGAGCCAACCACGGTGCCATCGCCTACGGACACATCGGCGCCGACTTGATTACCCTCTGTGCCATGCTCCGCATCCCTGTATGCATGCACAATGTAGCAGACAGCGACATCTTCCGTCCATCATGCTGGAACGCATTCGGCATGGACAAGGAAGGTGCTGATTATCGCGCATGTAGCAACTTCGGTCCATTGTACAAATAACGAACCATCAGTTCTTGACGCCAGGGCCGCCATCGGGACATGAATCGCTCCCACATCACGTCTCGCAGCCTTGGTCACCACACATACCCTCTGGCCTCTCATCGAAGCCGGAGGGTATTGTCATTCCAGGCAAGTCCTGTCCGGTTACGCCTGACAACTCCCGTTTAACGCCTTGCGACTTCCCTTCTATTACATTTTTGTGACAATTATTGCACATTTCAATATCTAATGTGCATAAATTAACAAATTTTAAGACATGCTTATCGAGCAAAACGCACCATTTAAGGATTTTTTAACTTATTTTCTTTGCCATGTATAGAAAAATAAGTATCTTTGCGGCGTCCGAAACTGACAAAGCAGAGGACTTAACAATTTGTAGTAAGTAATATATATAAATGAGTAATCCGCAGCTCCTTTGGGCCGACGATGAGATTGATCTCCTCAAGCCCCATATCATGTTCCTGCAGCAGAAGGGATATGATGTGACTACCGTCACTAACGGACAGGACGCACTCGACCAGGTACGAGAGAAGACTTTCGACTTGGTCTTCTTGGACGAAAATATGCCTGGCATAACAGGACTTGAGACCCTCCAATGTATCAAGGAGATTCAGCCGTCCCTGCCGGTCATAATGGTAACCAAGAGCGAAGAGGAGAACATCATGGACCAAGCCATTGGTGGCAAGATTGCCGATTACCTGATCAAACCAGTATTACCTACTCAGATGCTGATGAGCATCAAAAAGAATCTCCATGCCCGTGCTATCACCCAACAGCAGCAGACCTCCGGCTACCAGCAGGAGTTCGGCCGCCTCTCTGTGTCCATAGATCAGGCGCAGACCTTCGAGGATTGGGTCGAGACCTACAAGCGTCTCGTATTCTGGGAACTGGAGTTGAGCGAGAGTGACGACACCGGCCTCAGCCAGATGCTGATGATGCAGAAGGAGGAGGCCAACACGCAATTTGCCAAGTTCATCAAGCGGCATTATGCCGACTGGATGCAGGGCAAGGAGCGTCCTGTCATGTCAACCGACATCTTCAAGAGCAAGGTCTTCCCCGCCCTGGACAATGGAGAGAAACTCTTTCTCATCGTCATCGACAATTTCCGTCTGGACCAATGGCGCACCATACAACCCCTGTTGTCGGAGTACTTCAATTGCCAGGAAGATGTATATTGCTCCATCCTCCCTACGGCTACCCAATATGCCCGCAATGCCATCTTCTCCGGCCTGATGCCCGACCGCATCTCCGAAATGTTCCCAGACCTGTGGGTGGACGAAGACTCCGAGGAGGGCAAGAACCTCAACGAAGCCCCTCTCATACAGACGCAGTTGGACCGATATCGCCGCAAGGAGACGTTCTCTTACCACAAGGTCAACGAATCGCGCTACTGCGAGAACCTCGTGGGCAAACTCAAGAGCCTCAACCAATATCCTCTCAACGTCGTTGTGCTCAACTTCATCGACATGCTGAGCCACGCACGCACGGACATCAAGGTGGTCAACGAGCTGGCCAGGACGGAATCGGCCTACCGCGCCCTGACCAAGACCTGGCTGGAGCACTCCTCTACCCTCGCCATGCTCAAGCGCATAGCCGAGATGGGATACAAGGTCATATTGACGACCGATCACGGCACTATCCGCGTCGATAATCCTATCAAGATAATCGGCGACAAGAACGTCAACACCAACTTGCGCTACAAGTTGGGCAAGAACCTGAACCATCAGAGCAAGACGGTCTTCGAAGTAACGCATCCGAAAGATTTCGGATTGCCTATATTGAATTTATCAACGAGTTATGTATTTGCCACAGGACACGATTTCCTGGCATATCCCAACAACTATAATTATTACGTACAGTACTACAAAGATACTTTCCAACACGGAGGAATATCCATGGAAGAGATGCTCATTCCATTGATTACTTTAGAGCCCAAGGTATAGTGGCACCTCCCCAGCCCAAATCACCCGATACCGACTCTTCACTTCTGGAATACAGAATCACAAGTCGGCCAGAGCGTCAAGGCAATATATTCAATAACAGATTTATAATCAATCATCATACAATGGTACTTTTCAATATTTATAATCAGCCCTTTAATATGGAAGCAAGATTGAATACAGTCTTTGAAAAAAGTTTCAAAGAGAACTGGGATTTACCTGCCCTTTCCAATTTTCATGGGGAAACATTTACCTACGGACAAGTAGCTCAGCAGATTGCTAAATATCATCAAATGTGGCGCGAGGCAGGTTACGAACCTGGCTTCCGCGTGGCTATATGGGGCCGCAACAGCGCCCAGTGGGTCATTGCCCTCCTGGCTGCTCTCACTTATGGAGCCGTTGCTGTACCACTTCTGCATGAATTTACTCCAGATATGGTCAAGCGCCTGGTCGAGCACTCGGAGAGCAAGATTCTTCTCTCGGCCGACAAACTGGTTACATTGGAAGATTGCCCCGACGTCAAGCCTGAGGACCTGCACTACTACAAGCATCAGCCAGACGACCTGGCCCTGATCAACTATACTTCGGGCACCACCTCTGACTCCAAGGGCGTCATGATTCCTGAGCGTGCCCTCTGGAGCAATATGGCATTTGCCGAACAGGAACTCTGCGACATGAAGCGTGGCATGCAGGTTGTATCTCTGCTTCCTACTGCTCACATGTATGGTATGGCATTCGAGGTTCTTTACGAGATTTGCATCGGCATGCACATCACTTTCATCACCTCTGCCCTCTCGGCTCCTACCATCATGAAGGCGCTCCAGGAGGTCAAGCCTAATCTTCTGGTCGTCGTTCCTATGCTGATTGAGAAGATTGTACGCAAGGGTATATTGACCAAGTACAACAACATGAAGGTCAAGATGCTCCGCAAGTTGCCTATGATTCGTTCTACCATCAACAAGAAGTTCCACGACGGCTTGATGCAGGCTCTGGGCGGCAATATCTACGAGGTCATCATCGGTGGCGCAGCCCTCAATGCCGAGGTAGAGGCTATCCTGCGCGAGATCAAGTTCCCTTATACCGTTGGATATGGCATGACTGAGTGCGCACCTATCATGGCATACGCCGACTGGAAGGACTTCGAACGTAATTCATGCGGCAAGGCTGTGCCTCGCATGGAACTCAAGATTGACAGCAACGACCCACAGAACGAACCAGGCGAAATCCTGACCCGAGGCATGAACGTGATGCTCGGATACTACAAGAACGAAGAGGCCACCCGCAAGGCTATCGACGAGGATGGCTGGTTGCATTCGGGCGACATGGGCATCATCGATGCAGTCGGCAACCTCTTCATCAAGGGCCGTATCAAGAACATGCTCCTGAGCAGTTCCGGCCAGAACATCTACCCCGAGGAGATTGAGGCCGAGGTCAACAACTTGCCTTTCGCTATCGAGAGCGTTGTCGTGATGCGCGACCACCGTCTGGTTGCTCTGGTATTCCCCGATCGTGAAGCTGCCAAGGAGGCTGGCCTCAACAACGACGAGGCAATCCTCCGCTCGTTCGAGACCGAACGCAAGACGGTCAACAAGCACTTCCCTTCGTACGCTCAGATCAACGCCTTCGAGATTGTGGAGAAGGAATTCGAAAAGACTCCCAAGAAGTCTATCCGCCGATTCCTCTACAAGTAATCCACCCTTTCTCCAAGCCATCGAGCATGACAGAAAAAGAATCAGCCAAACGCTCGAACTTGTTGAAGTTCGAAGCAACGATGCTGTTTACTCAGATCAAGAACCAGCTGGAAACTTCCCGCTGGTTCTTCTTCGTTGAAGCCCGTCGTCAGGCCTTCTCCATCGCATTGAGCCAGAGTATCTCGCCCTATAGAGCCACGCTGCGGTTCCGCTGGGTACATTGTGGTATATTGTACGACGCATACATCGAACGCGAAGCGCACATCGGACAACCTGGTGAGGACCTCTGGACGCTCTCCTTCCCCAGCATCGAGGGCAAGACGCAGGCTGCCCTGCTGCGCGACCACCTCTTACCGCTGCGCGACGAGGGCTACGACATTCCCAATGGCGAAGAATACCTGAATCGACAGATGAACTTCTCCCTGGGACTATATGCCTCATGCCTGATGACTGTCGAGGTCCGGTTCCCCATCCATCAACCTGCATTCCCTGCCTTCTGCCGCATCATGGACCATCTCGAGACGTACGATGACCACAACATCATTCCATACAACCAATTGGAAACCTCTCCTCAGGAGAGCGAATCGGATGCTCCGGACATGTTGCTGGGTGACTGGCAGACATGGAAATGAGTTTATACAGGTCTATATTTTTTCAATTGTCAATTTCCTGTTTTTCAATTGTCAATTTCCTGTTTTTTCAATTGTCAATTTTCATTTTTCAATTTGCAATTTTCAATTTCTCTTTTGTCAATTGTCTAATTCTTCACGGCAATGAAACTCAAAGGCTATCTGTATGCTGCACTATCGGCTGCAGCCTATGGCACCAATCCCATCTTTGCCAAACCGCTCTATGCTGATGGCATGAACCCCGATTCAGTACTGCTGTTCCGCTACCTGCTGGCAGTAGCCGTATTGGGACTTACCATGTGCTTCAATGGCGTCAAACGCGGGAATAGTCTGGGTGCGACCTTCCGAGTCAACTGGCACAATATGCCACAACTGGTCTTGCTCAGTTTCGTCATGGCACTCAGTTCGCTCACGCTCTTCGTCAGTTACAACTACATCCCAGTCGGCATAGCATCGACCCTGCTGTTTGTCTATCCCATCCTGACAGCACTCATCATGACACTATGCTTCCACGAGCGTATATCCTGGTTGATTATCATCAGTCTTACGGTTGCATGTGGTGGCATCGCACTCCTCTGCCCTATGCAGGAAGGCTACATCTCCATCAGCGGTGACTTCCTGATCGGTCTGCTCATCGTGATGCTCTCGGGCCTATCGTATGCCATCTATCTGGTCGGCCTCAACAAGACCCGCGTACGCACCATAGCCACCATGACGGGCACGTTCTACATCCTGCTGTTCGGAACATTTCTCTTCGTAGTCCGGCTGTTGCTCTTCTCCCCGCTTACATTACCCCAGCATGGTATCATGTGGCTCAATCTATTGGCATTGGGCATCTTTCCTACCGTGATTTCGCTCATCTTCACAGCCAAGGCCATCCAGCACATCGGCAGCACGCACACAGCCCTTCTGGGCGCACTCGAACCTGTCACAGCCGTCGTTCTCGGCTACTTCATCCTGGACGAAGCCGTCTCGGGTCGTGAGGCGATTGGCATGATACTCATTCTTTCGGCCGTCAGCCTGGTTGTTCTCAGGCAACGCAAACCCGACTCTTCGCCATCCGAAGGGTAAAATCCCGTTAAAAATCATTAAATTACTCCCCTTCTATTGGCTTTTTAAGCGAAAGTACCTATATTTGCCCTCCAAACATAATTCAATCAAGACAATGGAAACTAGAAAAGATATAGCTGCTCAGAAGAAACTCAGCGGAACTCACAATTGCACCCAGGCTGTATCCTGCACCTATTGCGACTATGCAGGTATGGACGAAGAGACCATGCGCCATATCGGCAATGCCTTTGCTGCCGGCATGGGCAATATGGAGGGCACCTGCGGAGCCATAGTCGGCGCAGGCGTCGTTCTCGGCCTCACGACCAGGGACAAGGCCAAGTCCATGCGTGGTATGCGCCAAATCATGGAGCGGTTCAAAGCTCGAAATCAAACGACGCAATGTAAATTGCTCAAAGGCGTTGGCTCCGGACAGGTGCTGCGCGAATGTCACGATTGCGTAGCCGATGCCTGCGAGTTCCTCGAGGAGTTGCTACCAGAACAAAACAAGGACTAAGGACAAGGGACAATGTGACAAAGGACAAAGGACAAAGAGACCAAGTACAAAGGACAAAGCTACAAAGGTTCTCCTACTTGGAGTTCTTTCAATCAGTCGTTTGTATTATCCCTGTCTTTCTCCATTTTTAATTGTTAACTGTTAACTTATAATTTATAATTATCCCGTTTTTAAACCAGTAAATCAAATGGAACAATTCAATCAGATCATACAGAACGAAGGTCTCACATTGGTGGACTTCTTCGCAACATGGTGCGGTCCGTGCAAGACCATGCACCCAGTCTTGGAACAACTCAAAGCCAATATGGGTGACCGGCTCCGAATCATCAAGATAGATGTGGACAAGAATCCCTCCATCAGCAGCACCTACAACATTCAGTCTGTCCCCACACTCATTCTCTTCAAGCGAGGCGAAGTCGCATGGCGCCAGAGTGGCGCTTTAGGCTTGGGTCAACTCCAATCCATTATTGAGCAATATCAATAAGTTGCCCCAAGAATAGACCCGCATCACTTTGGCTCAATTCTTAGGAACAAAAAAAATATGCAACCAGCTTTATTAGAGTTGGTTGCATATTTTTTATTGGTGCAGACATTACAGACGCGAAACAGTCTCACTCAAAGGTTTCCGGCTGAAATGATTGGCTTTGGGTTGTCCTCCTTCCGCGGCGGCGTAGCCCAAATCGAGCAACATCAATATCTCCTCGTTTTCGGGCAAACCGAGAGCCTTGTGCAGTTCATCTATATGCACGCAATTCAGCCAGCAGTTATCTACTCCCGCGTTAGTTGCTGCCAACATCAGGTGCGTAGCTACAATCGCCGCATCTTCTATGCCCGATGTGCGTCGTGGTCCATCACTCCCTTCTGGAACGGGATAGGTATAGACATTAGTCTTGTCGAACGTGACCACCAGAACCGTTGGAGCATCGTATCGGCAGGGGGTACATTGGTCCACCTTGCTCAATGCTTCGGGCGACTGGACGACATAGATGTGCTGCTCCTGCAGATTCTTGGCGGTAGGGGCCAATCTCCCTGCCTCAAGAATGGCTTGGAGCTGTTCTTCGCTCACTTGACGGGTTGCATCATACCGCTTGCACGAATACCTTTCTCTTACAACTGTTTCGAAATCCATATTGAACAGTATAAAGGGTGGGACATCTGTCGAAATCAATAGTGCTCGGGCACCACGATCCAACCATTAGCATCGAACTCCAAGGGACGCACGAACAACTTGGCTGCACCGCCCTTAGCCTTGACATAGGCATGCGACACGAAGTAGCACTGGCCGTCGAACTCGTATGCCGCGTTGTGACCTATACCAAAATAATCATCCGTTGGGCCATAGAGCAGGGTTCCTCCGCCATACTCCATAGGCTGTCCCTTGGCATCTACGTATGGGCCTGTAATCTTCTCGGCACGACCATATACAGTCTTGTAGGTCGAGTTCTCGCCACGGCAGCAGTAATCGAAGCTGACGAACAGGTAGTAGAATCCCTCGTGATAGAAGATGAATGGTGCCTCGATGGCATTACGTCCAGCCTCGATGACATTACCACCCTCGCGCGTGAAGTTCTTCTCATTGTTGGTCTCGTCCAATGTCAGACGGCGATCCATGCGACGAGCTATGGTTACTGGAGTACCGACTGGAGTCTGATAGTCTTCCGTTGAAAGCTTGACCAACTGAATACCATCCCAGAATGAACCGAACGACAGGTATGGATAGCCCTCCGAATCGACGATCAGGTTGGGATCGATGGCATTCCAGTTGTCACGACGGCGATGTGAAGCGATGACCATACCCTTGTCCACCCATGCGAAATCCGGAGATGTGGGATCGAGAGTCTTGTTGACCGCCAGACCGATGGCGCTGCCATTCTTGCCGAAAGTAGAACATGAATAATACAGATGCCAGTAACCATTGTGGTAACTGATGTCCGGTGCCCATGTATGGCCATTGTAACCAGGTACGGTATCCTTGGCCCACTGGGGTGTCTCGGGCAGAGCTGGCTTCTCCATTTGCCACTCCTTCATATCGGCGCTCGACATGACGCCCACATTCATGCCTGTCATGAAACAGTAGTAGCGGCCATCCTCGCCCTTGGCCATGACGGGGTCGTGGGCATTGGGATCCGATGGGTCCATGTAGAATCTGGGTCGTGGACGATGTTGGCGTGTAGTGTCATTGTTTACTGGTGCTTGTGCCTGTGCGTTGGCACATACTGCCAAGGCCAGCACTAAGGATGAGAACAAAGTTTTCATGTAATGCATTACTATTTTGTTAGATTAATAAGTTTGTTATCTACTATGACTATTATTGTACTTTGATGTTTAAACAACAGGCAGAAAAATTTGCTCGAAACAAGCAACTGAAGTGAAGCGATTTACCCGAGACTTAATGTCCCTTACCGCTACCCTTTCGGCTCATCCATTGTTGTCTTTCGGAGGGTGCCATTTGCTCGATGGCATAGCGCAACGCCGTGCGGGGCATGTCGGCAGCATGCAGTTCGAGGAAATCCCTCAGGTACGACATGCCACACCGCTTGCCCAGTTCGCGCAGCATCCACCCTACCGCCTTGTGCATCAGGTCATGCTCATGGTGCAGATGATGGGTTGCATAGCGCAGGGCATACTGTGGCTGTCCCGCTTGACTGGTTGCCCATGTAGCCACCATCGATATCCGTTGCTCCCACAGATTATCACTATTGGCCAACCCATCCATGATAGCCAGTTTCTCATCATCTGTCACAGCCGATGGCAATGAGAGCCAGCGTCCCAGGGTCTTGATGCACGACAGGTCGGTCAGGTCCCAGTTGTTGGCCCTACGGGCATTGCTCAGATAGAACCGTATCAGTTCATCCCGCTGGGCTATGTTTTCGGGCGTGTTGCGTCGAGCTATTTTCTCGAATTTATATACCACGATGAGCAATCCGCACAACCTTATCTCGTGCCATTCGGAGTCTATCAGCCGCTGCACCTCCGGAAGGGGCAACTGTATGCCAGCCTTGGCAAACAGCCTTGTTTCGGGCACCCTGATACCGAGGAACCGATCTCCCTCGCCATACTGTCCCGGACCAGTCTTGAAGAACCGTTGCAACACAACTCGCTGTTCGGCATCCTCCAGATGGAGCATTCCTTCGATTATTTCACTTGCCGTATAGATTTCTTTCATGCGGATTCTGTACCATGTAAATAATGGCACAAATATACTGATTTTTTATGTAAATCTCAAGAAAAACATGTAGTATTTGACAAAAATCCATATTATTTGGATTTTTTTACCAACTAATCATTAACAAAAGTCTCTATCTTTGCATCACATATTAATCTCACACTCGAGATGACTTCTTCCGACTGTGTATGTAGCGAATGAGCGACCGAGTTACTGGAACAAAACAAATCTATAATATTTATGAAAACGAATATCCTCCTGACTGCAATCAGTTTATTGGTCTCCATGCCATTGACTGCAACCACGCCTCAATCGGCCTTTCAGACCCAATGCGCATCATCCCGCATGATGTGGGCATCGGTCAATGGGTTGAGCAATGCTTCGTTAGGCGACTATACTGCCCACACGAACAAACTGCTCATCAGCTGGCGCATGTTGCCCACCGACAGTTGGGACACATCCTTCCTGCTCTATTGGCGCACGGCCAGTTCAACCGCGGGCATGATGTACCGGATCACCCCTACTCCGGTCTCGTCGAGCACCTGCTACCAGACCGACCTGCCTGCCGTGGACCGCGTGTGCTACCTGCTGCCAGGCGATTACTTCGGCGACGGCTCGATACCGAGTTACATCACAAGTGCCGAGGACAAGGCTGCACTCAAGGCGGCTGCCCTCGACTCGGTCGTCATCGACCAACGCCTATACAGCCAGAAGTTGCCCTATATCTCCATTCCGCTCAAGGGGACGGACGAGATCTTTGACCCCGACTCCATGGTTTATCAGGCCAACGACGTGAGCATCGGCGATCTGGATGGCGACGGACAGATGGAGATTGTGGTCAAGCGTCTGCAGTCGCTCAAGGATGCATCGGGCAATATCATTAGTGATGGGACAGGCGCGGCCTACTCTCACCGCGATTGTCTGTACGCCGTCATCTGGGATGCCTACAAACTGGATGGCACCTTCCTGTGGCGCGTCAAGGGTGGTCCTGGCATCATCCTGGGCAATAGTTCTTCGTTCGCCGTGGCCGACTTCGATGGCGATGGCTGTGCCGAAATGGCTATCCGCACTTGCGAGGGGACCGTCTTCGGCGATGGTGCCGAGATTCCCGACACCGACGGCGATGGACGTATCGACTATCGCACCTGGGGCAACCAATACTCATCGAGCCCAGGCTGGATAGATCATTACAACAGCGCTGGCCCCGAGTTCATCTCCATCATAGACGGCAAGACTGGAGCCGAACTGGCGCGTGCCGACTTCATCTCGCGCGACACGAGTTCCTCCTGGGGTGACGGCTACTGGAAACGAGCCTGCTCCTTCCGCGTGGGCGTAGGGTGTTTCGACCAGACAGGCTTGCCATCGGCAGTCTTCGGTCGTGGTGTGTATGCCCGCTCGGTCATCGAGGCATGGGACTATCGCGACGGACAGTTGACGCGTCGCTGGCACTTCGACACCAGCGCTGCCGGCAGTGGCAAGGACGGCAACGCCAACAGCACTTACGCCGCCCAGGGCAACCACTCTATGAACATTGCCGACCTGGATGGCGATGGACTGGACGAAGTGATGTATGGCTCAATGGCTCTGGACGATGACGGCATCGGACTGTGGAATACCCAACTGGGCCACGGAGATGCCAACTTCGTGGGCAAGTTCCTGCCCGATCGCGATGGACTGCAGATGTTCCATTGTCTGGAGGGCGGCAAGACTATGATTGCCCTGCACGATGCCAAGGATGGCGCCACAATATGGTCCAAGGTGGCAGACTCGGACAACGATATGGGCCGTTGCATGGTGGCTGATTACGACCCCGATCACGCTGGGTGCGAATTCTGTTACTACAAGAGTGACCTGTTCGACCAGGACGGCAACTCTATCGGCATCAGCACCAGTGACTGGAGCCTGGGCTTTGCTGCAGCTATCTGGTTCGATGGTTCGCTCGTCCGACAGGGATTGACGGAGAAGGCTACCATACACAGCCTCAAGTATGGCCGCACCTTCACGCTCTATCGCTACGACATGGCCATGATCAATGGGACCAAGGGCAACCCTTCATGGTATGGTGACCTGCTGGGCGACTGGCGCGAGGAGGTCATCGTCCCCGATGCCTCGAAGGTCGCTGACCTCAAGATCTTCTCTACATGGTATCCTACGGCTCACAAGTTTCCCTTCCTGATGAGCGACCATACCTACATGATGCAATGCCTCAATCAGAATATTGGCTACAACCAGCCGAACAATCTCGGCTACTTCCTGGGCACGGGCATGGACCTCTCGCAGGTACCGCTGCAGACTACCGCTGCCATCGAGGATGTTACACCCTCCTATCTCCCATCGGACGACAATGACATCCATGACCTGATGGGACGGCAGGTGTCCTCTCCCCGTTCCGGTCTCTATATTCAGGGCCGACGGACATTGTTCTGCAAATGAAATGTCCATCAACATGGAACAATGTTTCGATTAGTTTTTCTCGGCAAAGTTTTGGTTAAATATCTATTATGAGCTAAATCAAACCATTTTCGGGTTTATGTTTCTGTATTCCCCGACGTGCACGTGATGAGCATGTCGGGGATATTTGTATTGATTTTTTTTGCCAAGTGTCTTGAAATTAACCAAGTATCTTTTGAAGCATTCCTATTTGTACATTCTACTATCACATTATTGTCATATCGCTTCAAAAAATGGTAGAAATTTGATATTTTGGGACAAAAGTTTTGGTCTATACGAAAAAAATATTATCTTTGGCAAGATTGTTTACGAGAGTTGTACAAGATAATGGACAAATCATTATTCAAAAACATTCAAATAAACATTTACAATAAAAACAATGCATACAATATGCATTACAAAAATATACAATCCCTATAATTACAAATGAACGATTACATCATTCACAACATTTGTTTGACGGTCGAACCTTCAGTAGACTTTTACTCTAATGCGAAGGAAGACAAGCCAATCCTAAAGTACCCCAATTACTATATTGGGGAAACAATAGGTAAAGCAGGAAGCGAGATTAATTTATTCCGGACAAGACAAGGCGGCGAAAGAGAACATATTCCCAATTGCGTGCTAAGGAATGAAAATGGGATAGCTTTAATTCGCGTTCATAACAAAGAAAAGCATAACATCATCAGCTTGCCCCAAGATAACAGCGACAGGACAAAAGATGGTGAAAGTCAGCTTCAATACAGTTACCCAAGCGGGAACGTAATAATCGATTACCGTGACGGGAGATGTCAAATAGCTATAGAAAAAACTTCCTCATGGAAATCTGAGACGAGCATCATAAAGAATAGTTTAGAGGACTTCTTTCGGAGCCATAATCTTCTCATGGAACTGGGCATTCAGACAGAAATTAAAGTTAAATCAGAAAAAACAAAATTCGAAGACTTCATAGACTGTCGGACCATTAATCATGGCGATACTATAGAGTCCTTTACGTTTCAATATGTCAATATCAATCGCAGTCCAACTGCTCGTATTCCAAGGCCTATATCTAAAATGATAAGTGATTTGTCCAACTATCTGGATAATTACAATGCCATTAGCGGATCTACGACAATGAATGTTTACGAAAAGACCGACAACGAAAAGCTCAAACAACTTTCGACAGTCGTTACAATGTGTTCTGATAATGCATTTGATTTATTAGTCAAGTTCCGAGACTACGGCGAGTACAAATGTAACGAAGATATTATTGCAAAATATCCAATGAACGACATTGTAATAACAAATTATAAAGATTATATTAAGCCAGAAAGAAATACAAGTGACTTTGATTTGATAACTTGGCTTGATGATGTATTTGAAAAAGTTAAAATTGGAAAAAATGACAGAATTCCTACAAAACCATCGTGACCTGATTAGAAACCATTTCCGAGAACATGTGCTCTACAAATTGAGCCATATCATACATGACGTCTTTTTTACTTCTCATTCTACCTTGTTATTAACACCCGAACAATTATTCTATGATACAGCAACTGCATTGGACTATATCTTGACGCACCACAGTGAGGATTCGACCGAGTATTGTAAAAGTTTGTGGACTGACACATTGTATATATATAAAAAGCAGTGGGCCACAATGCAAAGCGATGAGGAAATAAAGGCAGCTATCGCCATGCGGCTATACATGGTTATATGCGGATTGTCGTGTGTAAAGGATTATTATTATCAAGCTTCTCTTCCTCGGATATTATATGATAGAGTACATCTACTATATGGTAATATGGTCTGCAAGGAAATGGAAAGTATTATAACCAAAGGTATCCCATCATGCGAGACCGAATTGGTCGATTGGATGGCCGAATACTTTAATTCGCCTCTTAGATTGAGCAAAGAAATTGAAGATGCAATACATCCTAAAAAAGCCAAACCTCACAAAAACAAGCCCTCAAAGGATATATTCTACACGCTTGACTACGATTATCCGGATGGTCCACACAAAGTAAAACGCATCAATCGGCTTATGCAATTATGGCAAACTTGGGAGTGGATAACAAATCCCCAAAGTGCAGATGATTTTGTCGATTTATTCAGTGGGAAGAATAAATATTGCAATCTCAAATGGATTGGCCGTCCAACTGCCGTATTAACGGAATTGATGAAGCAATTGCTAATCCAGGATTATATCAAGAAAAAGAAGGGTTGTTCTGCAAGTTCTATCGTACGAACTCAATTCAATATGAATCCGAGCGGCAACAAAGAACGAATAGATGATGAGAATAAAAAAAGAATCATAATTAGTTTACAAATTCTTGACCCAACTAAAAGTCTTTATTATCGTACACCAGACCAAGACACTGATGATATGCATGAAGCAACATGGCAGTCTTCCTGTATGGAAGGATTACACATAACTAAAGATATAAATAGGGTACACTATTAACTTCTGTTACAAAACTTGTTATAAATTTCATAAAAAAATAACATTAATGCCGAAAT
>JAILKE010000076.1 GCA_024694125.1 Bacteroidales bacterium
GTCCGCGGGAATACAGGCGGGGGTGTAAGCCCCCGCTTTCACGTATTGAGCGAGGAGATTGTATCGAGCGCCGAAGGTGCGACAGAATTTATAGGGGGCGTAAGTCCCCGTAACGCTGGAGAGTATTTTGGTTTTGGTTATACGTTTTCGTACGAAGTTTATCGTTTTCGTTATCAATTCGTTTAATTTTTTAGAACGCAAAAATAACTAAAACGACGAAAATGGTTTGTATGAATTTGTTCAATTCGGTGATATTGATTATAATTAATGGAGAAGATTAATTTGAATTCATTGAAGATTCACGCCTCAACTGACTGAATTAATGCTTATTAATGATGATTAATGGAGAAAAATTAAAGCAGAGGAAAGACTCCGATAGAGCTTTTCGCCTATTTCGAGTTTTTCGTGTTCCCTTAAATAAGATGGCAGGTAGAAGCGGATTTTTCGTTTTCGTTATCGTTATTGTACGGAGTTCGTCTTCGAACGGAGTTCATTTCGTCCGAAGAAGATAGCAAATAATCGAGTGCACACGTTTTAGATTGGTGCCAATACAAAAAAACGGGAGGAAAAAGGAGAGATATCCAAAAAAAATGATTATATTTGCGGCATAGACCGAAAGAGGTCCACTTAATGTATTTGCATATTATCCAAAACCCCAATTAATACTGTGAGTAATGAAAAAACTTTTTAGTAGTATGGCGTTGGCGACAGCTGCAATGGCTCTCACCGCGCAAACCTATACCGAGTGGCAAGATCCGGCAGTCAATCAGTTGAACAGAATGCCGATGCATGCACACTTCTTCGGTTATGAGTCGGAGGCAGCTTCGCGACAGGAGCCTGAGGCCTCGGGCAATTATCTGAGCATCAATGGAGACTGGAAGTTCAAGTGGCAGCGTGATGCCGTCGATTACAGCAAGAACTTCTACCAGGTAGGACACGACGACTCGTCGTGGCGCACCATGCCAGTGCCAGGTTGCTGGGAACTGAACGATGCCGGAGATCCAATCTATGTCAATTCACAATATGCGTGGGCTCGTCAGCATCCCAATACGCCGCCTACGGTCCCGACCGACAATAACTGGGTAGGATGTTACCGCCACGAGGTGCAGATCCCTGCATCGTGGAAAGGACAGCAGGTCATAGCCCACTTCGGCAGCGTGTCGAGCTGTTTCTACCTGTGGGTCAATGGTAAGTTCGTGGGCTACAGCGAGGACAGCAAACTGGAGGCTGAGTTCGACCTGACAAAGTTCGTCACGCCAGGACAGAAGGCGCTCATCGCCATGCAGGTCTTCCGTTGGTGCGACGGCACGTATCTGGAGTGCCAGGACTTCTTCCGCTACACGGGCATACATCGCGACTGCTGGCTCTATGCCCAGCCCAAGCACCACATACAGGACATCCGCGTGACTCCGGACCTGGATGCCAACTACGAGCACGGCAGTCTGCAGATCCATGTGGATGCTCCGGGCGAGCAGGTTCACCTGCAGCTGGAGGATGCCGACGGTCACAAGATAGTCAGCGCTACGACCAAGGGCAACGACGTGATCCTGAAGGTCAATAACCCATACAAGTGGACTGCCGAGACCCCTTACCTCTACACCCTGCGTGCATCGGTGATGAGCGGCAGCAAGGCTGTGCAGGTGGTGCCTGTCAAGGTAGGTTTCCGCAAGGTCGAGGTGCAGAACGCCCAGTTGCTCCTGAACGGCAAACCAATCCTGATCAAGGGTGCCGACCGTCACGAGCTTGACCCGGACGGCGGATATGTGGTGAGCCGCGAACGCATGCTGCAGGATATCCGCATCATGAAGCAGTTCAACATCAATGCCGTGCGTACCTGCCACTATCCCGACGACAGCTACTGGTATGACCTGTGCGACAAGTACGGTATCTACATGGTGGCCGAGGCCAACCTGGAGAGCCACGGCATGGGTTACGGCGAACATACATTGGCCGAACGTGCCGACTACCACCAGGCTCACTTGGAACGCAACCAGCGTAACGTGCAGCGTAACTTCAACCACCCATCGATCCTCTTCTGGAGTCTGGGCAACGAGGCTGGCTTCGGTCCTAACTTCGTCGATGCCTACAAGTGGGTCAAGGCCGAGGATCCAAGCCGCCTGTGCCAGTACGAGGGTACGCTGGACGGCATCTGGCGCAAGAAGATCACGCTGCAGGATGCCACGACCGATGTCTATTGCCCGATGTATGCCGACTACAAGCGTATGGAGGACTACGGCAAGAACCCCTCGATGACGCGCCCATTCATCCAGTGTGAATACGCTCACGCCATGGGCAACAGCATCGGTGGATTCAAGGAGTACTGGGACCTGATCCGCAAGTACCCGAACCTGCAGGGCGGTTTCATCTGGGACTTCGTCGATCAGTCCATCCGTTGGACCAACGACAAGGGCCGTCAGATATGGGCGTACGGTGGCGACTTCAATGCCACGGATGCCACGGACGGAAACTTCTGCGACAATGGTCTGATCTCGCCCGACCGTGTGCCCAACCCTCACATGTACGAGGTGGGTTACTACTACCAGAATATCTGGACCACAATGACCAACCGCTCGGGCAGCATGTGCCAGCTCAAGGTCTATAACGAGAACTTCTACACCGACCTGTCCGGCATCCGCATGGAGTGGACGCTGCTGCGCGATGGCGAACCCGTCAATTCGGGCGTGTGCGACAAGATCACTGCCGGCCCACAGCAGAAGGGTAACGTATCGCTCAACGTGGGCGAACTGCCTGATGACGGTGCCGAGTATATGCTGAATCTCTACTACAAGCAGCGCCGCAACAGTGACCTGCTCCCTGCCGGTCATGTCGTCGCCAAGCAGCAGCTGAAGTTGCGCGGCGGCAAGGCCGAGACCTTCTGCCCAGCGGCTCAGCCTGTGCACAGTGCCCGCCTTGCCAAGCAACCTGTGCGTACCACTCGCACCGAGGGTGGCAAGCACCTGATGTGCGGTCCTTCGTTCGAGGCTGCTTTCGATGCCCAGACCGGTTGGCTGCAGCGTTATGTAGTGGCAGGTGTATCGGTTCTGGCCGATGGTTCGGCGCTCACGCCTAACTTCTGGCGCGCTCCAACGGACAATGACTTCGGCGCAGGTCTGCAGAAGAAGTTCGCCGTATGGCGTGCTCCTGAACTGAAACTGACTGACTTCAAGATGTCTGTCACGGACTCGACTGCCGTTGCGGTGGCATCGTACGATATGCCATCGGTCAGCGCCAAACTGCTGCTCACTTACACCTTCCTCGCCGACGGTGCCCTGCGTGTGGATGAGCAGATGACCACCACGGAGGGTGCCAAGGTGTCGGAGATGTTCCGCTTCGGCATGCAGATGGCTATGCCTGCTGGCTTCGAGCAGATTGCCTACTATGGCCGCGGCCCTGTCGAGACGTACAGCGACCGCAAGGACTCGGAGTTCCTGGGCGTATATCACAGCACGGTATCGGAGCAGTTCTATCCCTATATCCGTCCTCAGGAGAATGGCAACCACGTCGATCTCCGCTGGCTGGAGGTGCGCAATGCTGCCCAGCGTGGCATCCGCATCGTTGCGGCTGCTCCATTCTCTGCCTCGGCGCTGCACTACTCGCAGCAGAGCCTGGACGAGGGTGAGAACAAACGCAATCTCCATTCGCCTGACGTCGATCCTTCGCCGCTCACTCATCTCTGCATCGACAAGGCTCAGATGGGCCTGGGTTGTGTGAACAGCTGGGGCGCCTGGCCTCTGCCTCAGTACCGCCTCCCTTACGAGAACCGTACGTTCACGTTCATGATTAAACCGTTGTAAGTACAAAGGGACGTTTGAAGTACAAAGGGACGTTCTAAGTACAAAGGGACAAAGTACCAAGTACAAAGGATTCCCCCCATTGAATATAAAAGTTTCGCAGGTAGTTGCTACTTGCGAAACTTTTTTTTGTACAACGTTCATTATTTAAGGGAACACGAAAAACTCTCTTACACTCCTTTCCCTCTGCGAGGAGATATAACTTCGTACGAAAACGGATAACCAAAACCAAAATACTCTCCAGCGTTACGGGGACTTACGCCCCCTATAAATTCTGTCGCACCTTCGGCGCTCGATACAATCTCCTCGCTCAATACGTGAAAGCGGGGGCTTACACCCCCGCCTGTATTCCCGCGGAC
>JAILKE010000022.1 GCA_024694125.1 Bacteroidales bacterium
CTCGACTTGCATGTGTTAGGCCTGTCGCTAGCGTTCATCCTGAGCCAGGATCAAACTCTTCGTTGTAAAATATCTTTTCCGTCCCATTCGGGACTTAGAGACTTGTTTGAATTGACTTGGTTGATTTTGCTTGCACTGCTATGTTTCCATAGCACCTATTTGTCTAAAGAAAAAGTACTTTGCTGGACAAGCCAGCCAAGACTTTCACTTCGACTATTGTCTAAAGTTTCACTCTTTCAAAGATCTTGTTGCTTTCACTTCTGAGGCGAAAGCGAGTGCAAAGATAGCGGGTTTTTCCATTGCCTCCAAATTTTTCTCTAACTTTTTTGCGAAAAAATGCACAAATGGGGTCAAAAACCCTATTTTTTGACAACTTTCCTTTGCAATTTGGCCAAAAATACCTACCTTTGTGGCCGAATTAAAGACATCGAACATGAAAAATTTCATATTTCAGACCGAATTGAAGGCCCGCGACTACGAATGTGACGCGCAGGGAGTAGTAAACAACGCCAACTACCAGCATTATCTGGAGGTGACACGTCATGAATTCATCGAGAGTGTGGGGCAGAGCTTCTACGACTGGCACCGTCGCGGCATCGACGTGATGGTATCCAAGATAGTGATCAACTACAAGGCATCGCTGCACGGAGGCGAGGCATTCATCTCCTGCCTGAACCTGCGTCGCACGGGCGTACGTTACATTTTTGATCAAGAGATATACCGCAAGAGCGACGGCAAACTCTGCATCACCGCCGAGGTGCACTGCGTATGCGTGGTGGACGGGGTACTGACCCGCGGCGAGGAGATAGCAGAATACTTTGCGCAATACCTGCCACAAGAAGAGAAGAAATGAACGACGAGCTCCAATACCTGATAGCGCTCACCAGCATACGCGGCATAGGGGCAGTCAAGGCACGGTTGCTGACCGAGACCTTCGGGTCGGCGCGCGCGGTGCTCGAAGCCGAGGACAAATCGCTCAAGGTGCTGCAGGGTGTGGGTCAATGCATACTGCAGAGCCGCGGGCCGGAACTGATGAAACGCGCCGAACAGGAAATGCGTTTCATGGACGACCACCACATCCGCCCAATGATACTGGGTCAGGCAGGTTATCCCCGACGACTGCAACACTGTCCCGATGCCCCCATGCTGCTGTACAGACTGGGCAACGCCGACCTGGACAGCGCTCACACCATTAGTATAGTAGGTACGCGCGCGTGTACACAATACGGACGCGACATGGTGGCAAGGCTGCTGGCCGACATGAAGGCGGAGGTCCCCGACCTGGTCGTGATGAGTGGTCTGGCCTTCGGCATCGACATCTCGGCGCACCAGGCGGCATTGGACCTGGGCATACCCACCGTGGGCGTAGTGGCGCACGGCCTGGACCGCATCTACCCCTCGATGCACCGACGTACGGCAGCTGAGATGATAGACCGGGGCGGCGCTGTAGTGACCGAGTACATGACCGGCACAGAACCGATAGCGGGCAACTTCCTGGCGCGCAACCGCATCATAGCCGGTCTGTCCGATGCCGTGGTGGTGGCCGAGAGCCGCGAGAAGGGCGGCAGCCTGGTGACAGCCTCGATAGCCATCGACTACAACCGCGAGGTGTACGCCTTCCCCGGCCGCGTGGGCGACGACCGAAGCAAGGGTTGCAACCGGCTGATACGCCTGAACCGCGCTGCCCTGATCACGTCCGCCAAGGACATGCTCGAATCCCTGGGGTGGATATCGGACAAGAAAAAGGCAACCAAGGCAGTACAGACGGTCATCCCGTTCGACGACCCTAACCTCTCCCCCAACGGCCAGCGCATCGTGACGATGCTGCGCCAGCACGGCGACCTGCGCCTGTCGCAACTGCGCGACCTGACCGGCATGGAGCAGGCCCAACTGCTGGAGGAACTGCTTGCCCTGGAGCTGGAGGACCACATTCGCAACTGTCCGGGCGGGCTGTACCAACTGAAGTAAATAGGCAGCGCGCAACAAGTCGGAATCATCCCCTATTTCATTGCACAACAATGACCTATCAGGGTCAAAGACCGCACTCGAGTACATCGGGCTAAAAAACGGTCTTTGACCCTGTGTCATTGATATTTATGTCCGATAGTCAGCGGCGGGATTCTGTCCGATGGTCCATCGTACAACACCGCTCAGACATTATACAACTCTACACCCACATTGTGCAACACAATCACCCCCTACCACCCTCTCGCCATAACCATTGCCAATGACTGCGCCAAACCTTGCACAGGGTCATTGTGATATATCGCACATTGTACAATAACCCCAATGATGAAGGTACGTTGAGAGTGCGATTGGTGTGCGATTGGAATGCGATCGGTGTGCGATTGGTGTGCCCTACCCTATCGTACAACAACCGCACTCCGATGGCAGACCAAACGAAATGGAATGAATATGTCTTCGAACACTAATAATAACGAAAACGATAACGAAAACGAAAAAACGATAACGAAAACGAAAAAAAACGAAAAACGATAAAACAGATCCGGCTGTTGTGCCTACAAGACCAGGCACAACAGCCGCACAGCAGGCTCCTTTCGTTAAAATAATTTAATATTAAGCAATGATTGGTCCAATCTCTGTGAAAAATGCGTACCTTTGGGGACAGCTAACGACATTGACCCAATGAAGAAAATCTTATTACCACTTATCTTATTGTGCCTGCCACTGTGTACATGGGGACAGGGCAAGGGCTATTCCACCCAGAACATGATGCCGGAGGTCAAGCCGGGTGACAACTTCGTCAAATATGCCACCGGCAATTGGACAGCAACACACCCACTGCGCGATGACCAGCACAGAAACGGAGCATTCGTGGACTGCCAGGACTCCGTCAATGCCCGATTGGGGCGCATACTGACCGACCTGCTGACACAACGGCAGGAGCCCAACAGCATCGGGGACAAACTGCGCACCGTCTATCAGCAATACAGCGATACCGCCCAACGCAACGCCGACGGCATACGGCCACTGCAGCCCTATCTGCAGGAGATACGCCAGGCCAAGTCAGTGGCTGAATTGCAGCAAGTGATGGCCCGACTGGACCAAATCGGAGTGAATGCCTCACTGGTCAACTGGGCCATCGGGCCCGACATGGCGCAGGCCGACAGCAACATCGTCATGACAACGTGGCCCGGTCTATTGATCCACTCGAACTATCACTTCGGGCGCTCCAAGAAAACGCGCGCCGTGCGCCAGGCGTTCATGGACTACGGCCGAAGCGTCTTTGAGACCATAGGCTATACACCACAGGAGGCCGGACGCCGGGCACAAAAGGCCTACGACATCGAGCATGCTTTGGCCAACGCCTACAGACAGATGTTCGCCAGTTCGGAATACAAGGACCTGATACACAAGATATCTCCACAGCAACTACGCACCGATTACCCCGCCATCCTTTGGACCACCTTATTCAGTTCGGGCAACGGCCCAATGGACGTACGCATAGTCAATGTGACGAACAAAAAATCCCTCCGCATTGCCAACAGACTGCTGCAAGAGGGAGACCTGGAAGCACTGAAGAGCCACACCGAACTGCGTCTGCTCTATGCCTTCGCGCCCTACATGACCCAAACGATGAGGCGGCAACGGTTGGACTTTGAATACTCGATGATAGGCAAGAAAGCCGACGAACCATTGAAGACATTGAGCGCCATGACATTGTCCCAAATACTGAACATGCCTATGGGCAAGCTCTACTGCGATCGATTCTTCACGGCCGAGAGCCGCGAAAGGATGCGACGCATAGCAGAACAGATACGTCAGACGTTCCGCGAACGATTGGAACACAACACATGGATGACACCCACCACACGCCAGGCCGCACTGCACAAACTGGACCAGATGCAGTTCCTGGTGGGTTACCCCGACCAATGGCCCGACTTCAACCAGCTGGACATCAGACGGAACAAAAGCCTGGTGGACAACATAGCCAGTATCAAGCAATTCGACCTCGATGAATCGGTCAAGCAAGGACTGAACCGGAAGGTCGATCCCAACTATTGGACAAACCCACCACAGACGGTCAATGCTTTCTACTCCCCCAGCAAGAACATCATGGTGCTGCCCGCCGGCATACTGCAACCACCATTCTTCGACCCCGAGGCTGACGAAGCCATCAACTACGGCGCCATCGGCGTGGTCATCGGACATGAACTGACCCACGGATACGACCGCAGTGGCAGCCAGTTCGACAGCAAGGGCAACGTGCACAACTGGTGGAAGAGGGCCGACCGTCGAGCCTTCAAACGTCGTACTCGCGTCCTGGCACGCCACTTCAACCATCAGCGCGTCCATGGCAAGAAGGTCAACGGATGGCAGACATTGAACGAGAACATCGCCGACAACGGCGGACTGAACATCGCCATGCAGGCCATGCAACAGGCTGGCGTGAACAGGACTATAGGCGGGTTCAATGCCCAACAGCTATTCCTGTTGAGCTATGCCCGGATGTACGCGAGGAACAACAGAATGGCTTTCCTCGAATTCCTGCTCAAGAATGACCCGCATGCACCCAACGAGACTCGCGTCAACGGCGCCCTGCCCCACATTGATGCCTGGTACGAGGCCTTCGACATCCAACCATCGGACAGCCTATACCTGCCTGCCGACAAACGGGCACGGATTTGGTAACCTCCCACAGGGAATGGTACATGAAGCTACTCCCCAAACTTGATTAATTATTGCTAATTGCAATAAAAATAAGGAGATAAAATTTGGAAATCGTCCAAATTCTAACTATCTTTGCACCGCAACGCGAACCTCTTCTGGTCGCATTGCACAATATGAACCAAGCAATAATTTGCTTCCAGACCTCTAAACACAATCTAAAACAATATGTTACCAGCAAATTTCCGCTACATCGGCTGCGACGACGCCGATTTAGACCTCTTCGAGAGCCAGTACGTCACGCCCGAAGGTATGTGCTACAACAGCTACGTGATCCGCGACGAGAAAATCGCCGTAATGGACTCCGTTGACCCACGCAAGACTCAGGAGTGGCTCCACAAACTCGAGAATGCCCTCGAAGGCCGCCAACCTGATTATCTCATAGTACAGCATATGGAGCCCGACCACTCGGGCAGCATCTCGGCCTTCCGCCAGGCTTACCCCGATGCCACCATCGTTGCATCGGCCAAAGCCCTGCAGTTCCTGGCTCAATTCAATCCTGCCGCCAATATGGGCAAGACTCAGGCTGTCAAGGAGGGCGAGACCCTCTCATTGGGCCAACATACCCTACAGTTCTTCTCCGCTCCTATGGTCCATTGGCCCGAGGTGATCGTCACCTACTGCCCCGAGGACAAGGTGCTGTTCAGCGCCGATGCCTTCGGTAAGTTCGGCGTCAAGGGTGCAGAACCAGATGACTGGGCATGCGAGGCTCGCCGCTACTACTTCAACATCTGCGGCAAGTATGCCAACCCTGTCAGCACATTGCTCAAGAAGGTCAAAAACTTGGACGTCCAGACCATCTGCCCACTGCACGGCCCTGAACTGGAAGGTAAAGGCCTGACCGAAGCACTGCACCTGTACAACATCTGGAGCAGCAACGAAATCGAGACCGACGGCGTACTCGTAGCCCACGCCTCCATACATGGCAACACTGCCCGCGTAGCTCGTCGCCTGGGCGAGATGCTCGAGGCCAAGGGCGCCAACAAAGTCGTCGTAGCTGACCTGTGCCGCGAAGATATGGCAGAGGTAATCGAAGATGCCTTCCGCATGCGCAAGGTCATCCTGTGCGCCTCTACGTACGACGGCGACGTCTTCCCTCCTATGCACCAGTTCCTCTGGAAGTTGCAGATGAAGGCCTTCCAGAATGCCACAGTTGGCCTGGTTGAGAACGGCACCTGGGCTCCCGCTGCCGCCAAGGCTATGCGCACGCTCGTTGAACCTCTCAAGAACGTCACCATCCTCGAACCTGTCATCAGCATCAAATCTACTATGCGCGACGAGGACATCCCTCAACTCGAAGCATTGGTCGATTCTATGCTCAAATGAAAATTGAAATTTGAAAATTGAAAATTGAAAATTGAGAATTGAAAAATGGCGCGCCGAGAACTGAATCTCGACGCGCCATTATTATTTCTTCACGCGAAAGATAACAAGTTAGGATTGTTTCGGGAGCGCAACACGAGCGAAGCGAGTATTAACATGAGCGCAAGCGAATATTAACACGCAGTCTTAACACGAGCGAAGCGAGTATTAACATAAGCGCTAGCGAATTTTAACACGCAGTCTTAACACGAGCGAAGCGAGTATTAACACTTTTAGAGCGAGCAACGACTCACGCAGTGAGTTAGTTGCTCGCTCTAAAAGTTAAGCGTCTATGGTAGCGTATGTTGCGTGGCTCTCAATGAAGTCGCGACGTGGAGCAACATCCTCGCCCATCAGGAGAGAGAAAGTCTGGTCGGCCGAGATAGCATCCTCGATGTTGACTTTCTTCAGGCGGCGGTGAGCAGGATCCATGGTAGTATCCCAGAGCTGCTCATTGTTCATCTCACCCAGACCTTTGTATCGCTGTACCTTGATCTTGTCCTCCTTGCCCTGGCCATACTTCTGGAAGAATGTACGCTGTTCGGCATCGTCCCAGCAATACTCCTCAACCTTGCCGATAGAGCACTTGTAGAGAGGAGCTTGAGCAATATAGACATAACCACCTTCGATGAGTGGGCGCATATAGCGGAAGAAGAGAGTCAGGATCAACGTAGCAATGTGGGCACCATCCACATCGGCATCGGTCATGATGATGACCTTGTGGTAGCGCAGGTTGGTTACGTCGAGGGTCTTGTCCTCACGCAAGTTCACGCGGAAGGCACGGAACATGTTCTGAATCTCCTCGCTGTCCAGCATCTTGTGAATGAGAACCTTCTCAACGTTCAGGATCTTACCACGCAGAGGGAGGATAGCCTGGAACATACGGTTACGGCCAGTCTTGGCAGTACCGCCTGCCGAGTCACCCTCGACCAGGAAGATCTCACACTCCTCGGGGTTCTTGCTCGAACAGTCAGCCAGTTTGCCAGGCAGACCACCGCCGGTCAGACGGGAGTTCTTCTGCACATTCTCGCGAGCCTTACGGGCAGCTACACGAGCCTGGGCAGCCAGGATAACCTTCTCGATGATGAGATGAGCCTGCTCTGGATGCTCCTCCAGGTAATTGTCCATAGCATTGCGCACAGCCTTGGTTACGGCAGGACGAACTTCGACGTTACCCAGCTTGGTCTTGGTCTGACCCTCGAACTGCGGCTCAGCAACCTTGACACTGACTACGGCGGTCAGACCCTCCTTGAAGTCCTCAGCCTTGATATCGACCTTAGCCTTCTCGAACATCTTCTCTTTGTTACCGTATTCCTTGAGCGAAGAACCCAAAGCCGAACGGAAACCATCCAGGTGAGTACCACCTTCGTGAGTATTGATGTTGTTGACGAATGAATGGATGGTCTCAGAGTAACCCGTATTGTATGTAAGGGCAACCTCTACTGGTACGCCATCGCTCTCTGTAACCAGGTGTATGATGTCTGGAATGAGCGGAGTACGGCTCTCGTCCATCCACTTGACGAACTCCTTGAGACCCTGAGTGCTGTAGAAAGTCTGACTCAATGGTTTGCCATCAGGCTGCATAGCCTCAGGACGCTCGTCTGTGAGCGTAAGGCGGATACCGGTATTGAGGTAAGCCAGGTCACGCAGACGTTCAGCCAGGCGGTCCCATTCATAGGTAGTCTCGGTGAAGATAGAGTCATCCGGGTGGAAGATAATGGTAGTACCAGTATCCTCAGCGTCACCGATAATCTCTACAGGGGCCAATGGTTTGCCATAGGCATAATCCTGACGATAGATATGACCCTGACGATGAACGATAGCAGTAAACTGGTCAGAGAGAGCGTTTACGCAACTTACACCTACACCGTGCAGACCGCCAGATACCTTGTATGTATTCTTGTCGAACTTACCACCGGCGTGCAGCACAGTCATTACTACCTCGAGGGCAGAACGGTGCTCCTTCGGGTGTTCATCTACAGGGATACCTCGACCGTTGTCGATTACCTTGATAGAGTTGCCCGGCATAATAAATACCTGAATATCGTTGCAATAGCCAGCCAATGCCTCGTCGATACAGTTATCGACTACCTCGCTGACCAGGTGGTGCAGACCCTTGACACTGGTATCGCCAATGTACATAGCTGGGCGTTTACGCACTGCCTCGAGGCCTTCGAGGACTTGGATATGACTGGCGTCGTAGTTGTTTTGAATCTCGGACATAAGGTGTAAGGAATAGATTTACGTTTTATGTGACTTTATTGACAATTCTGCCTGAGTGCCACTGAAAGATGGCGGCAGTTTTTATTAACTAATGCTCGTACGCGCTACGCACGCGCGCGTAAAAATAAAAGGACCACCCCACTAAACCCTAAATAGGTTAAGTGGGGAGGTATGCTATACTACAGGAGTATCAAGCAATTTTGTTGACCTGCTTAGCCAACTTGCTCTTGAGGTTGGCAGCCTTGTTAGCGTGAATTACGCCCTTCTTAGCCAACTTGTCGAGCATCGAGCTTACGACTGGGAGCTGCTTTTCAACCTCAGCCTTATCGGTTGAAGCGCGGAACTTACGGATAGCGTTACGAGTAATCTTGCCGTAGTAACGATTGCTCTCATTCTTGGTGATAGTCTGCTTGATTCTCTTCTTTGATGACTTGTGATTTGCCATTGTTGTAGTTTTATTTTTTGATTTTTGATTCGAAATATAATGCATTTCTGCGAAGGAGAGACCTTGATAAAACCGATCTGGCTGCGCGCCGCCAATTGCATTAGCCAGCTTTGCCTGCTCTCGTAGTCAGGACTTTAAGTGAGAATGGTCACTGCTTGCATCATTTGCGGGTGCAAATATAATACATTTTTCTGAATTTCACGAATTTTATCTCTTTTTTTTGCAAAATTCTTGAATATTCGAGCCATTTTCAGTACATTTGTGCCTTGAAATGACAAATCAAACTACCAAAACTCAAGGCATTGTGCTCTGTACCATACCATACAACGACCGATCGCAGTTCGTACATATCTATACAGAGCAGTTGGGCAAAATCACTTGCCGCGTCACCATCAGCCGTCTGCGCCGCAGCGGAGGGCAGCGCATGCTCTACGCCCCGTTGTCCGTGCTCGACATGATACTGGAGGGCAGACCAGGACAGGAGATACAGCAGATACGCGAGGCGCAGCTCCTGCTCTCGCCCTACACCCTCAGCATGTCCGACCCGGGCAAGACGTCGCAATGCATGTACATGGCCGAGTTGCTGGACAAGACGATACGCGAGGTAGAGGCCAATGCCCGCCTTTGGCAGTTCGTCAGGCAGTCGGTCGAGCTGTTGCAATTAGCCGAATCGGGCAGTGCCAATTTCCATCTGGTCTTCACCACCAGGCTCAGCTACCTCATTGGCTTCCATGTCGATAACTCGACCTACCAGCCAGGGATGCAGTTCGACATCAGCGAGGGCATCTACACCCGCGGTCCCATCTATCATCCCTACTACCTGACAGCCGAATCGACCGTATGGCTACACCAGTTGTTGGACACCGATTTCTCGCACCTGGACGACCTGCACCTGACGCGCGAGCAACGCAATACCCTGCTCGACATGATGCTCACCTTCCTGCGTATCCATCTGCCCGAGATGGGCAACATCAAGTCGGTCGATATCCTCAAAGAGCTATTCATTTAGAATTAACAGCAAGGCTCCCACTCGCCAGTCAAACGACCTCGGCGAGTGGGAGCAATCATTTATCGACGACGGAATACGACCCACGGCACATGGCCGGGATACTTGTGCGGGTATCGGGCAGGGTCACTGATGTCGTGGCGCGAGCCATCGGCAGAACGGTAGAAACTATAGTCGTAGCCGCCCGTGATATAGATAGCATCGACGAAGCCATATTCGCGGAGCGCGTCGGCAAAGTCCCACATCGTCTCCTTGTGCAGCGTTGCAATATAGTATATCTTGTCATTGGCCATACGTCCGAAGGCACGGCGTTCCACCTTGCCATGCAGATAGAACGAGCGAGGAATGGTGCGGTCCGACAGCAGGATATACTGGCGGAAGAAACAGCCGCCGTTCTCCATGGCATACTGCTTGACTTTATTATCACGGGCTATGCCTATGACGAAGTTATCCTGATCGGCGGCGAAGTATCCCTTGCGGTTACTCTCGGCAGTCTCTATCTCCTCTCCCCCGATCACCATATCGCCGATGATCGAGAAGTCCTTGTGATAGTCCGCGCAACGGCTGTACAGATAAACATCCATGTCGGCAGTGTCCGGTTCGTGCATCGATATCTCGGCGCGCAGGCCCTGCATCGCGTATATGTTCATCGCCACGCCCAGGACCGAGTCATACCGGACCGTCACTTCGGGCTGGACCGATTGATCGACGGGCGCCTGCAGCTTGGAGATGTTCTCGTTCGACGAGACCGACACCGGCACGCCGATGTTCACATAGTCACGATAGTACCTCCATATGGCCCACACGCTGATGCAGCCCAACACAGCCACCAGTGCACCGCCAGCCACCCAGAACCGGCGCCGATGCGTACGCACAGGCTGGGGCGAGGGTTTCGGGTCCGAGCGCTCGACATTGATGACAGGCACTTCGCCAGGTCCCTGATTGGGCTCCGATTCGGGACGTTCCTCGATGATGATGATGGGTTTCTCCATCTCTGGTTCTATATTGTTCATAGGGCATCTCCTTCCTGCTCCATCCGAGCCTTAAGGTCCTTGAGAGCCTCCTTCGAGGCCTTCAGTCGGAAATCGCAACGCAGTGCCTGGCCATTCAGGCGCAGCTCCTGGGCAGTGATATTGATTATACTGATATAGTTTTTATTTACAATGAGGCTCTTGCCCACACGGACGAAGAAATTGTCACGCAGGGTCTGGAACACCTCGTCGAAGTAGTGCAACTGGAAAGTCATCTTGTAGGGTTTACCGTCGAACAGGTACATATCGGAGTAGTTTCCGTCGGCAGCGACGAAAACGATATCATCTGTCTGGACGCGCACCAGTTCGGTTGATGTGGATATCTTAAGCCATTCCATAGTATAGAGGGGGGACAATAATCGGCGCAAAGGTAATCAATTCTTTTGAATACTCCAAACATTCTACGCCTTTCCTGATCAGATACAAGTAAAGAAGGGGAGTAAAAGGGGAGTAAAAAGGAAGGAAAAGAGTAGTAAAAGGGGAGTAAAAGGGGAGGAAAAGGGACGTTTGCTACTACTGGCGTTGCTCGACAGCTCGCATTGGTATCGTCCCTTTTACTCCTCTTTAATTACTTCGTTTCATCTTTCCCTACCCTCCACTGGAGTTGGCGGGAGCAGAATCACACATCATTCAGCACCCTCCGTGCCCTTGAGTTCTTTCTTGTCCGATGATACTCGCAGAGAGAAGAACATTGCGGCGCCCAGCACGACAAACAGACCAATGGTACCGACCAGCAGAGCCATCTCCTCCAGGCTCAGCAGCACATAGACAAAGACATCGACCAATGCCATGAACAGGCACACCGCGAGGGTGGTACGGCCATTGCGCACGATGGCCTTGAAGTAGAGCATGATCATGCCCAATATCAATACGGCCGACAACAAGTAAGCCATCGAGAATCCCATCCACTCGCCGAACGAGAGCAGCATCAGGTAGAACAGCACCAGCGCAGCACCTATCAACATATAGTTGAAGAGACTGATCTCGCCACGCACGCTCATGTCGCCCACATAGACAGCCATCAGCGAGAGCAGGATGACCAGGAAGGCATACTTCAGCGCGCGGTCGGTCTGCGTGTATTGGCCTCCGGGCACCAGCAGGCGGGCACCTACGGTCTGGAAGGATTTCCTCTCCGACACGCTGGTGAAGACCTGATCGACGTCGTTGCGGTTCAGGCTGTTGACCTTCCACGTGGCAGTGAAGCCCTCATCGGTCACCTCGCGGGTAGAGGGCAACGTCATGCCGACAAAGCTGGGGTCGGCGCAATTGCCGTGCACCGTGATCTGTGAGTTTCGGCCGATGGGCGCGATGTTCAGTGCGCTCGATCCCTTCAGGTTGGCCACCATGTCGAAGTTCACCACCTTTCCTATCGACTGGCTCAGGTCAATCGCACGGCACACAGGCTCCTGGCAGTTATAGCCGAAGACAGGCTCGAGGGCGACGTTACCGTAGCGATTGAAGTACTGGCTCAACTCCAGTTCCTGTCCGCCCAATTGGCATTTCAGCCCCTCCTCTATGCCGCGCTTGTCGCCTATCGCCACCATCAGTTGGGCATGGCTCCAGTCGTACCTCAGCTCTTTTTTATTGTCCGATGCAGGTTTGCTCAATACCATGTCGCTCAGGTCGAAGTTGCCCGACATGGCTATCTTGGCCCGATACACCGAGGCGTCGAATATGCCACGATGCAATATCTCGCTCTGCACGTCGGCATCCACCTTATCCTCATTGGGCAACACATACATGCAGGTGTAGGGAGTCTGTTCCGTGCCTCGGTACACAGGCACACACAGTATCGGGCCCACCAGGGTCTGCTCCTTGCTCCACGATTCGGCCACCTCCTCCTGTGTGACGTTCGACAACATACTACGGTCGTCAACCAATGAAGAGATGCACATACTTGCCAACCAGAATACCACTGTCAGGAATCCTATGAACAGGATTTTCTTTGTCTTTGTTTCCATATCTTTGTTTTTACCAGATTAAGTTTTACGGTGCAAAGATACAGAAAAATCCAACGCGCCACAAAATATTTTGCAGCGCGTTGTACGAAATTACCCGTTTATTGTGTGAAATGACCGACCATCATTTCACATTCATCTTTTTCCGACCATTGACAATGACAGCACCTGCGTGTCGGTGACCTCCGCCTCGTTCCGGTAGATGCGGCACGGTTGCCCGTACGCGTTCATGTACTCCAGCCACGCCTGCGCCACCTCACTTCTGAAGGTGTATATCGGGAAGGCACGCCCACTCTGCTTGCCGAAGATGTCGCCCTCCAGCGTCAGCGTCCCGCCCACCATGCAGATGATTTCGTCCAATGCACTTAGAGCCTTGCCGAAACAATTCGTCGGGACGACATAATCCCCCCGCGCTACGAGTATGATCCTGTCGTTGGCCGTATAGTTGGCAAAGAGTCCCTCCACCATCTTCACGTCATTGACCGTGAGCCGTCGCAGATGGTCCATCACAGACATGGCCTCGCCCATCATGGCGCGCGTCTCCCTCTCGAAGAGCTGCACCCAGCAGTTCTCGTCCTTCAGGTCCTCGGCGGTCACCTGTGCCTCCTTTGTGGCATCGATTGGGTTCAGGTCCAATGCCACCTGCAGGTCATCGAACCCCCTCCCACCGTTCTTGTGGTAGGAATAGAGCCTGTACCTGTAGTTGTTCGTCCTGTTCGTAGCTACCCACTCGAACCAGACGGTCCCCTCATTCTCATCCAGGTTGTGGCCCGACGTCACTTCGAAACGCGAAACATGTGCATCGCACATCACAGCCGCCAGTGCCATCAACAGGGTCATACATCTTGCTTTCATCGTAGTCCGGAAGTCCAGCACTGTGTTCGACATCGTATGGGATCACTTCAGTCCTTGCACCCATCCCCGTGCTGATACGGGACGAACAACGGCATCAATGATCGGGCAAAACAATGAGCTGAAACGGAGAGAACCACTCATAGCTGTCATGTGTATTGGCATGGGAGCCACAACGGGTGGCTGTTCGGTACATCCAGGAGGTCAAGGAGTAAATAGAAGTTGCACTTTCGTTGGGTAGGGATCATTGGACAACACGAAATCCTATAGTAGTAAAATGAGAGGAACGGATATTCTCCTGCCAACTCCCCGCAACTACTAACTTCTATTTACCTCCGAAATTTGACTCCCGAAAAAAATAATTCCATATAATACTTCCATCTTTATAATAAATCCCAAATCTTGAACCAGCACATCTCTACTCCCAATGGTTTCACCAGTGGTCGCGGCGAAACTCCAACTATTTATTTCTCATCAGTTTAAGTATTAGTAGTTTGCTTGGTGCAATAATAAGCATTTATTTCGCAGGTCGTTCATTTTTCTCCCCACATAATAGAACAACCCCTCAAAATTACCCCATTTTGCAATCCAAACTTTGCAATATTGTGCAATAGCTACATCACCATGTGCGCAACTAACCAATATATTGCCCTATATTGCAAAAAGCAAGGGTCAATGACTATGGTTTAAGGATTAAAGGAAGCCACTTTGCTCTGTATTGATTACAATTCGGCGCAAAACAGCTAATTTTGTACAGAAAAACAATAAATCCATAATTATCTGTTCAAAATTTTACTATCTTTACCACATGAATTCTTCACCGATTAAATTAGGTCAAAACAGACCGAAACAAACCTTAAACCAAATCGTGTAAAACGCTGTCCTACAATTAACTACGCTTAACTAACCTTATTCTTTGCCTATTGCGTATTTGCCCCTTTAAGAGTAATTTTGTACCGCCATTGTACCTCGGGTGGATGAGCAGAGGGTTCGTAGGGTGTTCCCTTAAATCACCTTATTTCCCCTTAAATCCACTTAATTGGTTTCCGTCGAGGACCATCCCCCGCAATCCGCGAGTAATCGAGCGCAATGTGAACTTGTTCACAAATTGCCGAGCGCAAGCGGATTATCCAAAAACGGCAGAATTTGAAAAAAACAGACTGTCCCAATCTGCCTCACCGATAACCTCGCCCCGCTCTATTCGCTCGCCGATGTTCAACACAGTCTCTGCCGACTCTATGGTGAACTTGTCTGCGAAACTCTGCGCTGAGGCGGTAACAGAGAGGACGAACGCAACAAGGAAAAGGGGTAACGCTTTTGCCTGTTTCATATTTCACTTCACTTTCTTGAACCTTGATATTTCCTCATTGGTGCCGGGCTTGTTCCAAACCATCTGTGTGCAGGTGAGGCGGCGGATGTCGCAATCCACAGTGAGGGCTTCTGAGGTGTCATCGGGCTTGGGCGAAATATGCAGATGCCCAGCATCCGTTACGGTGTAGATGCGATAAACTATGGTGTCGCCTGCTGCCCAGTCGGAGGTGAATATATCAACGGTGCCGTTATTCACAGACTGTGGATGGAATGTGTACTGTACCGTGCCAGCATCGGCCACGCCTTCGTCATACACCTTTTGCCATGTGCCACCAAGCTCTGTTGCTTCGTAGACATCGTTGTCATCATCGCTGCTGCATGAGGCGAGGGAGAGCATGGCAGCGGTCATCACGAGGATGTTTCTCCAGAATTTCATGGTTTTCATTTCGATATTTGTTGATAATGTTTCTGTCTATATAAACGCCGTGAAGCGGGAATTCCTGTATCGTCGGGCGTTAAACTTTCATAATCCACAGGGCATAGAGAAAGCGTGAACAATCCATATCTTTCCCTCGTGGCTGTAGGAAGTGCCATAATAGTCAGATAAGTTCCGCCCACGCTATCGCGTGAACGCTCACCTTATCCATTCTCTGACAATTATTCCTTGAAACTTCCTACATTTCGAGGTCTTTGAATGAGATAGCGAACGCCATTTCTCTTGTCCACAATGTCTTTGGGTATCGCACGAATGCGAAATCCAGCGACAAAGGTACGAAAATAAGAGAAATAAGATACAAATAAGGAGTTTTTTACGTTTTGCGAACAAAAATCGAGGATTTTGCGAACAAAATGCAGATACCAGAGCCTTCAGGAGGTATGCGCAATGTTCCATGAAATATCATTTTGTTCGCAAATTGTTCGCAAAAAGAGAAATCAGCAACCTTCGATTTCTCGTAAGTTGCTGATTTTCATTGTGGACCAGATAGGGCTTGAACCTATGACCTCCAGATTATGAGTCTGTTGCTCTAACCAACTGAGCTACAAGTCCAATGCTTTTTAAGCGGGTGCAAAGTTAATCATTTTAATGAAGAATGAAGAATGAAGAATGAAGAATTTGTCCTTTTTAACATTTTATAGGTACTCTGAGGGGCTTTTACACAGTTTTTTGACGTATCGGTGACACTATCTCGAAGGTACTCACGCTCGAAAAAGCAAAAATGATTTTGCTTTTTGCTCGCTTATTCGTACCTTTGCACCCAATATGAGCAAAAAAATGCAAGGTTTAACTGCTGAAGAGGTGCTGACCAGCAGGCGTGAGCATGGTGAAAATG
>JAILKE010000004.1 GCA_024694125.1 Bacteroidales bacterium
CTTTACTGTGTACTACATTTCATTTTACGAGATGACTGTATATTATGCATCTTGAATTTCAACAGAATAGATGAAATTTGCAAAAAATATTGCATAAAATTAATAAAAACTTTCTATACTCAGTGCAAACTTAGGTTAACATTCGATATGACATAGGTCCCCTGGATATTTCCATGGGACCTATTTCACTTCTTGAGTATTACATATAGTATTACAGGAATACCGAATATCGGGGTGATGGCATTGATAGGTAATGTCTGTCCGGACGATGGCCAGGTGCTGATCCACAGGCACAGCAGCGTGCAGAGTGCGCCCAGCAACATGGAGGCAGGTAGGAGTGTGCGATGATTGTCGGTGCGGAACATCATCCGCGCGACGTGAGGTATGCTCAGTCCGACGAAGGCGATCGGTCCGCACCAGGCGGTAGTGACGGCGCATATCAGACCCGTGATGCCCAGTACGCCCCATCGTACACCACGCACCGAGATGCCGAGGCTGCGGGCATAGAGCGGCCCGAGCATCCATCCGTTCAGCGGACGTATCAGCCATACTGAAGCCACGAGAGGGAGCAGGGTGCACAACGCATAGACGGGCATACCTGTCATTCCCACCTGGTGGAACGAACCCATGCCCCACAGCAGCAATGCCTGCACGCCGTCCGCCGAGGCGTGATAGTGAATCAGGGTGAGTATGGCGCTGGACAGGTAACTGAGCAGTATGCCCACGATGAGCAACGTGACGGCTTGGCGCACGATGCGCCCTACGGCGAGCAGCAGTAGCAGTACCACAGTGGCTCCCACCAGGGCGGCTCCGACCAACCCGAAACCTGTATGTGTGCCGGTCACTGTGATGATGATAGCCACACCCAGATTGGCGCCATTGGTGATGCCCAATATGGAGGGGCCTGCCAATGGATTGCGGAAATAACTCTGCAGCAACAGACCTGCCACGCCGAGCGAAGCTCCCGTCAGTGCAGCCGTGAGCAGTGCAGGCAGACGCATATGCCAGATGATGTAGTGCCAACTGTGCGGAACATCGGGCTGCAGCGTGAGCGTGGCCCATACATCGGCCCAGGGAGCCGAGACGGAGCCCGATACCAGGCAGGCTATTGCCGCCGCGCATATCAGCAGGACCAGCAGTAGGTATAGGATTCTATGTCTTGTCATTGTTTGTTGTCCAATGATTCTTTTCAATGTTTATTGCAACTGATGGAAGAACCGGAGTGAGTCTGTCTCGTGGCAACGGATGTGACGCATTTCGGTCAATATCCAGTCCGGACGGAAGGGGGTGATCTCGAAGTAGTCGGAGTGTGCCGTATTGCAGCCATAGACGCCTCCCGTCTGCGAAGCTCTGATCTGCCCATACACAGGGTGTTGGTCGAGCAGGTCTGACAGTTGCCAGTCTCCCTCGGGAGCATAGTATTTGATGACCCAACGGTCGGCAGCCTGCGCCTTGGCATAGACTGCCTCAATGGATAGTCCGAGGGAGCCGCTGTGAACATCGTCCGACCATATATAGTCGAACCCGGCATCCTGGTAGAGCCAACTCATCGTGCTGCGTCCGCCAGGAACGTACCAAGTGGCACCATAGGGCAGTTCGCACAGCAGTGACGCACGGGGTCCCGAGGTACTGTCCGCTGCCAGTGTGAGGTAGTTATGTTCGACGACCGCGAACAGTGAATCGGCTTGTTGCGCCCGTCCTACCAGTCGGCCGAAGAATCGCATCCACTCGGCTCGTCCCAACGGAGAACCCTCCAGATAGTCTGCACAATATATGATAGGTATGTCGGGCAGTATGGCCGATATCATGGTCTGGGATGCCGTCTCATAGGGAGTGACCCATATTGCCCCGCTCTGCACCGAGAGGATGATCTCGGCATTGGGCGACATGCTGCTGCCAGCATCGGCTATCCTGCCGCTGCGCAGGGCAGAGGATATCACAGAATCCTGCACGTACTCAGCATCGCACATGGCACCTATATACTGCTCTGCATCGAGCAGATCGTACAGGTAGGCATAGCAGGCCGAGGTGATGGTGTGCTGCCGCACAGGTATGGAGAGGGTCTGCACAGGTCCATAGAGCGACTCGATGTGCGTGAGGTATTCGTCGGTCACGAGCGAGTCCGCTTCGGGTATGAGCAGGTACTGCATCACGACGTGATTGCGCTGCCAGGGATTGGTGATGCGGCACAAGGTATGTCCGTCGTCCAGGTCCTGCATATCGAGCAATTCTGCATATCGAGTAGCGGCTGGAGTTTCGGCCAATGGTTCGTGGGGAGTCCTTTGGTGGCAGGAAGTCAGCAAAAAGACTGCAAAAGCGGCAAAAAGTGATAAAAAGGTCCGTTTCATACCGCAAAGATACGCAAAACTCGGATAAAAATTGCAAAAAGTACGTTTTTTTATATAAAAATGAAAAAAAATGGATGAAAATATTGCAAGTATAAAAAAATACCCCTATATTTGCGGCGGAAAAACCGAAGTAACGTCAAATAATTGACAAACATCGGACATAAACAATAACTAAATAAAAAGAACAAGCAATCATGTTTTTGATGAACGCATATTGGTGGTGGCGAATCTCATAACGTAAACGTTGTGGGTTGCAACCTTGTGCAATATCATCAAGATAAAATACAAAGGGCTTGCGAGACACGACGTCTTGCAAGCCCGTTTTCTTTTTATTGTCATATTCTGCAATTTATAATTAAACAAAAATACAATGAAGACTTATCAGGTTGACGAAAATGGCTACTACGGCCAGTTTGGCGGGGCTTACATCCCCGAGATACTCTACAAGACTGTGGAGGACCTCAAGAAGGCCTATCTCCCCATCATTGAGAGTGAAGAGTTCCAGAAGGAGTACCGTGCTCTGTTGCGCGATTATGTGGGACGTCCATCCCCTCTCTATCTGGCCAAGCGTATGAGCGCCAAGTATGGTTGCCAACTTTATCTCAAGCGCGAAGACCTGAATCATACGGGTGCACACAAGATCAACAATGCCATCGGTCAGATCCTGATTGCTAAGAAGATGGGCAAGAAGCGCATCGTGGCTGAGACCGGAGCTGGTCAGCATGGTGTGGCTACGGCTACCGTATGTGCTCTGATGGATATGCCTTGCCGTGTCTATATGGGTGCCACCGATGTAGAGCGTCAGCACGTCAATGTAGAGCGTATGAAGATGCTCGGTGCCGAGGTCTATCCAGTACACAGTGGCAACAAGACCCTCAAGGATGCTACCAACGAAGCCATCCGCGACTGGTGCTGCCATCCATCGGACACCTTCTATATCATTGGCTCGACCGTCGGTCCACATCCCTATCCCGACATGGTCGCCCGTCTGCAGTCGGTCATCAGCGAGGAGATAAAGTGGCAACTGCAGGAGAAGGTGGGTCGTGACTATCCCGACTACCTGATGGCCTGCGTGGGTGGTGGTTCCAATGCTGCCGGCACCATCTTCCATTACATCGACGATGAGCGTGTCAAGATAGTCCTAGGCGAGGCTGGAGGCCTGGGTATAGACACCGACAAGACTGCCGCATCCATGCAGATCGGTACCCTGGGCATCCTGCACGGCAGCCGCATCAAGTTGATGCAGACCGAGGATGGTCAGATCGTAGAGCCTTACAGCATCTCGGCAGGTCTGGACTACCCTGGCACAGGCCCTATCCACTGCAACCTCTACGAGACGGGTCGTGCACAGGTATTGCCTGCCAATGATGACGAAGCCCTGCGTGCAGCTTTCGAACTGACTCGTCTGGAGGGCATCATCCCTGCGTTGGAGAGTGCTCACGCCCTGGCTCTGTTGCCCAAGATCAAGGATCAACTGAAGCCTACCGACGTAGTTGTGCTCACCGTCTCCGGCCGTGGAGACAAGGATCTGGATACCTATCTCAAGCACGTTCAGTAAGTTGAGGTTCCTGACATTTTAGCAATTAGTACATAAGTACATAGGATTAGGTCCTTTTGTCCTTTGTCCTTCGTCCTTCGTCCCTTTGTACTTTGTCCCTTTGTCCTTATCATTATGTTCACATATCATATACAATCCCAATCGACGCTGGGCGATATGCAGACGCCAGTGAGCGCCTACATTAGATTGCGCGACATCACGGCGCAGTCTATCCTGATGGAGTCGTCCGACTATCATAGTGGCAAGAATGCCCGTTCCTTCATCGCTGTCGAGCCGTTGGCTCAGGTCTCAATCGCGCACGGCATTGGCCGATGCAGCTATCCCGACGGCAGCAGTTTCGAGCACGCCATCGACCGTGAGTATCGCAGTGATGCCATCATCAATGAGTTCATGCGCCACTTCGACCTGCAGGGCGACGAACATCAGCGTCACGTATGTTCATTGTGGGGTTATACTTCGTTCAATGCAGTTCGTTACTTCGAGGATATTCCTGTCAAGGACGAGGTGCAGAGCAAGAACGATGCAGCCGATATGCTCTATATCCTCTTCAAGTATGTGCTGGAGTTTGACCATTTCAACAACAAACTTTCCATTCACGCACTATGCAGCGATGGGGAAGATGCATCGGCCATGATCGGCAAGATCATCAAGCAGTTGCAGCGTCAGACAGCCGCCGTGATGGAGTTCCGTACAGTGGGTGATGTGACCAGTCCATTGACCGACGATGAGCATCGCGAGAATATCCGTCGAGGCATTGCACACTGCAAGCGCGGAGATGTCTTCCAGATTGTCCTGTCACGCCGTTTCGTACAGCGTTATGAGGGTGACGACTTCAAACTCTATCGTACATTGCGCAGCGTCAATCCATCGCCCTACCTCTTTTATATGGACTTCGGCGGTTTCCGCATCTTCGGTTCTTCGCCCGAGACCCATTGCCGCATCGAGGCACAGGGCGGCAGCTACAAGGCATACATTGATCCGATAGCAGGTACGACCAAGCGCACGGGCGATGTGGTACAGGATGCCAAGAACGCCAACTATCTGCGCAACGACCCGAAAGAGAATGCCGAACACGTGATGTTGGTCGATCTGGCGCGCAATGACCTTTCGCGCAACTGTCACGATGTGAAGGTCGATTTCTACAAGGAGTTGCAGTACTACAGCCACGTCATTCACTTGGTGAGCCGCGTGAGCGGTACGTTGAACAATAATGCCGATCCCGTCAAGACGTTCATCGATACTTTCCCTGCCGGTACCCTGTCGGGCGCACCCAAGGTCCGTGCCATGCAGTTGATCAGTGAGTACGAGCCGCACAACCGCGGTGCATACGGAGGTTGTGTAGGCAGTATCTGTTTCGACGGCAGTCTCAATCAGGCCATCACCATCCGCACATTCGTCAGCCGCAACAACGAACTCTGGTTCCAGGCAGGTGGCGGCATCGTGGCCAAGAGTGACGTCGAGTACGAACTCCAGGAGGTAAATAACAAATTAGGCGCTCTGCGCAAGGCAATCATTGAAGCTGAGAAACTATGAAAGTTTGCATGATAGACAATTACGACTCCTTCACTTACAATCTGGTGCATCTGGTCAAGGAGTTGGGCGCCGATATCACGGTGTTTCGCAATGACCAGTTTGAGTTGGACGATCTGGAACCGTTTGACAAGATTATGTTGTCACCTGGCCCAGGCATCCCGTCCGAGGCTGGATTGTTGCTCGATGTCATACGTCGCTATGCCGGCGTGAAGCCCATCCTGGGCATCTGTCTGGGCGAACAGGCGATAGGAGAGTGCTTCGGTGGTAAGTTGGTCAATCTGGACGATGTCTTCCACGGTGTTCAGACTCCTTGTCATCTGTGCGACCTGTCGGGCAATCGCAGTTTCGACTATTCCGGCGAGAAGCGAGCTGCCCAGTACGACTACATCTTCAATGGTCTGCATCAGGATCTGCTCGTAGGCCGATACCATTCCTGGGTAGTCGATGCCGAGACTCTGCCCGATTGCCTTGAGGTGACCGCCTTGAGCAACGAGGGACAGGTGATGGCATTGCGTCATCGCGAACTCGATGTGCGTGGCGTGCAGTTCCACCCGGAGTCGGTGCTCACGCCCGATGGCAAGAAGATGATCAACAACTGGTTGCTGCATACGAAATAAGCAGAGCATATTTCAATTGATAATTGATAATTGATAATTTAATCACAATAACATGAAAGAATATTTGACACGACTCATTGAGGGAGAGATTCTCTCTCGTGAAGATACCTACAAGATTACATTGGGCATAATCGGTAGCCAGTACAATGATTGCCAGATTGCAGCATTGTTGATGGCATTGCAGACACGCGGCGTGACGGTCGATGAACTGTTGGGCTTCCGCGATGGATTGCTCGAGACGGGCAAGCACATTGACCTCGATGATTACAATACTCTCGATATCGTAGGAACCGGTGGTGATGGCAAGAACACCTTCAACATCTCTACCTGTTCGGCTTTCGTCATAGCTGGCGCTGGTTACAAGGTATCAAAGCACGGCAATGGTGGTTCGACCTCTGTTTCGGGTGCCTCCAACGTACTGCAGGCGCACGGCGTCAAGTTCACTGACGATGAATCGAAGTTGCGCCAATCACTGGATGAGGCAGGTATCTGCTATCTGCACGCACCTCTCTTTGCCTATGGTATGAAGTTCGTCGGTCCTACCCGCAAGGCTCTCGGCGTTCCTACCTGCTTCAACTTGCTCGGTCCATTGGTCAATCCATGCCGTCCCAAGAACTCGCTGCATGGTACTGCCACCACAGCACAGATGCGCCTCTACACCTCTGTCCATCAGAAGATTGGGGACAATTTCGGTATCGTCACCTCTTATGATGGTTATGACGAGATCTCGCTGACATCAGGTTTCAAGTTGGTGACCAATTACTTCGAGAAGGTCTTCACCCCCAAGGAGATGGGACTGGATTATATCGAGCCTAAAGACATTTACGGAGGTAACACGGCCGAAGATGCTTGCAAGATCTTCGATGCAGTGCTCAATGGTACTTCTACCAAGGCACAGAAGGAGGTCATCCTGGCCAATGCCGCTTGTGGTATTGCCGTCATTGACCGCAACAAGAGCATCGAGGAGAGCGTCGCCCTCTGCCGTGAGTCGCTTGACAGTGGCAAGGCCCTCGCTGCGTTCAAGAAGTTCGTAGAGATAAATTCTTGATGACTCTGAAAGGAATTGACAGGGAAGTGACAATAAACTTAAAACTTGCATCGCACAATGGATATCTTATTTGAAATCGTGGCCAACAAACGGAGCGAACTGGCCGTCGCAGTCAGCGAGTTGTCGTTAGACGTGCTTCGCAAACTGACTCAACAACGGATAGAGCGTGATGGGGCACTCAAACTGCGCTCTATGAAACAGAGCCTGGCCAAGTCCCCATCGGGCATCATTGCCGAGTTCAAGCGCAAGAGCCCCAGCCGGGGTTGGATACACGCCGATGCCCAGCCCGAGGTGGTTGTGCCCAAATATGCCTTGGGCGGTGCAGCAGCCAGCAGTATCTTGACCGACGAGAAGTACTTCGGCGGCAAGTTGGAGTTTATCTCGAGGGTGCGTCAGGCATTGGCTGGCATACCTGCTGAGGGTGAGTGCCGTGGCGCCAATCTGCCCCTGTTGCGCAAGGAATTCATCATCGACGAGTATCAGTTGTACGAGGCACGACTGGTGGGTGCCGATGCCGTGTTGCTCATAGCCGCCGATCTGGACGAGTCCCAGTATGGTCAACTGCTCCAGGTGGCACACTCGCTCGGTCTGGAGGTGTTGCTCGAGGTGCACGATCCCTCGGAATTGCGTTACCTGCAGGCTGGTGTGCCCGATATGTTGGGAGTCAACAACCGCAGTCTGGGCACGTTCCATACCGATGTCCAACATTCGTTCGACATTGCGGCACAGATGCAGCGAGCCGTACGCAGTCTCAACCTCAGCGAGGAGGACACTCCGCTGTTGGTGTCCGAGTCCGGCATTGGCAATCCATCTGTGGTCAAGTTGCTCCGCGAGAAAGGCTTCCGTGGCTTCCTCATCGGCGAGTGCTTCATGAAGGACGAAGATCCAGGTGAAGCATTGGCCAAGTTCATCGAAGAAATGAAAAGTTAACCATAAATAATTGACCTTTGAGCGTATAGATCGAGATGTTGATTAAAGTATGCGGCATGCGCGAAGCCGAGAATATTCGCGCAGTAGAGGCGGTGTTGGCCGAGACGCAGCAGCCAGTGTGGATGGGTTTTATCTTCTACAAGCCCTCCAAACGCTATTGTGCCGAGCGTCCCGACTACCTGCCACAGGCGTGCAAGCGCATAGGAGTCTTTGTCGATGAAGAGGTGCCCGAGGTGGTGCGTCGCGTCCGCGAGTTCGGGTTGCACGGCGTACAGTTGCATGGCAACGAGGATCGACTCTATGTGATGCAGTTGCGTCAGGCGCTCAGTCAGATGCGCAATGAGGAGGGCGAGTCTGCTGCCGATTGGGGCAGGATGGTCATCAAGGCCGTTGCCGTTCATACAGCAGCCGATCTGCAGCAGTGTGAGCCGCTGGTCGGATTTGTCGATTATTTCTTGTTCGATACCCCGACGCCAGGCAAGGGGGGCAGTGGCAAGTCGTTCGATTGGTCCGTCCTCGGTCAGTATCGCCTGATGACCCCTTTCCTGTTGAGTGGCGGCATTGGTCCCGACAGCATTGCGGCACTACGCCAGCTGGATCATCCCTGCTGGGAGGGCATTGACCTGAATTCTCGTATTGAGTCAGCCCCCGGCGTGAAGGACATCAGACTGCTGCGAGAATTCTTGGTCGAATTCACTAAAGTTTAATGACTAAGGGTTAAAAGGTTAATGGAGGTCAGATAGAGTTTCCCCTTTCCCTCTTTCAGTAACCCTTTTTCGTTTTCGTTTTTGTACGAAGTTTTTTCGTTTTCGTTATCGTTTTCGTACGAAGTTTTTCGTTTTCGTTATCGTTTTCGTTATTGTTTTCGTTTTTTTCTTATGAATCGCATCAACCAACTTTTTGCAAATAATCCTCACAATCTGCTCAGTCTTTATTTTTGTGCAGGAGCTCCACGGCTGGAGGGTACAGCCGACGTAATACGTACATTGGCCAATAACGGCATCAGTATGATCGAGGTGGGTATTCCGTTTTCCGATCCAATGGCCGATGGCCCAGTCATTCAGGATGCAGCGACCAAGGCATTGCGCAATGGCATGTCGCTCAACAAGCTGTTTGACCAGTTGAAGGACATCCGTCAGGACGTGCAGATTCCGCTGGTGCTGATGGGTTATCTCAACCCCATCATTCACTTCGGTTTCGAGCGTTTCTGCCAGAAGTGCGTCGAGGTGGGCGTGGATGGAATGATCTTGCCCGACCTGCCCTTCAAGGACTACCTGGAGGACTTCAAGCCTATTGCCGACAAGTACGACCTGCGCATCATCATGCTTATCACGCCCGAGACCTCGGACGAGCGCATCCGCTTCATCGACCAGAATACCGATGGCTTCATCTATATGGTATCTTCAGCCGCTACGACCGGTGCCCAGAAGGAGTTCGATGCAGCCAAGCAGGCCTACTTCAACCACGTCCAGAGCATGCACCTGCAGCACGCCACTATGATCGGTTTCGGTATCTCCAATCACCAGACTCTCCAGTCTGCCTACGACAATGCCAACGGTGCAATAATTGGCTCCAAGTTTGTGCAACTACTTGACAATGCGGAAGGGGATGCAGAAAAGGCTATAAAGGCACTTTTTGAAGCATTATCAAAATAAAATTGCATTTTTTCTTGCACAAATTTGCATAATTAATTTTTTTTCTTCATCTTTGCGGCAGCATACCACCACAAAACCTTTAGTTTATAACCCTAAAGCTACTACTACGATGAAGAAAATTTTAATTACAGCGGTCACCGTCCTCTTGGCGATGACAGCGACCGCGCAGACAGAGCAAATGAATGCATTCCGCAATGTTGGAGTTGGTTTGGAAGCAGGATTGATGGGAGCAGGAGTTGAGGTTTCGATGCCAGTTATTACCAATCATCTGGTTGTCAAACTCGGATACACCTTCCCCAAGATATCGTTCAGCACCGATATCGACATAGACGCTGACGGCTGGAACGGCGAGATTGATATCTTGAACAAGGATATCGCCAAATGGAATGCATATTGCATTATGGCAGGAAAGAGCGATCAACAGTTTGAGAAGCTCCAGAAATTAGGTAATGAAATTACGGTCACTGCCGATGCGAAGGTCAACTTGCCCAACTTCAAGGTGATGCTTGAGTATTATCCTTCGGACAAATCAGGATTCCACGTCGTGGCAGGCGTGATGATCGGCAACGAGGACCTCGTCAGCATCTCCGGCAGTCCGGATGACAAAACCCTGGCAGTGTACCGTCAGGCCATCAGCATCAACAATGCCATTTTGGCATCGGAAGAGGCTAAGAAACAAGGCATCACAGGTATCGAGGACTTGTCCACCTATCTGCGTTTCAACATTGACGAGACAACCTATGCCGTCGGTGACAACTGTGACGTAGATGCTGCGATACAGATATCGAAAGTAAAGCCCTATCTGGGCATCGGTTTCGGCCGCGCCATACCGAACAAACGTGTAGGTTTCCAGTTCGAGATGGGAGCGTGGTTGCATGGCACGCCGAAGATAGTCAGCCAGTATGAACTGGATACGTACGATTCTTCGGCCGAGGGCATAGAGGGTGTCGGAGACATACTTGGCAAGGTCACTGTCTATCCGCAGATCACCTTCCGCCTCACTGGAAGAATATTATAAACGGGGACTGTCGCCCCCACTAACAAATAGATGACACAAGCAGAATTGAACGCACGAGCTGCGGCTCAATATACAGATGAAAGAAGTAAGCAGTTGGCCACCAAACCGGTGGGCCGACTGCTTTTGCAGTTTGCTACGCCAAGCATCATTGCTATGGCAGCCAGCAGTATTTACAACATCTGCGACAGCATCTTCATTGGCCAGGGCGTCAATGTGATGGCTATAGCAGGACTGGCCATCACCTTCCCGCTGATGAACATCGGTGCCGCTTTCGGTGCCATGGCTGGCGTAGGTGGAGGTGCACAGACATCGGTTCGTATGGGCGAGAACGACCAACCTATGGCCCTGCGCATCTTCGGCAATGTCATCGCCCTGGACCTGGTCATCGGTCTGACCCTGACGGTGCTCGGTCTGCTCTTCCTCGATCCTATCCTGCGTGTGTTCGGAGCCAGTGACCAGACATTGCCCTATGCACGCGACTACATGCAGATCATCCTGCTGGGCAACATCATCACCCACACCTTCCTGGGTATGAACGACCAGATGCGAGCCACGGGCAATCCGCGCAATGCGATGACGGCGCAGCTCATTGCTGTGGTGGCCAATATCATACTCGATGCCCTCTTCATCTTCGGCCTGGGCTGGGGCATGCGTGGTGCGGCACTTGCCACGGTGCTGGGTCAGTTGCTGGCATGGATGTACGAGGCCTACTTCTTCTTCTGGCGCAGGAATCTGTTTGTCTATTTCAAGCTCGACAACCTGCGTCTGCAGTGGAACATCGTGCGCGAGATTCTGGCCATCGGCATGAGTCCCTTCTGCCTCAACCTCTGCGCCTGTCTCGTGGTGATACTCATCAACCGCTCGCTGGTCGAGTATGGTGGTGACGAGGGCGACATCTACGTAGGCGTATATGGCATAGCCAACCGCATTGCCATGTTCCTGGTGATGGCGGTGATGGGCTTCGGTCAGGGCATGCAGCCTATCGTGGGCTTCAACATCGGAGCGCGGTTGTTCCACCGCGTGACCGCCACCCTCAAGTTTGCCTATCTCTTTGCTACGGGCATCATGACCTTCGGCTATGCGCTCATTGCCGTCCATGCCCGGACGCTGGCCGGTCTCTTTACCACCGACCCGCACATGATCGACCTGTCCGTACCCACCATACGCATCATGTTGTGTATGTTCCCGCTGGTGGGAGGGCAGATGATCACCAACACCTTCTTTCAGTCCATCCGCAAGGCCAAGAAGAGCATCTTTGTCTCGACCACTCGTCAGATGCTCTTCCTCGTCCCGTTGCTCCTGCTGCTGCCGGGCTATGTAGCAGACAATGGCGGCAACGGCGTGTACGGCGTGTGGTGGGCGATGCCTATCTCCGACGTCGTGTCGTCCATGCTGGCAGGCGCGCTGCTCTACTACCAGCTGCGCCGCTTCGACCATCTGTCGGATGTAGCCAAGCGATAGGGCGGCGTCATTGCCGATGAAAGACACTACTTATAGAAGACACAATTGAAACCTTAAGCTATGATCATTGTAATTGCCGACAATCTAACCTGTGCAGCAGAGATAGCTGGATTGGGCCGAAGTTACGGGCTCGATACAGTACTGCTGTCCGACGTGCCGACTGTATTGCCGCAGCGGCCACTGGTAGTCATTGCCACCGATACACGTTCAGGTTCCGAGTCACAGGCTGTGGCCGATACCGAAGCGTTGTGTCGCAAGCTGGGACCTGCCATGAGTACGGCGCATCAGCGCCTGGTGCTCTACAAGGCTGTCGATCCCTACATGCGTGGCCATCTGGTGGGCGAACTGCAGGCGATGATGCGTGGCACGGCCTATCAGCAGGTCGTCTGCCTGCCAGCCAATCCGAGTCGTGACCTGATCATCCGTGGCGGCTGTTGTTACGTGGAGGGGACTCCCCTCGACCAGACACCCTACGCAGCCCAATCCGATGCGGTGATAGATACCGCCAGCGTCTGTCTGCGACTGGGCATCACGCCCCAGAGCCGCATCCGCGTTCCCGATGCTGTCACTCCCGATGACGTCCGCCAGGTCGTCCATCAGACCATGCAGAGCAATAACCTGACGCTCCTGGCTGGTTCGTTCGACCTCTTTGCCGCGCTGCTGGAATACAAGGGGTACGCCCGTGCCGAACAGTCCGACTTCCAGGGACTGTCACGCGAGGGATCGTCGCTCATCGTGTGCGGTTCGCCGCAGAGTACCGATATATCGTCGCGACCCTTCGTGCGCAAGCGTGACTTGCCGCTCGACTCGATGCCGCGCGATGTGTTCGACGGGTCGCAGGGTGCAGCCTATTGGTTGGCCAATATCCAGTTGCGCCACTTCTCGCGTGCTGCCATACAGCCTGCACGCTACGGACTGGTGCTCAACATCCCCTACGAGCGTAGTTGTTCGCGTCAGTCAGCCCTGCGTCTGCGTACAGAGATGGCGCAGGTGGTCAGTCAGTTGGTCGAACAGATGCAGCCTGCCGAACTGGTCATCGAGGGCGGTGCCACAGCCTATGCCATCTTCGAGCGTCAAGGCTGGCGCCACTTCGTCGTCGATAGCATGATATCGGATGGCGTGGTTCGCCTCCATCTGGAGTCGCTGCCATCCATGCAGATCACCTTCAAGCCCGGTCACTATCCGTGGGGCGATACCCTGTTCGGTTGGCCCAGCTATTGATTCAGTCTGTTTCTCCTGTATTGGCTCCCCTGTCATTCTCTCCGTTAGAGCAATGGTGGGGGAGCTTCCGTATGTCAAAGAACGTATGCAGTCTCCAGTGTCAGCCGGCATTGACCGCCGGACCTCTCTCTCAACTGCGGCGCAAAGGTAGTCCAATTTTTCCGTCCATCCAAACTATGCCCCCCTATAGTTTTGCCTATACTTGGCTATAGTAGGGCGTACAGATAGGTGCAATGGGGATTCGGTACAAGGCACTCCGAACGCAAAACAGGCGGGGACGTGGGTCCTCGCCTGTTTTACTGCGGTCAGTCCGAATCCTGTCGGACCATCCCGATGTCTCTTGATGATGATCAGTCCATGTGGAACATCTCCGGCAGGGGGATGCTGACAGGGCTGTTGTCTGGATTGCATTTCATGATGTCGGCCATATATGCCCACCACTTCTTGCATACGTCGGTGTTGCCCAGGTCCTGGCTACCTCCGTCGCCCTCCAGTTCCTGGTAGGCATAGAGTGTGTCGGTATCTTCATCAAGGTAGATGCTGTAATTGCGCACGCCCGATTCATGCAGCAGTTTGCGCAGTTCGGGGAAGAGGTTCTGATGACGGCGCTTGTACTCTTCTTTCTGTCCTGGATTGAGGAACATCTTAAAGGCTTCTCTTCTCATAGAAACTTCGTAAAAAAATAACGAAAACGAAAAAACGAAAACAGGCTGCTGTGGAGATTCCCGCAGCAGCCTGTCTTTATTCTATATTATCGAAGGAATGCAATCAGAACGCCTGCTGCGACTGCCGATCCGATCACACCGGAGATGTTGGCGGACATACAGTAGTTCAGGATATTGTTCTTTGGATTGACCTTGGTTGCAATGTCGTTGGCAACACGGCTGGCCATAGGTACAGCCGAGAGTCCGCAGGCACCGACCAGTGGATTGATCTTCTTCTTGGAGAAGAGGTTGAACAACTTGACCAGGAAGATGCCACCGGCGATAGAGACTGCAAAGGCACAGAAACCGCCTGCAACGATGCCGATAGTCTGCCAGTTGAGGAATGACTGTACGGTCATCGTGGCGCCTACTGAGAGGCCCAGGAAGATGGTAGCGATGTTCATCAATGCGTTCGATGCAGTATCGGCGATGCGGCTGGTATCGGCGCCAATCTCCTTGATGAGGTTACCGAACATCAGCATACCGATCAGCGATACGGCCGATGGAACGATGATGGCAACCAGCACGGTGACGAAGATTGGGAAGATGATCTTGGCTACGCGGAGGTTCTTGATCTGAATAGAGTTAGGATAGAGCTTATCCTGCTCCTTCATGTTGATCTCCAACTCCTTCTTGGTGCAGCAGAGCTTGACTACCAATGGGATGATGACTGGAACCAATGCCATGTACGAGTAGGCTGCAATGGCGATTGGGCCGAGGAGGTGTGGAGCCAGCTTGATGGTGGTATAGATGGCTGTAGGACCATCGGCGCCACCGATGATGCCCAGGGCACCTGCCTCCTGTGGGGTGAAGGCACCCGAACCAACGGCTACCAGAATCACACTGAAGATACCTACCTGAGCAGCTGCACCGAAGATGGCAAGCTTCAGGTTACGGAGCATAGGACCGAAGTCGGTCATCGCACCTACACCCATGAAGATGACTGGTGGAATGAAACCGGTCTTGATGAGCCAGTAGTAAATCATGTTCATCAGGCCCAGGTCGTGTGCTATCTGCGGTAGTGAGCAGTGATATACATCGAATGGAACCTTGGTGACAGGGTCGCCGTAGATGTATGCCTGTGTGCCGTCCTTGAGTGTAGCCAGGAATGAATTGGCCAGATTACCATTGTCCAGTGTGATGGCATTGTGGTAGTTGACGCCATTGATGAGCAAGTCGGTCGCACCGTACACGCCCATCTCGCCGCCAGGGAAGTTGGCCAACAGGATACCCATCGCAATAGGTATGAGCAGCAATGGCTCGTAGTGCTTGGCTATGCCCAGGTAGAGGAACAGGAAGCCGAGCGCATACATAATGAGGAAGGTCGGTTCAGCCGCAATGTTGCTGAACGCGGTCATCTCATATAATTTTTCAAAAATTGTACTGAAGTCCATAATAAAAAAAGCTATTTTTTATTAATTACAAATTACAGATTACAAATTACTTACTATTACAAATTTAAACACAGACTTTTACGTTTTAACCTTCGTTGTTTTCGCTTTGTTGCCTGTTTCTACAGGATAATATAATTTTAGTCAAAAGTTTAATAATCAAATCACAGTCAAATAGCATAGACTTAAATTCGCTTTCCGTTATCTTTCCTGTACGATATAAGATACGTAGCCAATATTTAGTCTCGTTAGCTTCCTTTCTTGAGATTTTGAGTTTATGCACGAAGTCTATTGTCGATTCTGCAAATTCAGCTTCTGCAATATTTGCTCCAATAGAAGTGCCAGATCTCAATATTTGATTGCTTATTACCTTCTCATGCTTTGTGTCAACCAGATAATTATTGAGCTTACAGATTCTTATTGCAAAATCTTCTGCTTTTTCCATAACTACATTATCTGTTTGCAATGACATAAGGGCGGTAGTTAAGCATTTTACTTTTGACGGAACGCTGTAATTTGTAATTAGTAATTTGTAATTCAATTTTCAAAATCAAGTGAGCGCGGCTCACTTGATCTTGAAGATTGGATCATCCTCGAATACCTTGTCGCCGGAGTTGGCCAGGATCGCGGTGATCTGACCGTCGCAGTCTGCGGCTACGGCGTTGTAGGTCTTCATGGCCTCGATGTAGCCGATGGTCTGGCCCTTCTTGACCATATCGCCTACCTTGACAGGAGTCTCGGAGGCATTCTTGACGAGGAAGAACTTGCCCTCCAGTGGAGCGAGCACGTCAGCACCTTCGCCAGCAGCAACAGGGGCAGCACCGGCAGCAGGAGCTGCGGCAGGAGCACTGCCATCGTTAGGAGCGATGCTCACGGTGTAGGTCTCGCCGTTGACGGTGACCTTCAGGTCCTGAGCCTTGACGGCGCCGGTACCAGCCGAAGCCTTCTTGGCCTTGCGTTCAGCCAGGTCAGCCTCGAAGTCGGCCTTGGCCTTGCCGCTCTTGTAAGCCTCATACTGCGATGGGTGCATAGCATATTCGAAGAGCTCTTCGTCGTCCTGACCCAGTTCCCAGCCGTTCTCCTTCATCTTGGCGCGGAACTCGTCCAGGCAGTCTGGTGCATAGGTCTGTGGGTCTTCGGTCTCGAACTGACGGCCCTGGCTCTTGGCGAGCTCGACCAGTTCAGGTGCTACTGGACCAGGCAGCTGGCCTGACTTGCCCAGGATCATATCCCAGATATTGTCGGCGATCAGGCTCCAGCGTTCCTTGCCCTTCTCCATCTGCATGACGTTCATCAGGGCGAGGTTCTTGACATACTGGCTGAATGGAGTAACCAGGCATGGATAACCAACCTTTGGCCATACATAAGCCACTTCGTCGAAGAGTTTGATCAACAGGTCGTCGGTCGAGAGCTTAGGCTGGTTGTTCTTCTCCTTCCAGCGGTTCAGACCCTCCAGGTTCTCCTCGAGGTCGGTCATCAGTGAACCCATCATACCGCCTGGCAGACCTGGCTTGACGAGCAGGGAGTTGTTCAGGTGGTTCAATGCTGGGATATAGTATCCGAGGAAGTCGTCCATCATCTCCTGGATCATGGTACGTACCTCCATGTAGGCCTTCATGTTGATCTCCTTGACCTTGAATCCTGCATCCTTCAGCATCTCCTGTACGGTGATGATGTCGGCGTGGCCGGTACCCCATGAGAGTGGCGACATGCCGCAGTCGATATAGTCGCAGCCAGCCTTGGCTACCTCGAGGATAGAGGCAACGTTGAAGCCAGGACCAGCGTGTGAGTGGTACTGGATGACGATGTCCTCCTTGTATGCCTTGATGCCCTTGACGATCTTGCCGAGTGACTCTGGACGGCCGATGCCTGCCATATCCTTCAGACAGATCTCGTCAGCGCCAGCCTCGATGAACTTCTTGGCCAGATCTACATAATATTCTACTGTATGGATAGGAGAGAAGGTGATGCAGAGCGAAGCCTGGGCGATCATTCCAGCCTCCTTGGCATAACCGATAGATGGTATGACGTTGCGTGGGTCGTTCAGACCGCAGAAGATACGGGTGATATCGGTACCCTGAGCCTTCTTGACCTTGTAGAAGAGCTTGCGCAGGTCCTTGGAGCATGGGAACATACGCAGACCGTTCAATGCGCGGTCCAGCATGTGTGTCTGGATGCCTGCCTCGTGGAATGGCTTGGTCCACTCGCGTACAGACTTGTTGGGGTTCTCGCCGTAGAGCAGATTGACCTGCTCGAAGCCACCGCCATTGGTTTCTACACGATCCCAGCAGCCCATTTCGATGATTTTAGGAGCTACCTTTACAAGTTGGTCAACGCGTGGCTGATATTTTCCGGCACTTTGCCACATATCGCGGAAGACCAAAGAGAATTTTACTTCTTTTGCCATAACTGTTTATTTAACTTTTTTGATTATACAATTGATTGGTTGTTCTTATCCTCGGGTAATCTTGGTTACCATAGCGCCAGGAGCGACCTGCTTGATAGCCTCGCGAATAGCGGCCTCCACATTGGCAGGCACGGCGGCAACGGCAGCAGCGGCTCCCTTCTTGGCAGCTGGCTGCTCTTCGGGTGCTACTTTGTTGATGATGCGAATCAGCAGATTCGACAACTGGATGATTAAAACAAGGATAATGAATACGGTGCCCATGCCGATTATCATCAGCAAGAGAGCAGTTTCCATAGGTGTTAGTCCTTCCATATTGAGTTAGATTAATTTGTCTTTACTGTTTTCCTGGGGTAATAGTTGTATCGTAATAGGTATCACCATTGTATATTCGGGCTACGGCTTGGGGTGTGTTTCTCAACTCTATAGCCTCGATATAGGCTGGCAATAGGTGTTTCGTGCGGTATTACCTCTTTTAAATCGAGCGCAAATTTACGAATTATTTGTCAAATATGCAAATTTAGCCCCTACTTTTATTGTTTTTTTGCAAAAATATCGCCCTTTTTTATTTTTATTCATTACAAATACAGACAGGGTGTGTTGATGTGTGTGTGGATGTGGGGGAATGGAAGGTGGTGAGGTGTGGTGTGGATGGTGGCGGAGGTGTGTATGGGTGGCTGCGTGTGTATGGGTGTGGTGATGTGGATGGTGGTGGCGTGTGTATGTGTGGATGGTGGCGGTGATGTGGATGGTGGTGGCAGTGTGTATGGGTGGGTGGCGGTGTGTGTGCGGGTGCCATCCTCCAAAAATAACCGAGCTCGGTTATTTTAATGGGGCGGGTTGCTGGCTGTGGCCGTGTGGGCGGTGCCGCGTCACTTCAGGCTGATCATCAGGCCGTACATATACATGGCGCGGGCACACTCCATCACGCAGGTGTGGCGGTCGGGGCGCTTGTCGCACTCGGAGAGGAGCAGGAAGGCGGCGCGCTGTACGTGCTGGTGGAGTGCTTCGACCTCCTCAGCACCATATTTGTTGCCTGCCATGGCGGCTACCTCGCGGTAGAAGACCTCCGGACCGCTCTTCTGCATCAGGTGCTTGAATACACCCTTGGCAATCAGGTCCGATCGCTTGACCTTGGCCAATAGGGCAGAACCCATCGAGAGGTAGAAGATATTGACCACCGTGAGCAGGTTCAGTCGTTTCTCGTCGGCTGTCTGGTCCGCCTTCTTGTAGTACTTGATGATCTCTTCGTGCAGGTTGACCGCCTGGTGCTTGATGGAGTCCATCAGCACGTTGCCCTTGTGCCTCTCTACGCCCTCCATCAGGGAGTAGCCAGCCTCGCGTCCATACTGATGCAGTGCGGCGAGTATGGAGGGACAATCTAACTGCTGGGGTATGTTCAATGTCGCGTTCGCTGCTACGGAACGCGCTCCGTGTGCTGTGAGCAATGCCTCGTCGGAGGTGAAGATAGAACGGAAGAAGGAAAGAAAAGACATGATGGAAAGGAAATTTAAAGGAAGTGACAGGGAAGTGACAAGGAAGTGACAGGGAAGTGACAAAGAAGAGACAAGGAAGTGACAAGGACGATAGAAACGGCTAATGGAGGGCGCTTTGACCGAGCAGTATGTCTTCCAGCAATTGCGCATCTCCTCACACAATAATATATTATATTGGTCGGCCGATAATTCACAGGGCGAGATAGACTTTTTGGTGCAGCAGTTATCCCCTCTATACCGTGGGTGTGGACTTGAATAGGGAAGGAAGTTGAACGCCCTTCCTGTCTATTTTCAAGCGATAATCAGGAAAATGATGATCAATCGTTGTCTGTTTGCAAAATTATAGTTATCTTTGCTACTTGCTCATAGAGAGAAATAAGGTTTTAACTTGACTATCCTTTTTCTTCTAATAAATAACTCTGGCAAATGCGTCATCAACATTTGCCAGGTTTTTTTTATTTGTCTCCGTAGTGGCCGTAAGACGAGAGCACGAGTACTTCAATGACTTCATCATGTATTTCGTAAAC
>JAILKE010000008.1 GCA_024694125.1 Bacteroidales bacterium
AGTTAGTAATTAATAGTTAGTAGTTAGTAGTTATTAATCTCCCACCCTAAATATCAATAATCTGGTACTTTGTACTTTGTCCCTTTGTACTTTATTAGTCCCTTTGTACTTTGTACTTTGTCCCTTTGTCACTTTATCCTAAGTCCTTAACATCATGAACAGATCTTCAATCTTATCTCTCAGTGCGCTATTACTCATCGGCCTATCGGCCGCAGCCATTGTACAACAGAAAAACAAACAGAAAGAGTCAGCCATCCCCATACTGGAGACTGGCGGACAGGCCATGCCCGACGAGTGGGTGGACCGCGATACCGGACACCGCATCATCAAACTCACACGCCGCAAGGGCGCCAATCGGTCATTCTATTTCCACAACAACCCCTTCATCAGTCAGGACGAGATGCTCTTTGTCGGCTCGGAGGAGCAGCAGCTATCCAGCGACATGTACTATGCCTCGACAGCAGGTACCGTCAAGCAGATGTACGCGGTCAATCTCTCGGACCTCTCTATCCGCCAGATAACCGACGAACCGCAAGGTGTATCGAGCGAGATATGCTGCCTGCACACCCGTATGCTCTACTTCCAGCGTGCCGACTCGGTCTTCTGCACCTACATCAGCCGACCGGGCGAGACCGACACTCTGGGCACCCGCTTCATAGCGCGTATGCCCGAAGGCCGCACCGGACACATCGTGTGCGTCAACTGTGACGGCACCCGATTGGCTGGCACCTTCGACAACCCGGAGGAGGGCCGCATCCTGCGCGAACATCCCAAGAAGTCGGACTTCTTCAACCGTATCTTCGAGGCCCGATTGGAGAAGACTATCTTCACAATCGACACGCAGACGGGGCAGTTCGCCGACGTTTGGACGGACCATGCTTGGCTCAACCACCTGCAGTTCTCTCCTACTGACCCGAACCGCCTGCTCTTCTGTCACGAGGGCCATTGGCACAAGGTCGATCGTATCTGGAACATTGATATCCGCTCGGCCGAGGAACTGGCTGCTGCCGGACTGTCGGACCGTCCCGTGCGCCAACCTGTCCTGATGCACAAGCGCACCACTCCCGGCGAGTACGTAGATAGTCTGGGCAACCTGCAGAAGGGGGAGATAGCCGGTCACGAATGGTTCGGCGCCGATGGCAAACACGTCTATTTCGACTTACAGCGTCCCCGCAGTGTCAATTTCTATGTGGGCAAGGTCAATGTCGAGACGCTCGAAGAGGAGGACTATGCCATCACCTGTCACGAGTGGGCTGTCCACTTCACCACTTCGTGGGACGAGCAGTGGCTGGCCGGCGATGGTGGCAGTCCTACTTCTGTCGCTCATTCGGACCAGGACCAGTGGATATACCGCTACTTCTACCAGCCTCATCGCGAAGGCATTCAGGACTCGCTCCGTACCGAGCGTCTGGTCAACATGCAGCACCACAACTATTCTCTCGAACCTAACGTTCACGTCAGCCCGGACCAGAAGTGGATCATCTTCCGCGCTAACTTCGAGGGCTACGACAACATCTATGCCGTCGAGGTCGAACCTTACGATAAGACTGCCAAAGCCAAGAAATAACTTTGTAAGAGATCTCGTACAAGAACGAAAGCTTCGTACTATAAAGAGAACGAAAACAAGAGAGACCCTATTCTACTATGAAATAGGATCTCTCTTATTCTAATTTCTCACTATGAATATTTTTTACTAGAATTAGAGAATTATAGGAATTAGAAAGTGCTGAAGAGCCATTGAGTCAAATCAATCCTTTGAATTTCCATTTGGGCAGCTCTATTACACTTCTTCTGGTTCCAGTTTGGCAGCACGCCGAAGGTGTGCGAAAATACAGGCGGAGGTTTCATCCCCCGCGCATGAGGGGACAACTACATACCCGTCTTCGTGAAGTCTTTGAGCAAAAAATGAAAAAGTCCCATATAGGTAATACCATGATCGTCCATGTATGGAGCGATGTCATCGGCCACGATAACTATCTTGCGGAAACTATCATCAATCTTCAGTAGGGATTTGAGTTCCTGTTCGCGCTTATCTTCTGAATCCATGCGATAGGCCGATTGAATATAGTATCGGTCCATACCATTGGTTGCAATAAAATCAATCTCATATTGAGACTGGACCTGACGATGCTCAACCATTTCTCGGCTCTCAATCACACCCACATCGACCAGGTACCCCTTGATTCGCAACTCATTGTAGATGACATTCTCCATGATATGAGTAATCTCCTGCTGCCGGAAGTTGAGACGGGCATTACGCAAACCGACGTCCGCCGCATAATACTTCTGAATAGATTCAAAATATCGGCGCCCCTTGACATTGTATCGCTTCACTCCATCGAAGAGATAGGCATCAGTCAAATAGCCAAGGTAATTGGTCACAGTATCACTGGTTATTTTGGTTCGTTGTACCGTTTGTATGGTATTGGCCAACTTGGAGGGATTGGTAAGCGAACCGACCGAAGAGCAGAGGACATCAGCAAGCGCCTCCAATGCCTCTTGATTCCGTATTTTATTACGGTCTATGACATCTGTCATATAGACTTTCTGCCACAACCTGTGCAGATACGCTATCTTCTGTTCCGCAGTACGTTGCTGAACCAAACCTGGCATACCGCCATAAGTATAGTATTCCTTCCACAGTTCCGAGACAATCTCAGTCCGTCCCTGAACAAACTCAGCAAAAGAAAACGGCCACACTCTGATTTCATCCCCCCTGCCCCGAAAGAGTGTATTGATATCACTGCTGAGATAGTGGCTGTTACTGCCAGTCACATAGACATCGACATTCTCCTTGGCTGCCAATCCATTGACGATACGCTCAAAACCTTCCACCTCCTGAACCTCGTCGAGCATCACATAGTACTGCCTACTGGCATCATTGATCCGTGCATAAAGGTACTCCTTCAGTGCATCGTGGCTCAATAGTTCGGTCTGATTATTCTCATCATCCAGGTCAAAAGAGATATGTATGATCTGAGATTCCTCTACACCGGACTCCAGCAGATACTGAGTAAATATGTGGCTCAACAACCAGGACTTGCCCGAACGACGTGGACCGGTGATGATCTTCACCAGTCCATTGTGCATCCTCACCTTGATCCTATCCAGGTACAGATCTCTGTTAATTACATTCATACTTACAGTGCTAAGCCTTAGTGCTTTGCTGTGCAAAGATAAGGATTTTATACTCAATTAGCAAATTTCTATTCGGAATTTAGTGCAAATTTGCAGTAAATCTCGAATAACTTGCCTTTCTATTCGGAATTTAGTGCAAATTTGCAGCAAATTCAGAATAGAAATGAAAAAAAGATTGACATGGACAAAAGGAAAGGGGACGCTCCGAAATGGAACATCCCCTGTTATGATATTCAGTCAATTGAATTACTCTGACATGGTGATGCCGAGAGTGATGTAGTTGGCAAGCCACTTGTGCGAAGGACCACCAGCCTTGAACTCCTGGAACTTCATGAAGTCAGACTGGAACTGATAGCCGATATAGAAAGCACCGAGGTGAACGCCACAACCGATCTGACCACCGAGCTGGAAGATATTGGCGCGGTCATCGCGCGAACCCATATCCTTCTTGCTGAGCCAGCTGAACTTGTCGTCATCATTGTGCTGACGTGCCATGAAGTTGACCTTGAAGTTAAAACCGGCATGACCGCTGATGGCAACCTTGTCATTGACCTCGAACTTATAGACGCCATTGACAGGAATGGCAACGTTCATATAGGTGAACTTGCGCTCTCCAATAAGATAACGAGTAGCATCGATGTCCTGTGCGCTGTGTGCCCATGTGAGGTTGATACCTGGCTCGACGTAGATAGGCAGGTCATCAGTTACAGAGAAACCGAGAGCAGCACCGAGGTTGATACCCTTAGGCTGAATCTCCTTGTCACCCAGTTCGGTGTCGGTCAACTTGAAAGCCACATAGCTGGCCTGGAGACGAGTGTAGTCCTGTGCAAATGCTGCACTGACGGCGAGCAGCGCAACGGCTGCGAAAGAGAAGATTTTTTTCATAAGCAAAAAATATTAAAATTAGTGGGAAATAGTGTTACAATATAAGAGTCATTAAGCCAATAAGTGAATTGAGGACAAATGCTTAATATGCGTTCTTGTCGCCGACCAACATATTGACTACAGTCATGAAGCATATCTGCAGGTCGAGGAAGAGGGACCAGTTCTCGATGTACCAGATGTCCTTCTTGATTCGCTGCTCCATCTGCCACAACTCGCGCGTCTCACCACGCGAACCGGTCACCTGTGCCCAACCAGTGATACCTGGTCGTACCCAGTGACGCACCATATACTTGTCGATGAGCGCAGAGTACTCCTCGGTATGCTTGACCATGTGAGGACGGGGACCAACGATGGACATATCGCCCTTGAACACATTGATGAACTGAGGAAGTTCGTCGATATTGTAGCGGCGCAGGAAATCGCCGAACCGCGTCTTGCGGGGATCATCTTCAGTGGCTTGCAATTCGTCCGACTGACTGTTGACCTTCATGCTGCGGAACTTGATGCAGACGAACTCCTTGCCACCCAGACCGCTGCGCCGTTGGAAGAAGAAGACGGGACCAGGCTGGAAGATCTGGCACAACAGCGCCACGATAAGATATATCCACCAGAAGCAGGTCAGCAGGAACAGGCTCGACACGATGATGTCGAAGGTGCGCTTCAAGAAGCGGTTGGTGAGGCTGCCCGACAACTGGTCATTGCGCACGGTGAGAACAGGCACACTGCCCAGAATCTCCATCGTCATGGTGCGCTTCAAGTAGTTGCGGACATTGGGCACTGAATAGAAGTGGCAACAGGTATGCTCGCACGTATTGATGATGGGCACAATCTGCTTGGCCATTGACGAGGGCAAGGCACAGTAGAGCTGATGGATGAGGTGAGAATGCAGGTAGGGATGTATATCCTCAATCGTGCCGAGGTACTCCATCTTGCCCTGGAAGTTCTCGACCGGCACATCATTGAAATAACCGACGATGTAATAGCCATAGATTTTGTTCTGCATCTCGGACCACAGTTCGAGGATATTGTCCGAAAAACCGACCAGCACGACGTACTGACGATTGCGGCCAGCACTACGCAGGGTCCATAGCAGCCAACGCAACAGATAGCGCTGCAGTATGAGCGCTACGGTCAGACAGAGGAAGTATGGAACCAACATCGAGACATTGATGCGTATGGGGCCGAACTGATGCACACCCTCGGAGAAATATCCTCGCTTGTCGAAGATAACCAGGAAGGAGACGAACAGCAATACGGTCACAACAACCGACACCAGGACATTGCCCGATATGGTACCACGGCGCGACGAACGGTAGAAATAGGCGATGGGACGCACCCACACTCCGACTATGTACGACAACATCAGTGCCATAACCATCCAGCCGAATATGGGCGACATGTGGTTCAGGGGTCTCTCCGCTGGGTTCAGATCCTCATAGAAAAAGGCATAAAAGAGCAGGCTGACCGTGGCCAACTCACTCAAATAGACGCTGAACTTCAGCAATGCCGGAACTTGAGACTGAAACTTCATAAATAATAATAAAAGGAAGAGACAGGGAGATTAAGGGAAGTGACAGGGAGATTAAAGGAAGTGACAAGGAAGTGACAGGGAAGTGACAAGGATTTTAAAGGAAGTGACAAGGAAGTGACAGGGAAGTGACAGGGACGATACAAAAGTCTAATGGGAACAGCTATCATACATTAACCATTAAACTTTAACCCTTAAACTTCATTCCATTAACCCTTAAACATTAAACCCTTAAACCATTTCACACGGAGACTTCGCCCTTGATTGCAGGGTGACATTGGTAGCCCTGCAGCGTGAAGTCCGAGATACGGAAGTCGCGGATATCGTGCACATCCGGATTGAGCTGCATGGTAGGCAGAGCGTATGGAGTACGGCTCAACTGCAGTCGGACCTGATCAATATGGTTCAGATAGATATGTGCATCGCCCAGGGTATGAATGAACTCGCCGGGCTGCAGGCCTGTGACCTGTGCCACCATCATCAGGAGCAGGGCATAGGACGAGATATTGAACGGCACACCCAGGAAGAGGTCCGCCGAGCGTTGATAGAGCTGCAACGAGAGTCGGCCCTGCGATACATAGAACTGGAAGAAACAATGACAGGGAGGCAGACCCATCTGGTCTATCTGCGCAACATTCCACGAGCAGACGATCAGGCGGCGGCTGTTGGGATTGGTACGAATCTGGTCGATGACATTGAGCAACTGATCGATATGCCCACCATTGTAATCGTCCCAGGCACGCCACTGGTGGCCATAGACTGGACCGAGCTCGCCGGTCTCGTCATCACCCCATTCGTCCCAGATATGCACATTCTTCTCCTGCAGCACCTTCTTGTTGGTCGAACCGCTGATGAACCAGAGCAGTTCCTCGATGATGCCACGGGTAAAGACTTTCTTGGTAGTAACCAGGGGGAAACCCTCGCTGAGGTCGAACCTCATCTGATGTCCAAAAATGCCAATAGTACCAGTGCCTGTTCTATCTTCTCTGCGAACTCCTTCGGTCAAAACCTTATGCAAAAGGTCCAAATATTGTTTCATTTTACTATTTTTCAGGAATTATGGGGCAAAGATAGCAAAAAATTCGTATATTTGCACCCGCATATTGAAAATATTTGCAAATATAGACAAAAATCCCCGACAAATGCGATATATCCTATTCATTTTGCAAGGCTTTTTGGTCCTTTGCCTCGCGCTGAGTTGCTCAAGCCAACAGGAAGAGGAACAAATCATTGACTCCAGCATCGTCGTTCCAACGATGGTGACTCACGACGTCAGCATGCTCATATCGGACTCCGGCGTCATCAAATATCGTGCTACCACCCCCACCTGGATCAGCTACGACCAGGGTGCGGACGAGCCATACCAATACTTCCCCGACGGCATTGACTTCGAGCGCATTGACACTGTGTTCAATGCCACCGAGACCATCGTGGCAGACACCGCCTACAACTTCGAGAAGAAACAGTTGTGGCACCTGATCCGCAATGTAGAGGTGACCAGCGTTAAGGGCGAAAGGTTCTCGACCCAGGAGCTGTTCTGGGACATGAAGCGCCACACCGTCTATAGCGACTCGTTCATCCGCATCGAACGCAATGACAACGTCATCGAGGGCTATGGGTTCACTTCGACCGACGACTTTTCCAACTACACCATCAGGCAGACCAAGGGCGAATTCCGCGCCAAGGAGCAATGACCTCGTTCCCACGGAGTCTTTCCACATCGGAGGGTGCCCGAATTCAGGATTTGTCTGTGCTCACCCATTGAACTGCAATCAACCATTGACCCATATTACCAACGACTTAAAACCTATAAATTGTACCGCAAGGTTACAGCATGCTATACCTCTCTATCCTCATAACGATAATGTTCAGCGCCTTCTTCAGCGGCATGGAGATGGCGTTCATTTCGGCCAACCGCGTGCGACTGGAGTTGGACAAGCAGAACGGCGACCTGGTCGCCAAGACTCTGATTTACTTCTACAGCCACTCGGAGAAATTCATATCGACCATGCTGGTGGGCAACAACATTGCGCTCATCATCTATGGCATCCTGATGGCACAGCTCATCGAGCCCCCCATACGTGAATACATCACCCAGAACGACTTCCTCGTCGTGCTGGTGCAGACTCTCGCCTCGACCGTAGTGATTCTGTTCACTGCCGAGTACCTGCCCAAGACCCTATTCAAACTGAACCCCAACGGGATGATGCGCGCCTTTGCATTGCCCATCTATGTGATATACTGGTTATTGTACCCAATATCGACCCTCGCCACATGGCTCAGCCACGGCATACTGCGCATGGTGGGCATGCCGGTTCGACCCGAGCGACAAGGCTCGCTCACCAAGGTGGACCTCGACTACTTCGTCCAGCAGGGCATCGACTACAATGACAATGACAGTGAGAACGACAGCGAGAACGACAACGAGAACCAGGAGTTGCGCCTGTTCCAGAATGCGCTCGACTTCTCGAACGTCAAGGCTCGCGACTGCATGATACCTCGTTCCGAACTGACCGCAGTATCGATCGACACATCGTTCAACAAGCTCAATCGCCTGTTCGTCGAGACTGGCTACTCCAAGATTCCTGTATATAAGGAAGATATCGACAATATCGTAGGATATATCCACTCATCGGAGATGTTCCGCAAGCCCCAGCAGTGGCAGCACAAGATCATCCCTATCCCCTTCGTCCCCGAGACTCTCGCTGCGCCCAAGGTGCTGCAGATGCTCATGGACCGCAAGAAGTCCATCGCCGTCGTGGTCGATGAGTTCGGCGGCACGGCTGGTGTCATCACTATGGAGGACCTGGTCGAGGAGATCATCGGCGACATCGAAGACGAACACGACAAACTTCACCTGGTGGAAAACCGCATCGATGACCATACCTTCGAACTGTCCGGTCGATTGGACATCAGCAAGATAAACGAGGACCTGGACCTGAATCTGCCGGAGTCGGACGACTACATGACACTGGCTGGATTGGTGCTGAACCGCCTGGAATCATTCCCTCGCGAAGGGGATGTCCTCACCCTGGACAACCCGAACATCAAATTGACCATCATCAAGGCTACTGCCTCCAAGATTGAGACCGTCCGCCTGGAAAAAGTGTGATCTTCTGGGCATCAGGCTCAACGAAAAACGTCCATTCTCCCACCCTATTACTTCCCTATTACATTCTAATTACATCCCAATTACCGCCTTTCTTCTCCCTTCTTAATTGCAAATTGCCCTAAAATACACCATATAAAACACTTTTTCAGTATTTTTTGGACAACATATAGTTTTTTTTACTATCTTTGCGCTCGATTCATAATCAAGTGAATTGTACAATAGAAATAAACCAATTAAATATCTACAATAAAAAAACCAATTAAATGGCAACGATTCAATCCATTCAAAGACACCCTGTGATACTCGCAGCAGTGCTTGGTATCGGCTTGGTCTTAATGATCATCATGTTCGGCTTTGAGGACTTCAGCGGCTTGACACAGCAGGGCCGTGATACCGTTCTCGAAGTAAACGGCAAACCCGTATCATGGGCAACTTATGAGACAGAGCACAGACATCAGTCCGACTTCATCCAGCAGTTCTACGGACAGGATGTAAACAAGGCTGAGGTAAGCCACCAGATCAACAATCAGGTCTATGCTCAGTTCGTTCAGGAACTGGTTTACGAAGACCAACTCAAGCAGGCAGGCATCAACGTCTGTGACGCTGAGGTCAACGAACTCGCTCAGGGCTCACACATCTCTCCTGTAATGACTCAGATCTTCGGCGAAAACGCCCAGGCTTACGGCCAGCAGTTCGCCCAGCTCGTATCGACCAACGGCTTCGAGGAGTTCCAGCAGAAGTACAATGCTCCATATATGACTCTGAACAACTGGTTGGTTCTCGAGAATCAGATCAAGAACACCCGTTTGATGCAGAAGTACAACGCTCTGCTCGCAGCCGCCATCCGTCCTAACAAGCTCGAGGCTGAGGACATCTACAACGGCGAGAACACCGACGTAGCTTTCTCTTACGTCCGCAAGCGTGCAATGGAGGTTTCTGACTCTCTCGTCAGCATCAGCGACAGCGATGTCAAGGCTTACTACGAGGAACACAAGGAGAACTTCCGTCAGCAGCAGCAGACTCGCAACATCTCTTATATCGCCGTTCCTCTGCGTCCAAGTCAGGCCGACTGCGAGAATGTACTCGCCAACCTGGAGAAGGCTATGCCTGAGTTCACTCAGGGCGACCTCAAGGAGGTTATGGCAGCCAACTCGGTCGTTCCTTTCATTGACGCATACATGAACGATGAGACCTTCCGCGGCGAACTGAAGGACTTCGTTGACAACAACGCTGCAGGTGCAGTAAGCGAGCCATCTATCTACAATGGTGACATCCTCGCTCTGCTCGGCGAGCGCAGTGAGAACGACGAGTCGCTCAGCCAGTACTATTGGATGGCTCGCATCGTAGGCAAGCAGAATGCTCCTGACTCTGTCAAGCTCGTATTGGCAGGTACTACCGAAGCCAGCCAGGACAGCCTCTTTCAGGCTATCAAGGGCGGCAGCCAGGACAGCCTCGCTCAGTGGAACACCAACCTCTCAATGGTTAATTACGAGGAGGGTCTGCGTGAGAAGATTGCCAACAGCAAGGTTGGTGATACTTTCAAGTATGACTTCAACAACGGTCAGCAGCAGATTTATGTAGTAGGCCGCATCGTTGAGAAGACTGCCAACGTTGCCCAGAGCAAGGTGGCTATCTATGCCGAGAAGATTTCTCCATCGAGCAAGACTCGCCGCACCGAGTATGGTCGTCTCAATGAGTTCGTCAACGACTTCCAGACCATAAAGATGATGCAGGATAGCGCCATCGACCATGGTTTTCATATGATCGACGCTTCCGTAGCTTCATCTAACTACAACATCAACAACATCCGCGAGTGCCGCTCGGCTGTGCGTTTCGCCTTCCAGAATGAGACTGGTGCTATCTCTGAGATCTTCGAGGAGGGCGGCTACCTCATCGTAGTAGGTTTGACTGGCGAAATCCAGGAGGGTTATGCTTCGCTCCAGGACAAGCAGTTGGCAAGCTATATCCGCATGCAGGTTGCTCCCGAGAAGAAAGTTGCCTATCTGGCCAACAATACCTTTGCCAACGTTGCAGACAAGAGCCTCGAAGGCTATGCCAAGGAACTCGGCGTCGAGGTACAGGAAGCACAGCGCGTCAACTTCAACATGTCAAGCATCTCTGGCCTGGGCATCGAGCCTAAGGTAATCGGTGAGGCTGTCAAGAATGCTGAAGGCACTGTAGTAGGTCCTATCGCAGGCAACAGCAATGTCGTAGTCATCAAGGTCGGCGCCAAGACCAACAAGAACCTGACCTACGACGAGGAAGCTTACATGGCTAAGGTCAACAACGGTCTGTACCGCAACGCTGCCAGCTATGCCAACCAGACTCTCATCAGCCAGGCTGAAATCAAGGACAACCGCGTAAACTTCTATTAAGCAGCCTACCCTCCATCGGAGGTTAAGTACAAAAAACAATAAAGGACGGGCTCACTCTCGGGCGCGTCCTTTATTTTATTAGAAGTAAAGGGAATTCAAAAGATAAAGAATGTAATAGTCGCAAAAGGTGTCATAGACATTATTTTGTGCAATTAGTAGATTGTATCGTCCTTGTCACTTCTCTGTCACTTCCTTGTCAATTCCCAGTCAATTCCTTGTCACTTCCTTGTCAATTCCCTGTCAATTCCCTGTCAATTCCTTGTCACGTCCTTGTCACTCCCTTGTCAATTCCCTGTCAATTCCCTGTCACTTCCTTGTCACTTCCTTTAAAAATATTATTATGCAACCGTTATTAGGCAAGACGCTCTCCGAACTGCAGCAATTGGTCACAGAACTGGGCATGCCCAAGTTCACCGCCAAGCAGATGGCACAATGGATATATGAGAAACGCGTGCGTAGCGTGAACGATATGACCAACCTCTCGTTGGCCAATCGGCAGAAACTCATTGAGGCAGATTACGAAGTAGGGTATCAAGACCCTGCTGACGCCGCCGTATCCAACGACGGTACGATACGCTACCTCTTTGCCACACAGACAGGCAAGCACATTGAGACGGTCTATATCCCAGACCATGACAGGGCCACCCTGTGCGTTTCATCCCAGATAGGTTGCAAGATGAACTGTTACTTCTGCATGACGGGCAAACAGGGATATGACGGACAACTCACCACCACACAGATCATCAATCAGATCTATGCCATTCCCGAGAGTCTGTCATTGACCAATGTAGTCTTCATGGGTATGGGAGAACCGCTCGACAACTGGGAGAACGTACGCAAGGCGCTGGAGATCATCACTGCACCCTGGGGCATGGCGTGGAGCCCCAAGCGCGTTACCGTCTCAACCATCGGACAGATGCAGCATCTCAACGACTTCCTGACCCAGAGCCAATGTCACCTCGCCATCTCGATACACAGTCCATTCGAGGAGGAACGTCTCCGCCTGATGCCGGTCCAGAAGGCCTACCCTATCAGCCAGGTGCTCGACCTCCTGCGGCAGCAAGACTGGAGCCACCAGCGCAACTTGACGTTTGAATACATCGTCTTCCGCGGACTGAACGATGACTCGCGCCATGCTCACGCCCTGCTCAAACTACTGGCAGGTCTGGAGTGCAAGGTCAACCTGATCCGCTTCCACGCTATACCGGACGTAGAACTGCAGACATCGGACATAACCCAGATGGAAAAGTTCCGCGATCTGCTCAACAGCCACGGGCTCACGGCTACCATCCGAGCCTCACGCGGCGAAGATATCTTTGCGGCATGCGGCATGTTGTCGAGCACCAAACGCGGGCACAAAGAGGATGCCTAACGTACGATTTAATGAAAAATTGTGCACAACAACAAAAAAAATTATCAAAAATAGAAAAAAATCTGTACTTTTTATTGCGAGTACAGATTTTTTTAGTAACTTTGCAACGATATAAGTAGTAATACCACCTTCTAAAAAACAACCGAAAGGTCTAAATATAATGAGAATACTCACTACTCTATTGCTAATGTCTGCCATGTGTGTGGCTTATGGTCAGGAGAACACTCCCGACGAGCAGAGCCGTGCCCAGGAGACCGAGAACAGTCAGCAGGCAGAGGCACAGACAACCGAGAAGATACAGACTGATACAAGTTCCCTCGACCTGCAGATGCAGCAATCGACAGACAATTCTATCGAGGTTTATAACCTGTGCGGACAACTTGTTTCTGACCAACTGAAAGGTCTGTCCAAAGGCGTTTACATCGTCAAGCAAAACGGCTCCAGCCGCAAAGTAATAGTACGATGAAGATTTCCCTGTTTCAGCAGGATATAGCATGGCTCTCTCCTGCCGACAACTACCAGAAAATAGAAGATACACTCCGGTCACTGCCGGATACCGAATTGCTCGTAATGCCAGAAATGTGCACTACGGGCTTTATTACTATTCCCCAGCCCGGTCAGATAGAAAGGGCGGCCGACGTCGAGAACAGGCTTCTCTCGCTGGCCCGCAAGTATGACACCGCCCTGTGCGGAAGCTTCGCCGTTGTGGACGATTCCCTGGAGGGACCATTGCACAATGCCAACCGCTGCTATTTCATCACACCCGAGGGCGATGTCTCATTCTACGACAAGCACCACCTCTACACACCTGGATTGGAACACAAAGGGTACAAGGCCGGTGATACTCGCACCACAGTCCGTTGGCGTGACATTACCTTCCGCCTCAGTGTATGTTTCGACCTCCGATTCCCTACCTGGCTACACTATGACAATGAATTGCCTTACGACATTCTGATATGTGTAGCCAACTGGCCTGCCGCCCGCCAATTGGCTTGGGACACCCTACTACGTGCTCGTGCAATCGAGAACCAAGCCTTCTGCATTGGCGTCAACCGCATCGGGCACGACACCATGTGCGATTACCAAGGCGGCTCCTGTGCCATCCATCCCTACGGTCACATCCTTGCATCGTGCACAGACAACGAACAGAGCACCTGCACCTTCGAGCCTGATATGCAGAAGCTCAATGACTTCCGCAAGAAGTTTCCAGTAGTATTGACTGAATGAATTTCAACTGAAGACGCAAACTTTGTACGATAACGGTAACGAAGACAAAACCGTAAACGTAAAAAATGGAGACTATAATAGCCTCCATTTTTTTTGAGCGGACTTCTATAAATTGTCTTTACTTGCAGAAATTCTTGCGATGAATGTTGATGACTTGGTTTTTCATTTCCTCTTCAGGGACTTTGTCCATCAGGTCGTAAAAGGAGTTTTCCAATTTGTACTCCAGCTCCTCCGGATACAATGGATATAATTGGTAGAAAGCGACTTTCTTACCACGATTTCCCAATTTGAATTGCTTTACACACTGATCTTTACCTTTGGAGACAAGGAGTATGCACGAATTGAATCCGACACCTTCTGCTACTGGGCTTTCGTCTGATTTCAGACTGAGCGTATGACCATAGAACAGCCATTCATCCGACTCGACGGGCATCCGAGCAACGGTTTTCAACATTCTGATTGGCCAATAGTCTTCTTCCTTGTCCGACTCCAACTTCCAGTCCTTTGGGAGGAAGACAACATATTCTGCCCTATCACATACACGCGATTGTAAATCCTTCGGTACATTCATCTTGTATGCCCCTGCACCCATCGTAACGAGCTTGTAATAGGGCTGTTCCTCAGTAGGTGGAACTATCGCGATATCACAATGGATGTCAGGAGACTCCTTTTCATGCGCCACGATTTCAAAGTCTCCATATTGCTCTTTTATGAACGAGGAGATCTTTTCCATTTCTTTTACCGTGTAACAATACTGTGGAGCTACCTCTTTTTCATCTTCATTCATCGGTTCTGTCGTTTGTGCGTAATTCAGAGAGACATTCGCGGTTAGAATTACTATCGCGAACAAAATTCTTTTGATCAGCATATGTTATTATTTATCTACTTATTAAGCAATTACCTACTATTTGCTGCTATATACAAACAATACTATTGGGCAGATAGGGCTTTATAAAGTCACAAATTTGCTGGCAAAGATACAAATAAAATGTAAAACAACCACACCTTTTGGCGGATTATTTTCCAATTATAATGTTTTAACAGAATATTGGGCAAAACAATAGACTCAAGTCTTGGTTTTAGATGCAAATTTACCGATTATCAATACAGCGGACTTCTATAAATTCCCCATTTATAGGTTTTACCTTGGGGGACAAGCTATTGAAGCTCTTTTGAAATTTATATAAGTTCACTTAACCCGAAACCCGACCTCCATTAAACCTTAACTCGTAACCATTTAGGACCCCCTACTATAAACCTATTATCATACAACCATCGCTCTCCGCCCGGAACGCGATTGGAATGCGGTTATTGTACGATAGACTTGGGATAACCAATCGCACACCAATCGCATTCCAATCGCACACCAATCGCACTATGAACGTATAGACACCGATAGGGGATATTGTTGAACTTCGTACGAAAACAAACATCGTACGATACATAAGGTCTATACCGCAGACACAGGAATCTTGGTAGCCATGTTTTGTACATTTACCTCTATCCCGTACTTGTTCAGGAACAATTGTGCCAACATTGGTCGTTCTCGTGAACCCCCAATGGGAGGTATAGGTGAAACCGTACTTGTCTCAATGAACATGCCTTTTTCAAGGCGCTGTCTTTTGTCCTTACATGCAGCATTGCCGCTGTTCTTTACTGGCTCTTCGATCCCGGTCACCTTGCACAGAAACTCACAATGTCGTAAGCTGTTCTACTCCCGACTCTGTCTGATCCATACCGGGATCCCGGTTTGTCATCACGACGGAAACTTCTCCCGTGGCAACATTCATTTTCAACAT
>JAILKE010000034.1 GCA_024694125.1 Bacteroidales bacterium
CCTCCTTGAGCGTCACGTCCTCAATCTTGACAGTCTTCTTGACATAATCTACCTGCAGTGCACCGGCACCCGAGACGCAGCACTTGCCCATACCGCGCGCTACGACAGCAGCGTGCGAGGTCATACCGCCACGGCAAGTGAGGATACCCTCAGCAGCGGCCATACCTGCCAGGTCCTCGGGCGAAGTCTCGATACGCACCATGACGACCTGATGGCCATTCTTGTGCCATACCTCGGCATCGTCGGCATTGAAGACGATCTGGCCACAGGCAGCACCTGGCGAAGCTGGCAGACCAGTGGTTAGGACGCGTGCCTTCTTCAGCGCATCCTTGTCGAACACAGGGTGCAACAGTTCATCGAGTTTCTGCGGTTCGCAGCGCTGCAGGGCAGTCTTCTCGTCGATCAGACCCTCGTGCATCAGGTCCATGGCAATCTTGACCATTGCCGTACCGGTACGTTTGCCGTTACGGGTCTGCAGGAACCACAGTTTGCCCTCCTGGACGGTGAACTCCATATCCTGCATATCGTGGTAGTGATTCTCCAACTTCGTCTGCAGGGCATCGAGCTGCTTGTATATCTCGGGCATAGCCTCCTCCATCGAAGGATATTTGGCCAATCGCTCCTCCTCGCTGATCTCTGCACGGCGGGCCCAACGCTGCGAACCCTCCTTGGTGATCTGCTGCGGGGTACGGATACCAGCCACGACATCCTCGCCCTGAGCATTGACAAGCCACTCTCCGTTGAAGAGGTTCTCGCCCGTAGCAGCATCACGGCTGAAGCATACGCCGGTGGCCGATGTGTTGCCCATATTGCCGAAGACCATCGCCATGACCGAAACGGCGGTACCCCATTCTGCAGGGATGCCCTCCATCTTGCGGTACAGGATGGCACGTTCGTTCATCCACGAGTCGAACACGGCGCAGATGGCGCCCCACAACTGCTCATAGACATCGGTGGGGAACGGCTTGCCGGTACGCTCCAATATCATAGCCTTGAACTTGGTGACCAACTGCTGCAGGCCCTCGACCGGGATATCCTTGTCGAGCACTACGTTGTAGGACTTCTTGGTCTCCTCGATGATAGCCTCAAATGGATCAATGTCCGTCTTGTTGACAGGCTTCAATCCCATCACCACGTCGCCGTACATCTGCACGAAGCGGCGGTATGAATCCCATGCGAAACGAGGATTGCCAGTCTTGCGCGACAGCCCCTCGACCACCTCATCGTTCAGGCCCAGGTTGAGGATGGTGTCCATCATGCCAGGCATTGAGGCACGCGCACCGGAGCGCACGCTGACCAGCAGCGGGTTCTGTGCATCGCCAAAGGTGGAATTCATTAGACTTTCGATGTGCTTCACAGCAGCCAGGACGTCATCGTGTAATACTTCGACTGTTTTTTCTTTACCTATCTGGTAATATTCATTACAAACGTCAGTAGTGATGGTAAATCCGGGAGGAACAGGTACGCCGATCAGGTTCATTTCGGCGCAATTGGCACCTTTACCTCCGAGTTCGTTACGCATCTGGGCGTTGCCTTCGGCCTTTCCATTGCCGAAGCGATAAACGCGTTTCTTATTCTCCATAATTGTTTTTGAATGGTTAATATTAGATTAATTTGGAATTTGCGTCGGCAAAGGTAACAAAAAATTGCGCAAATCCCAAAATTTATAGCGCATAAATTATGGAATTTGCACAATAAAATCGGTTGCGCAAGAGAGCAATTATGTTTTACAGCAGAATTTCAGCAGCCTTAGCCAGAGACTCGACTTTGCCGCAATCTACCCATCGGCATCCGTCCGGCAGGGGAATGGCACCGATGGATTGCACACCGCACAGATGCAGATAGAAGTCCATGATCGGGAAGGGTACATCGGCTCCCATATATTCATTGAGATGTTGAGCCAATGCAGACTTGACAATATGTATGCCCGTGAAAGCCCTACGCAGCGGGGCCTCCTCTCCCTTGACCTGTCCCGTCTGTACATTGGTCCATCCGCGCAACATAAGTTGCTCATTGAACAACAGATAGCGGCTTGTGGCGCGTTCATTGACCACCAGTGTGGCCGACTCTGCCCTCTCGCAGGCCTGCCGGTATATCTGCGCCAAGTCGGCGTCGCTGGCTATATCGACATTGTGGATCAATACGGGCGCACCGTCGGAGAACATGGGCAAGGCCTTGCGCAGTCCGCCACCGGTATCGAGCAGCAATTCACGTTCGTCACTCACCTGGATGTCGAGGCCAAAGTTCTGATGGGCCTCCAGGAAGCGGATGACCTGCTCGCCGAAGTGATGCACATTGACCACAATGTGATCTGCTCCGGCATCCTTCAGCTTTAATATTATATGTTCGAGCAGCGGGCGGCCATTGACCTCGACCAGCGCCTTGGGACGGTCATCGGTCAAGGGACGTAGGCGTGTGCCCAATCCTGCTGCAAAGATAAGTGCGTTCATTTAAAGGAAGTGACAGAGAAGAGACAAAGTGACAAAGGACAAAGTACAAAGTGACAGGGACGATACAATCGACTGACGGAATTGGGATTTGAGCAGCTGGGATTGGGGAGTTGCCCATTAGACCCATTGACCCCATTAAACCCATTGACCCCATTAAACCCATCACAACCCATCACACCCCATCATACCCCATTCATCCTTCGGCCAATGCCGTCTCCGACGTAGATGGGCGGTCGAAGTCCTTGCGGTGGAAGATGAAGCTCTGACCGAGGTACTTCTGCTTGACGAGCGGGTTGCTGGCCAGTTCTTCGGACGTACCCTGGAACAGGATCTTGCCCTCGAAGAGCAGGTAGGCACGATCGACGATGGTGAGCGTCTCGTTGGCATTGTGGTCGGTGATGAGGATGCCGATATTCTTCTCCTTGAGTTTATAGACGATGTACTGGATATCCTCGACGGCAATAGGATCGACGCCGGCGAACGGTTCATCGAGCATGATGAACTTAGGCGAGATGGCCAGGCATCGGGCTATCTCCACACGACGACGCTCACCGCCGCTCAGACGGTCACCCAGGTTGCGGCGCACCTTGTGCAGGCGGAACTCCGAGATGAGGCTCTCCAGTTTCTCCTGCTGCTGTTCGGGCGTCAGCTTGGTCATCTGCAGGGTGGCGAGGATGTTGTCCTCGACCGTCATCTTGCGGTACACCGATGCCTCCTGTGCCAGGTATCCGATACCGGCCTGGGCACGCTTATAGACCGGGTATTTGGTTATATCATTATCATCGAGGTAGATGCGTCCCTCGTTGGGCACCACCAGTCCTGTAGTCATATAGAATGTCGTAGTCTTGCCGGCACCGTTCGGGCCCAGCAAACCCACTATCTCGCCCTGCTTCACGTCGATGGAGACATGATTGGCCACCGTGCGAGGTCCGTAACGTTTCACCAGATTGTCCGTGCGAAGCACGCTCTTATGCTGTTCCATATACAAAATATTTGGTGCAAAGATAACGTTTTTTTCTTTTATATCGTGGCTTTTCACATATTTTTAAATAAAAATGCCGTATAAGTCAATAAAAAGCAGTATATTTGCAGCAGATTGAATAACGAGATATGATAATAGCCAGCGCAATAGAGACCCTGGGACGCTACATCCTGCTGATGCGACGCGTCCTCTCCAAACCCGACAACTGGTCGATGTTTGGCCGGCAGTTCTTGACCGAATCCCAGAAACTGGTCATCGACTCCATCGGCATCGTGTGCCTGATATCGGTCTTCATCGGCGCGGTGTGCGTGCTGCAGATAGTGCTCAACATGGGCGACGCCATCCTGCCGCGATACATCATCGGATTCACGACGCGCGAGATCATGATGCTCGAGTTCTCGTCCGCCATCATGAGTCTGATACTGGCAGGCAAAGTGGGATCGAACATAGCCTCCGAGATAGGCACCATGCGCATCACAGAGCAGATCGATGCAATGGAGGTGATGGGGGTCAATTCGGCCAACTACATCATCCTGCCCAAGATTGCCGCCCTGGTGATCTTCATGCCGATACTAGTCATATTGAGCATCTCGACAGGTCTGGTCGGAGCCTGTGCCGTCACCTGGATTACGGGCGACCCCGCACCGGACGCCTTCATCGACGGACTGCAGACCTTCTTTGACCCCTACCATATCTACTACAGCATCGAGAAGGGCTGGTGCTTCGCCTTCCTCATCGCCTCGATAGCCAGCTACTGCGGTTATACCGTGCACGGCGGAGCCATCGACGTAGGCCGTGCCGCCACCAGGGCGGTCGTCACGTCATCGGTCCTGATTCTGCTGTGCGACATCATCCTGACGCAGTTGCTATTGTAAACACCTCCCATGGGGAGGAATCTTTTTTCCCAATATGATTACCATCAAGAATCTCAATAAATCCTTTGACCAGCAGCACGTCCTGCACGACATCAACTGTCAGTTCCTGCCCGGACAGAACAACCTCATCATCGGTCTGTCGGGATCGGGCAAGACGGTGTTGCTCAAGTGTCTGATAGGTCTGCTGCAACCCGACAGCGGCGAGATTCTGTACGAGGACCGCAACATACTGCAGTACAGCGCGCGCAAGATGAAACTGGTGCGCCGCGAGATAGGTGTGCTCTTCCAGGGCAGCGCGCTGTTCGACTCAATGAACGTGGCGGACAATGTAGCCTACCCGCTGCGGATGTTCGGCCGCATGTCCCGTTCTGAAATTGAGGACCGCGTCCTATTCTGCCTGAACCGCGTCGGACTGAAGGATGCCCTGTCCAAGATGCCCTCTGAACTGTCCGGCGGCATGCAGAAGCGTGTAGCCATCGCCCGCGCCATCGCCCTCAACCCGAAGTACCTCTTCTGCGACGAGCCAAACTCGGGCCTAGATCCCCAGACCTCCATCCGCATTGACCAACTCATCGACGACATCACCAAGGAATACAACATCACCACCATCGTCAATACGCACGACATGAACTCCGTGCTCGGCATCGGAGACCACATCACCTACCTGTACCAGGGCCGCATCGGCTGGACCGGCAACAAGGACAATATCCTACAGACCGACTGCCAACCCCTGCACGACTTCCTCTTCTCCTCTCCTATCATACGGGGACTGATTCAGAAGAAATAAGTTTTTTTTGCACAATTTCCGCTACAATTATACTTAATATCAAAATATTATAGTACCTTTGCAGCATCATCAATAAATCATAGATATATGAATATCAACAATATGCAACAAACCATAGCCAACTACTTCAAGACCAAGCCAGTCTTGAAGGCATGGATTTTTGGCTCTTTTGCACGAGGAGAACAGACTCCGGACAGCGATATTGATATACTATTTGTCCCCGACCATTCGGGCAAACCCTTCACTCTCTTTACCCACGGAGGTATGTTGATGGACTTGCAGGAATTGTTGGGACGCAAAGTAGATTTGGTAGTAGAGGGCACTCTTCGACCCTATGCTGCCGAGAGTGCCAACCGTGACAAAAAATTGATATATGAGAGAAAGAGCCAGGGATAAAGGCCGCCTTATTGACATCATCGAATACTCCCGCAACGTCACTATGCTGATAGAAGGATATTCGTACGACGCATTGGTCAAAGACAAACGCACCTATTACTCGGTTATGAAAAACATCGAAATAGTAGGTGAAGCTGCCTATATGCTCACCAAAGCCTTCAAGAATACCCACCCTGAGACTCCATGGAAAGTAGTACAGGGCATGAGACACATATTGGTACACGACTACGCCACGATAGACAGCCAAGAGCGTTACAACACCGCAGTCAATGATATGATCCCATTACGAGAACAGATGGAAGCTTATCTAAAGGAGACAGATTGGGACAAGTGGCAAGCCACAGCAAACGACTTTGAAGACACCATTGATGATGCACGCAAAGTCAAGATAGATACAGCCAGGCGAATGTTGGGCAAAGGCTACGCAAACAAGGAAATAGCAGAAATTACTGGTCTGCCTGAAGACATTATATCCAACTTAAAATAAGGCTCACTCGCTGTATTACGCTCCTCCTCATTTACTACCTTCCATAGGAAATCGAGACCTACCTTAATTCTCCCAGATGGCCCCAGTCATCTTAATCACGCCATTCAACAATCAATCTCTTTTTATTCTCCATACCCCATCATCCATCGTCCAGCGGTGACCTGCAAACCCTGTACAATGGTACCATATCCTATGCTTCGGCCATCATCGAGAAGAGGCGCAGCGTAAGTGCAGAGTAAGTGAAGAGTAAGACATTTCACTTACTCTGCACTTACACTGAAGCTATGCTCACCCAGCGCTGGCACAATGCAGAGCGAAAGGATAGTATGGGAATAAAAATACTCCGCATCAGGACGAACCGGACGCGGAGCATAAATGCTGTGATTGTTTATCGGAAGATGAATCAGTATCAGAACCAGCCTGAACTGCTGCTCGAGTATTTGCTCAATGATACCTCGCTGCCGCCACTGACCTTGCCATTGGCCACAACCGAGCCGACACCCTCGAAGTAAGTTGTGCCGCCCGAGACCGATACGCCCGACAGGACCGAAGGGGCCGAGGCGCCCGAGAAGACCATGCCGCTGCCGGCAGACGCGCTGGGAGTGGTGAGCACATAGGTATCGTCGCCCACAGTGACTGCATACTTGGTGCCCTTGGACCACGACGAGGCGCGATAGCATGTCTGACTGAGCGAAGCGCCACTCTCCAGTGGCCCGACCGTCATCAGGGTGCCGCCCTGGACGTAGAGCTTGTAGCCGCTCTCGGTATTGGCGTCGATGGCCACCTCGGGCGAACCTGCACCCACGGCGAAAATCACGCCACCCTTGATATAGACATTGCCGTTGGCATCCAGACCGTCATTGTTCAAGGCATAGCCACAGACGAAACCGCCGCTGATGGTCATGTGCGACGAGGCATTGATGCCATCGTCCGATGCGGAATAGCCATATACCTCGCCACCAGTCACGTCCAGGGTGCTCTTGCTCTCGATGGCCTCATGCTTGCTGCTGGTAGCGTAGAGTTTGCCACCGGTCACCTTGATGGCACCGGTCACCTTGACGCCCTTGGCCGATGATGAATAGCTCGACGAAGAGGATGACGAACCGCCCCAGAAGCCGCCGCCCATGCCGCCACTGCTGCTACCTGAACTGCCCAGGTTGCTGCCCGAGGCATAGGCTGACACGGAACCGTCGCTCTGGACCAACTTGCCAGCGACCTTGAGTGCCTTGCTGCCCGAACCAGTCACGGTCGAGGTGAGGGTGCCGCCCGTGACGGTCATGTTGCCGCCCACCTTGACACCCGTGGCTGCTGTATAGTCGCACGACGAACTGTACTGATAGCCCGCGCCGGAGGTCTGCACGGTGCAGGTGCCGCCGCTCAGGTCGAAGTCGCCGCCTATGACCACTCCTCGCCCAGCCGTACCGGTCGAGGTAGCCTGGATGGTGCCGCCACTCAGGGTCATCGAACCGCTCGTCTTGAGGCAGGCAGCATTGGCATACTCTACGCTGGTACCGGAACCTGACTCCCACTCGGCTGCTCCGCTCGTGGTGAGGGTCAATGTGCCGCCGCTCATCGTGAAGTCTCCCACGGACTTGATGCCCTTGCCCGATGCTCCGGTCACCCGGACAGTGACCTCTCCGCCACTCACGGCAATGGCTCCGTCAGTGTCAATGCCGTCCTTGCCCGAACCGCTCAACGAGAGCGTGCCCGACTCGATGACGACATAGTCATTGACGTGCACGGCATCCTTGACCGCACTGGTTACCCGGAGCGTGGGGTCGTCATTGACCACCAGGTAGTCGTCGCTCGCCACGGCATGCTGGCTGTTGCCGGTCACCTGCAACGTGCCCGTACCGCACAGGATGATCTGTCCCTCGCTGAAGAGGCAGGCCTTGCAGTCCTCAGAATCGGGCACTGCCACGTAGGTACTGGCATCGGCCAATGTGCTGCTCGAGCCGGATGGCAGACAGACGTACAGACTCTTCTTGCTCTGGCAGTTGATGGCTGACGAACTCTGGCTGGTCAGGGTGAGATTGTCCAATGTCACGACGCTCTTGGTCTCGCTGTACAGCTTGAAACTGCCGTCGGTCGAGGTGCCGTTCAGGACATAGTTGATCACGGCATCGGTCGTGCTCTGCACGGTCACGTCGCCGCCACTCACCTGCATCTCCACGCCGTCGGCACTGCCCTCGGCGCTGACGGTCGAACCTGACCAGGTCAACGTGATGGTGCCCCCTATGCTCAGGTTGGCATAGAGGTTGTCCTCGGCGTCATATTCGCTGATTGCCTCATTGGCAGCTGTTACATCTGCACTGGTAACATCATCGTCGTCACTGTCTGCTACTACTGGGTCATCGTCAGTATCGCAGGCCACGAATCCTAAAACTAAAAAAGCATACACTAAAAATGGGTTAATCTTCATAATTTGTTTTTTTATAAAAATTGTTTCAATTAGCAAATATAGGTATGGAAGGGGGATGAGAGATTTAAGGGGATGTGATACTCATTTAAACGGAAGTCTCCCTTTTTTATTATTATCAATGCCTTAAAAAATATTAAATATGCCCTGACTGCCATTGGGCAACAGACACACCCGACGAACAGGAATCAACATGTGTCCGCTAAATTCCATCGACTTCTATAACCTCCCATCAATAAAAAAAAGGCCCCACACTGAGTGGAGCCTTTATTTGTTTATCCTGTTCAACGGACGGGCATCAGAAGCGGAAATAGGTCTGTGCCCAGATCTCGTTGTAATGACGGTCGGTACCGTCAGCACGCTTGTTGTTGTAGTTGTACTGGAGCTGGAACTTGAGGTTCTTGTGCAACTGGAACTCGGGAATGAATGAGTAGGAACACTGTGCATTGCTCCACTCCTTGCCAGGACGATAGGTCTGATACTGAGCACAGAGCTTGAACCACGAATTGACCGGCATACCGCCCACTACGTACCAGACATCATCATTGCCTGTAGTGTAATGTGCATGACCCCACTCACCACGCAGGGACCAGCCCTGATTCTCGTACTTCAAACCGAAGGCATACTTCTCGCGGTTCTCCTCGACGCCACTCACCGTAGCCTTGCCAGTCCAGCCGAATAAGCCGATGTAGAGATTCTTGACGGGCTGTACCTGCAGGGTTCCAATTACATCCTTCGAGCCATCATTGTCGCTCTTGTTGATGCCGGTACCATTCCAGATTCCGACCTGATAGTGGATGAGGTTGTGGTTGTCCTGTCCTACCTTGAGGAAGTCACCCTGCACCTGCAGACCCTGGTCACGACCACCGCCCGACCATGAGTCGCCACGATAGTCACCGGTCATATTCTTGGTGAAATAGGAATAGTCGCCCGATGAGATGTCCCAGGGGTTCATGGGGTTCTCAAATCCGAAGGCACGCTTGAACTGACCGATCTTGATCATGGCGAACTTGTAGCGCTGCCACTCGAGGAAGACATCCTTGACGTGGAACGATGCATTGGTCGTCTGGAGCTGGATGCGGTACTTGAAGTCCTTGAGGATGGTACCATCGACATACAGACGGATCAGGCGCTGGTTGAAGCCTGCGCCGCCCTTGGCGCCGTCCTTGTCGCTATACTGATAGCGGCCGATGTAGTATCCGCCGAACTTGGGCGCACTGACGTAATCGGTCACGGTGCGACCATACTCCATCTGGGCATTGCCCGATGTCTGGGTCTGGGCTGACGATGCTGCGGCTGGACTCTCGGTCATGGCCGACTCTATGGCATTATTGAGCGCTGAGGTCAGGAAGCCTGATCCTTCGGACTCCACGTCGCTCGTCTCGGCCATAACTGGTGCCAAGCAAAGAGCCACTGCTAAGGTACAAATAGTTTTTTTCATAATCATATTAGGGTTAAAAATTGAATCAAAAAGAAGAGAAAGGGAAGTGAAAAGGAGTAAAAGGGGAGTAAAAAGGGAGTGAAAAGGGAGTAAAAGGGGAGTAAAAGGGACGATACAATCACTGACGCGGAATGCCTTTGTACTTTGTACCTCATTCCTTTGTACTTTGTACCTCATTCCTTTGTACTTAATTAAACACAAGCCCCCTCTCCTCCACGACGAGGCAAGGGGGCTGTATTATTCCTTATCCGAAGATGAATGGCAACTTGAGCCAGAAGAAGCCCAATACCAGACCCAGGACACCGATGATGATACCTACACGCATCATCTCCGACTGCTTGATGAAACCGGTTGAGTGCGCAATGGCATTAGGAGGTGTAGAGATAGGCAGGATCATTGAGACGCTGGCGGCAATGGCCACGCAGAGCAACATCTGTACGGCTCCACCCTCGTCCAGGGTTGGAGCAACGCCTGGCTGTGCTGGATGAATCATGGCACCTGCTACCACACCGAGCACCGGAACGAGCAACGAGGCTGCAGCCGAGTGGCTGATGAAGTTGGAGAAACCGAAGCATACCAACGAGGCCAGAACCATGACGAAGATTGGACTGAACTCTGCAAATGGAATGGCATTGATCATGACCTTGTCCAGACCTGTCTCGGACAATGCTACGCCCAGCGCAAAACCACCGGCTACCATCCAGAGGACTGACCAGTTGATCTCGGAGAGGTCCTCCTTGTCAATCACACCTGTAGCTGCAAAGGCTGCAATAGGCAACATGGCGATGATGAAGCTGTTCAGACCTAGGTTCAGCACATCGGCAAAGCACCACAGGATAATGGTAGCGATGAAGGTGCAGATGACGACCCAAGTCTTGTAGGTCCACTTCAGTTCGCCCTCAATCTTGAGAACAATTTCCTTCTGCTGGAATGGGAACATCACACGGAGCAGGAACCAACCTGCCAGGAGCAGCATGATGACGAATGGAACAATCTTGAGCATCCACTCACCGAAACCGATGTTGATGCCAAGGCTGTCGCTCAGATAACCCAGCACGATGGTGTTGGGAGGTGTGCCAATAGGTGTGGCTATACCGCCGATGTTAGCACCCAACGGAATGGCCAGGGCGAGAGCAGTACGGTCCTTGCTGCCCTCGGGCATAGCACGAAGCACTGGTGCCAGGAAGGCCAACATCATGGCTGCCGTAGCTGTATTGCTGACGAAAGCCGAGAAGATTGCCGTAACGATGATGAAACCGAGCAGTACATTGGATGGCTTGGTGCCGAACGGAGCAAGCAGTTTCTTGGCCAACACTACGTCGATGCCTGTCTTGGTCAATGCAATGGCCAGGATGAAGCCACCGATGAACAACATGATGGTAGGATTGGCAAAGCAGGCCATCAGAGCCTTGTACGACACATACTGGTAGGCCACAGTCTGGCTGACCGTACCGTCGTCGGCCGTCGTTGAGATATGTTCAATAAGTGGAGCGAGCCCCTTGTCACTGATGGTAAACAGCATCACCACAATGATGATGACCGATGTACACCAAGACGGCATCGACTCGGTCAGCCACATGATAGCTGCAAAAACGAAGATAGCGATGACCCGCTGCTGTACGGGATTGAGATCGGGAATACCGAATAATGAAGTCGGAAGCAACGCAATCACGAAGGCTATCACAGCTGCGATAGTTGCTTTGACGTAACCGTTCAGTTGGAAACGGGTTTTGAGTTTCTGTTTGTGGTAGGCACTGACGAAATTACTGCCTTTGAAACTGTTAAACATTTAAGAACTGATATTATTTTTTGATTGATAACGTGTGGCAGGAGCAGCTGCAAAAACATCGGCCCCGCCGTCTCTCTTACAAATCTGAATGCTCGGCGCCCCAAGGCGACCTTGCGTCCTTTTATTTTTTGCGGGTGCAAAGTTAATTCTTTTATATATACCCAGTAATCTTTGCTCCGTATTTTTTACTTATAAACTTACAAAATGATACTGCAAGCCAAGTGGACTTATCAAATTCAAGCGGTTATGCTTGCATTTTGATGTATTGAGCACCATAGAACATGGCCCGAGAAAGGCATCGGACAGAAACAGCAACAGGGTGCCCGCACTTGCGACACTGGATTAGCAATCCGGTGGAATAAACGTGAAAAAACTTTCATTTTCGAACAAATGAAACAATAAAATTGGACAATACAAGAAAAAATGCTATCTTTGGCGCGTTAATTTTGATAACAATGCAAAACAACTTCATTTCTGTGTCCGACCTCTCAAAGGAAGACATACTCAGTCTCCTTCAGGACGCTGCTAAGTTCGAAGCCAACCCCAACCAGCGTCTGCTGGAGGGCAAAGTAGTTGCCACCCTATTCTTTGAGCCATCGACCCGCACCCGCCTCAGTTTTGAGACCGCGGCCAACCGACTCGGTGCCCGTGTGATAGGCTTCAGCGACCCGAACTCGTCATCGACCAGCAAGGGCGAAACCCTCAAGGATACCATCAAGATGGTCTCCAACTACGCCGACGTCATCGTGATGCGCCACTATCTGGAGGGCGCCGCCCGCTATGCCAGCGAGGTGACCGACGTGCCCATCATCAATGCCGGTGACGGTGCCAACCAGCACCCATCCCAGACCATGCTCGACCTGTACAGCATCTGGAAGACGCAGGGCACGCTCGACAACATCGACATCACCATGGTGGGTGACCTCAAGTACGGCCGCACCGTGCACAGCCTGGTACAGGCGCTCAGTTTCTTCAATCCTACCTTCCACTTCATCGCACCGGACCTGCTGCGCATGCCGCTGGGATACCGCGACTTCTGCGTACGTCACAACCTGAAATACGACGAACAGGAGCGATTTGACGAAGAGGCAATCAACCGCACCGACATCCTCTACATGACCCGCATCCAGAGAGAGCGCTTCTCCGACCTGCGCGAGTACGAACAGGTCAAGAACGTCTATTGCCTGCACAAGTCGATGCTGGACAATGCCAAGCCGAACCTCCGCGTGCTGCACCCTCTGCCACGCGTCAACGAGATAGCCTACGACGTCGATGAGAGCGACAAGGCTTACTACTTCCAGCAGGCACAGAACGGTCTCTATACCCGAGAGGCTATCATCTGCCGCATGCTTAACATCAAACCGTAAGAGGTTCACCCTACCCCTCAAAAAATCCATTGTAATCATGGCAAAAAGAGAACTCGAGGTTTCCGCTATCGCCAACGGAACCGTCATCGACCATATTCCCGCTGATGTGACCTTCAAGATTGTCCAGATATTGAACCTGTACAACCACCCCGGAGCTATCACTATCGGCACTAATCTGGAGAGCAAGACCCTGGGTCGCAAAGGCATCATCAAGATTGCCGACCGATATCTGACCGACGAGGAGATAGGACGTCTGAGCGTCGTTGCCCCTAACGTGACCCTGAACATCATCAAGGACTACCAGATAATCGAAAAGAAATACGTGCAATATCCACGACTCATCGTCGGCGTGGTCCGTTGCTCTAACCCAAAGTGTATCACCAACCACCAGCCCGTCCCAACCAAGATGGAGGTGTTCGATGAGAAACTTAAATCACTCCGGTGCGTATATTGCGAGAGAGTAATGCAGCAGGACGAAATCGAACTGGTATAATCTATTCGCTATCGCTCATGTTAATACTCACTGCGTTCGTGGTAATACTCGCTTCGCTCGTGTTAAAGCTTCGCGTTAATGCTCACTGCGTTCGCGTTGAAGTCAGCACAGCGCACTAATGGGGCAATGGACCCCTTAACAGAAATTTATGACTTTTGAAGAATTGGGCGTGATGCCCGAACTGCTCCGTGCCATCGAGGAGATGGGTTACGAGCAACCAATGCCTATTCAGGCTGAAACCATCCCTGCCATATTGCAGCAGGGTCGTGACCTGGTAGGTCTGGCTCAGACTGGTACCGGCAAGACTGCCGCCTTCGGCCTCCCGCTGTTGCAGAGCGTAGATATCGTTCCTGTATATAGCGAATATCAAATCAAGAAAGACCGCAAGACCGGCAAATGGCTCGACCCAGAGGATGCTCCGCAGCCACAGGCATTGATCCTCGCCCCGACGCGCGAACTCTGTCTGCAGATTGCATCCGACCTGCAGGACTATGCCAAGTATCTGCGCGGCATCGCCATCCTCCCCGTATATGGAGGATCGAGCATAGGCAGCCAGATAGGCCAGCTGAAACGTGGTGTACACGTCGTGGTCGCCACCCCTGGCCGACTCATCGACCTCATCGAACGCGGCGCTTGCCGATTGGACAATATCCGCACCCTGGTAATGGACGAGGCGGACGAAATGCTCTCAATGGGTTTCCAGGATGATATCGAGACCATCCTGCAACAGGTTCCCGCCGAGCACCGTACGATGCTGTTCAGCGCCACGATGCCGCGACAGATTGCCGCCATTGCCAAGCGCTATATGTCGGACCCTATCGAAATCACCATCGGCAACAAGAACGAAGGTTCGGCCAACGTGAACCACGTCTATTACCTGGTGCACGCTGCCGACAAGTATGCCGCACTGAAACGTATCGTCGATTACTACCCGAACATCTACGGCATCATCTTCTGCCGCACCAAAGCCGAGACTCAGGAGATAGCCAAGAACCTGATGGAAGAGGGCTACAATGCCGATGCCCTGCACGGCGACCTGAGCCAGGAACAACGCGACATGGTGATGCACAAGTTCCGCACTCGCCACCTGCAGTTGCTCGTAGCAACCGACGTGGCTGCCCGCGGACTGGACGTCAATGACCTGACTCACGTCATCAACTACGGTCTGCCGGACGACGTCGAGGTATATACGCACCGCTCTGGCCGTACGGGTCGTGCCGGAAAGAAAGGTATTTCAATCGCCATCGTACATATCAAGGAACGCCGCCGCCTGAACGACATTGAACGTATCATCGGCAAGAAGTTCGAGAAGGGTCAGATTCCTACGACCGACAAGATCATCGAAAAACAGCTCTTCGGACTGGCTGACCGACTGGAGAAGGTCGAGGTGAAGGAGGAGGAAATATCGCAGTTCCTGGATCCTGTGGCCAAGAAACTGGGCTGGCTGTCGAACGAGGACCTGCTCAAACGTATCGTATCGCTCGAATTCAACCGAATGCTCGAGTTCTACAAGGGATCGGAGAACCTCGACATACCCGAGGAACGCCCCAAGCGCGAACGTGCCGACCGCGGTGAGGCTCGTAATTCATCCTATGCCCGCGAATACAAGGGACAGCAGACCCAGGCCGAACCTGGCTATGCTCGTCTATTCATCAACCTGGGCAAGCGCGACGGCATCTTCCCCAAGCAGCTCATCAGCCTGATGAACAGCTTGGTGCACCACCGCATCGAGATGGGCCGCATCGACCTGCTCACCAATTTCAGCTACTTTGAGGTACCCGAAAAGGATGCCCGCTTCGTAATCAAAGATATGTGCGGCGCCGACTGGAAGGGCCGACAAGTGACCGTACAACCCGCCGATGCTGCCAGCAATGACCGCAACGGTCGTCCGGCCAAAAAGAATTTCAATCGAAAAAACAAAGATTACTCTAATGAAGAAAATTACAAGCATCATGATGACAACCGCACTTTTGGCGAGCGCATGCAGCACAAAACAAGAGGTGGCCACCGAGGCAAATAACTGGAGCGTGGACCGCTTTGCCGATATCGAGGTACTCCGCTACGAAGTACCGGCCTTCGAGCAACTCTCCCTGCAGCAGAAGTGCCTGGTGTACTATCTGACCGAAGCTGCCCAGTGGGGCCGCGATATCCTGTGGGACCAGAACTGTAAATACAACCTCCCCATCCGTCATATTTGCGAAGCCGTTTATACCAATTATAAAGGAGACCGCAACGATGCAGAGTGGAAGGCCTTCGAACAATATATGAAACAGCTGTGGTTTGCCAACGGCATCCACCACCACTACAGCAATGCCAAGTTCAAGCCTGGTTTCTCGCAACAGTGGTTGGAACAGCAAATCGGACAGCTGCCTGCTGAATTGGGACTCGGCGTTGCACTAATCGGATTCAGCGCCCCCGAGATAGAGCGTGTCATCTTCGACAGCACCTACATGAGCATCAAGGTCAATCAGGCCGATGGTGTGGACCTCATCACCTCCTCTGCTTGTAACTTCTACGAGGGGTTGACCCAACAGGAGGTTGAGGACTACTATGCCCGTCTCAAGGACCCCAAGGATACCACTCCCGTCATGTACGGCCTCAACTCTAAGTTGGTCAAGGAGGACGGCAAGATCGTCGAGCATACCTGGAAGGTGGGCGGCATGTACGGCAAGACCATCGAACATATCGTCGAGAACCTGCAGCTGGCTCTTCCCTACGCCGAGAACGACCAGCAGCGCACCGTCATCGAGTCACTCATTAAATATTATAATAGCGGTGACCTGAAGGATTTCGACACCTACAGCATCGAGTGGGTCAAGGACCTGCAGAGCAAGGTCGATTTCATCAACGGATTCATCGAGAGCTACAACGACCCACTCGGCATGCGTGGTTCGTGGGAGGGTATGGTCAACTTCAAGGACAGCGCCAATACCGCCCGCACGGAGATTGTCTCGGCCAATGCACAGTGGTTCGAGGATCACTCTCCTATCGATGACCGATTCCGCAAACCTGTCGTGAAGGGCGTGACTGCCAAGGTCATCACCGCAGCCATCCTGGCTGGCGACAGCTACCCTGCTACCCCTATCGGCATCAACCTGCCTAACTCCAACTGGATCCGTGCACAGCATGGTTCAAAGTCGGTCAGCATTGACAATATCACAGCAGCTTACGACGCTGCAGCTGCCGGCAACGGCTTCAACGAGGAGTTCATGTGGAGCGAGGCTGAGGTTCAGCAGGCCAAGAAATATGCTCACTACGTGGACAATATCCACACCGATCTGCACGAGTGCCTGGGTCACGGCAGCGGACAACTGTTGCCAGGTGTCGATCCCGATGCCCTCAAGGCTCACGGCAGCACACTGGAGGAGGCTCGCGCTGATATCTTCGCCCTCTACTATATGGCCGACCCTAAGTTGGTCGAACTGGGCGTGATGCCCGACATGGAGGCATACAAGGCTGGCTACTACCAGCAGATGATGAACGGCCTGATGACACAGCTGGTGCGCATCCTGCCAGGTGACAACCTCGAGGAGGCTCATATGCGCAACCGTGCCCTGATTGCCTACTGGACACTGGAGCGCGCCAAGCAGGACAATGCCGAAAAACCAGCATTGGAGTTCTGCAAGCGTGACGGCAAGAGCTATGTCCGCATCAATGACTACCAGAAACTGCGCCAGTACTTCGGCGAACTGCTCGGCGAACTGCAGCGCATCAAGAGCGAAGGCGACTATGAGGCTGGCCGCAAGTTGGTCGAGACCTATGCTGTCAAGGTCGATCCTACCCTGCACAATGAGGTACTGGAGCGCTACAAGGGACTCGACATTGCTCCATACAAGGGTTTCGTCAATCCTCGCTACCAAATCGCCAAGGATGCTCAGGGCCAGATTACAGACGTCAAGGTCATATATGGTTCAGAGTCGTACGTAGAACAGATGTTACGCTATGGATGCGAATACTCGGTGGCTGAGTAAGGCTCATGCCGAGTTCCGCAAACTGCGCAATGGCGAGGTAGCGGACAATCTGCGCGACCAGGGCATAGAATACAAGACCATCTGGGGACTGGAGAGCTACCGACTCAAGGAGGTAGCCTCCATGCTCACAGAACAGATTCCCGACGACGCTGCCCGACAGCAGTTGGCCGAAAGCCTATGGGCAGAAGATGTACGAGAGTCCAAGATGCTCGCTACCAGACTCTACCCTATCGCTCTCCTCACAGCCGAACGTGCCGCGCAGTGGGCTGATGATGTCCGATACACCGAACTGGCAGACCAGTTGTGCATGCACCTGCTGTCCCGCATGGCCGATGCTCCACGATGGATAGCCCGATGGATAGAAGCCGATTCCATGCACCGCTATATGGCACTGATGCTCATACTGCGACTGGACCTGACGGGCCATGCGGAACAGGCTACTGCCATTGCGACCGATGCCTCTCAACCCATGTGGCTGCGAGCTGCTGCCCAACGTGTAGCAACAGCAGAGGTATAACCACCGACATTGGACACTCCGACATTGGACACTCCGACATTGGACCAAACCAACCAACTTGAACGATAATTGAAACACGAAGAGACTCAACAACGGCGCGAACGGATAGTGCGCAACCTGAAGGTAAAACAGGACCTGGGGCAAGGACTCCAGGAGGCTCAGGACATCCTGAACAACTACCTGCAGGAACGGGGTATGAACCATACACCCGAGCGCGACTATATCCTGTGGGTCATATACCATCTGGATGTGCCGTTCGACGTTGATTCGCTGCACAAGTTGGTCTGCGAGGAGAAAGCACTCATCTGCCGTGTCACGGTCTATAACAACCTGCTGCTCTTTGTCGAGGCAGGTGTCGTGGCCCGCTTTCAGCCCTTTGTCAACGGTTCGCAGTTCTTTGAGAAGTGCATTGGACAGAAACCACACGGCTACCAGGTATGTCGCCGTTGCGGTGCCATCAAGGTTATCTCGATGGCCGATTCCATTGAACCCATCTCGAACCAGATACGCAGCACGTTCCACACTTCGCAGATATGTCTGTACGTACTCGGATTGTGCAATACCTGCTACAAGGAGGAGCGCCACGAAGTCCGGCTCAAGCAACTTGCCATCAAACTCGAGAAAGAGAGACGGCAACGCGCCAAACTCAAGATGCCGGCATCGCGCAAGAAGAAGCGATATACTTCGATCAAGGATGTGAAACGAGATCAGGAGTTGCAGGCACTACAGGAAAAGAAACGTAAAAAATAATCAATATAACTAAATAAAAATGGCAAAAGTAGACGTACTTCTCGGCCTCCAGTGGGGCGACGAGGGTAAGGGTAAGGTGGTCGATGTACTGACCCCTCGTTATGACATTGTTACACGTTTTCAGGGCGGTCCTAATGCCGGCCACACACTCGAGTTTGACGGACAGAAATATGTACTCCGCAGCATTCCTTCTGGCATCTTCCAGGGTGGCAAGGTCAACATCATCGGCAACGGCGTGGTGCTCGACCCACTGCTCTTCATGAAGGAGGCTCTCGAACTGGCTCAGAGCGGCCACGACCTGACACAGCGACTCTTCATCTCCAAGAAGGCGCACCTCATCCTCCCTACGCACCGTCTCCTCGACAAGGCTAATGAGGCTGCCAAGGGCAAGGCCAAGATCGGTACTACCGGCAAGGGCATCGGCCCTACATATACCGACAAGGTCAGCCGCAACGGTCTCCGTGTAGGTGATATCCTGGACAATTTCGAGGCTAAATATGCAGCTGCCAAGCAGCGTCACATCGAGATGATCGAAGGTCTGAACGCCCTGGCCATCAAGAAGGGCGGCGAGGCTGTCGCATTGGATGGTCTGAACGAACTCGAACAGGAGTGGATGCAGGGCATCGAGTACCTCAAGAAGTTCCGCTTCATCGACAGCGAGCACGTCATCAACAATATGCTCAAGGAGGGCAAGAGCCTGCTCTGCGAGGGAGCTCAGGGTTCATTGCTCGACGTTGATTTCGGTTCATATCCTTTCGTCACTTCGTCCAACACTGTCTGCGCTGGAGCCTGCACCGGACTGGGCATTGCTCCAAACAAGATCGGCGAGGTATTCGGAATCTTCAAGGCTTATTGTACCCGCGTCGGTTCTGGTCCATTCCCTACTGAACTCTTCGACGAGACTGGTGCCAAGATCCGTGCCATCGGCCATGAATATGGTGCAGTCACTGGACGCGAGCGTCGTTGCGGCTGGATTGACCTGGTTGCATTGCGCTATACTATCATGCTCAATGGTGTGACCCAGCTCATCATGATGAAGAGCGACGTTCTCGACACCTTCCCTACCATCAAGGCCTGCACATCGTACAAGGTCAATGGCGTCGAGACCCGCGAGTTCCCATTCAGCATTGACGAAGGCATTGAACCTCAGTATGTCGAGATGCCAGGTTGGAACACGGACCTCACCAAGTGCAAGAGCGAGGCTGACTTCCCCAAGGAATTCAAGGATTACATTGCATTCCTGGAGAAGGAGCTCGAGACTCCTATCACCATTCTCAGCGTAGGTCCAGACCGCGATCAGACAATATGCCGTTGAGCCCCCACACGGGACAATCGTTATTAGCTGTCACAATGAGTCGAGCACAGGCGAGACCAGAAAGAACTAATAACTCATAAATCTCAATCTATATTGGACTTCCAAGTTATACTCATGACGATGGGGACGTTATTCCTCATCGTCATTGCAGGATATATATGCGGCAAGGCAAAGCTGATGACGCAATCGCTCAGCAAGGGATTGTCAGCACTCATTGTCAATCTCTCCTGCCCTGCCCTTATTGTAGCTTCGACCATGGGCGACGTAATGCCCGACCGAGGCCTCATCCTGCCCTTGCTCATCATCGGCACCATAACCTACACGGTGCTGCTGGTGCTTGCCACCCATCTACCCAAGTTATTGGGCATCAGAGCAGACCAACGGGGACTGTTCAGTTTCATGATGGCTTATGGCAACGTCGGCTTCATCGGCTATCCAGTAGTGGCCTCTATCTTCGGCCCCGAGGCTGTCTTTTACACCTCGTTGCTCAACGTGCCCAACACCATCACAGTATTCATCTGGGGTGCGCAGTTCATTGCGGGCAAGGAGGCTGTGGGCAACATCTGGACTCGCCTTTATACACCTGGCCTCATCGGCACCTATCTCTCTATTCTTGTGGTAGCCTTCCAGTGGCACGCTCCTCACATCATCTCGAACACGCTCACCCTGATCGGCAACATCACCGTTCCTGGTTCATTGCTCATCATCGGACATTCCATCTCTCAAATTCCGGCACGTCACATGGCAGGGGGCCGACAGGTCTTCCTCATGACGCCCTTCCGCCTGCTCATCCTGCCCTTGATTGTATATGGCATCTTCATGCTGATCAACATGATTCCGGGCATTCACTTTGACCAGACAGCCATAGACATCAACACGATTGTCATCGGTATGCCAGTTGCCACTTTCGGCACCATTTTCTGTCTCAAGTACGGAGTGGATGATACGATCATGGCACAGGGAACTTTCCTCACCACACTGCTGGCTTTGCTTTCCATCCCCCTGTTAGGCTGGATTATTTTATGACAATCTTGCACGACTGCGTCGAGTAGTTTTCATTTACAAATAGGGTTATTTTTGACCTTTTTGCACACTATTTGCGCAAAATTGATGCCCAAATTGTCTTTTTTTGACTGATTATTTGGGAATTCGGACAAAAATAAATATATTTGTGCGCAAGATGTTAGTTGCCGCTAAGCCAAACGCAGATTTGCAGTCTTTCCGTGAGGCTTGCGCAACAATGGTTCGGAATCCATTACAATCCATTACATACAGCTGGCTCTTGTTTCATTATTTTACTCAAATTAAACGGATAAGCAAAAAATTAGTCTTAATAACAGATTACTCCCAGTAGTCTTACTCGCAACAATTCTATTTGACATCATATTTTCCAACGATTAAAAGCTTGAAAACATGAAACGCTTTAATTTCTTCACTAAGGCTTGGATCTTAACTGCAGCCGTTCTGCTTGGAGCGGGACAGTTCCAGTCATCTTATGCCGAGACATCCGTTTGGGATGGTTCGATGTCCCGTTTCACCAAAGGAAACGGCTCGCCCGAGAATCCCTTTCTGATTACTACGGCCGAAGAGATGGCCTATCTTATTGCCAACTATGATCACACCCTTGTTTACTGGAATCGCAAACACTTCCGCCTAACCAAGGATTTGGACATGAAGAGCACTCAGTGGACCTTCGGTTCTGCATCCAGCGAAAACAAAACTTTCCGCATTCATTTCAACGGCGATGGACACAAGATTTCCAACATCGAGGTCAGCCTGCAGGATTCACCTAAGGAGGCTCACTATGGTCTCTTCCCACAGTTGGGTGGTGACCCCGAATTTGAATCGGTAATCGAGAATCTCGAAATCGAGAACATTCACTATGTACGTAACACAGGTAATGCCAATGGTACTTACAACTGGCGTATCGGTGGCGTCGTCGGTCAGATGTATGCCAACTCTCGCCTCTCCAACTGTATCGTACACGGTTTCTCACTGGCAGACTACGGCGTAGATGTCTCTATGCGCGAGGGTTGCTTCATCTCGTCTTGCCCACTGGTTGGCGAGATCCAGCACAAGTTCGGCGATACCGAACGTTTCTATCGCGAGCGCGGCATCATGATCGAGAGCTGCTACGGCCACGGCACATCGGACATCAGCCACTTCCACGGCACCCCAGGTCAGGTATTTACCACCGACGTACAGGGCGAGAAGCAGCCTGATGGCTATACCTACAACGGTTACACCTGGCACGACATCGGCGGCGATGACAACTCGTTCACCCTCTTCCCTGTTGCTGTTACCCCCGAGGTCAACGGCAAGAAGTTCGAGTACGAGGCTTACTTCACCCACGTCAAGGGTCACACATATACCTACAAGTGGACTCTCGATGGCAAGCGTTTCGGCAGCAGTTCCCAGTCTTTGGTCAAGGTTCAGCCTAAGCCATACGTACAGCGTCTGGGTCTGATTGTTTACGACAACGGTCAGGTAGCCGGTTCTGGCGCTATCCTCATTGAGCCAGACAACTACAACCTCTTCATCGAGTCGGTCATTCCTAAGGACGGTACCTATACTGTCAACGCCAAGATGTCAACCGAGTCTGGTCAGAACATCGGTGGTAACGATTTTGAATACTCTTGGCAGGACATCACCGACGGCTACAAGGAGGTTTCCAAGAGCCCACGTCTGGAGGGCGCACAGGATGGTCACACCTATATCCTGATTGCCTCTCACCGTGTACACAGGTCTGCCAAGTTCTCCATTGTCAAGTCTTTCAGCAAGCCAATCTTCGTCTGCAACCATGGTATCTCGGCCTACGAGGCAACCAGCTATACCACCGACAGCAAGTCGTACAGCATTGGCAACGACAACAACGATGGTCTCACTCCTGAGACTGCCGTACGCACCCTGAAGCGTGCCTACGAGTTGCTCACTCCCGAGAGCGCCGGTGGTAGCATCGGTACCAACGTCATCATCATCATGGGCGAGTACAATGACTACAACTTCACCGAGTTCCTCGACAACAGATGTACACGTCCTAACCCAGACTACTTCGTCAAGGATAAGCCAGCCCTGATCTGCGGTCGTTCGGACAATTTCCGCAACAGCCGACTCCTGTTGGGCGGCTTGAGTATCAAGCTCTTTGCCGACACCCGTTTCGAGCAGATCAACCTGCATGGCTCTTCATTCGAGGTTGAAGGCGAGACTGACGTTGCCAAGATCTTCGCTTGTGGCAATGACCTCACGATGGGTTATGGTATCGTGATCAACGGTTACAAGACCATCGACTGGACTCTGGGTATGACCGAAGGTATTTACGTTCCTACGATGACCATCTACGGTGGCGTACTCAACAACAATGATCCTGACTACATCAGCCGTGAGAATACCGTTACTATCCTGTCAGGCACCTATGGTCGTGTCATCGCAGGTGACGGTTATACTCTCGAGATGGAGAAGACCGGCAATATGTCTGGTTCTCCTACACATCCTATCCGCACACACGTCGTCTGTGATGCAGCCAATTACTTCGACCCCTACCACAACCAGTATGACGTCGCTCTTATCGTAGGTGGCCAGGCGGACGGTACCGTCTTTGCCGACACCAAGATTGAAGTACGTGGTACCAGCCGTGTAGGTCGTATCGTAGGTGGCAACGTAGCATTCGGTCGTGCCATGCCGGGTCGCCCTGCCGATAGTTTCTTCGGCCAGTGCGAGATTACCGTCAAGGACGGCGAGGTCACCGAGATCTTCGGTACCAGCCTGGGCCGTTACGGACACATCCTCTACCCTGACGAGTTGGATCACGACTCCTGCGTCACCTACTACTATGGTCGCTCTATCATCAACCTCCAGGGCGGCACATTGCACAACAACCTGTATGGTGGCGGTCTGGCTGACGTAGTCGGTTTCGGCTATGACGATCAGCACCACACCTTCGACCCACACATGCCTTACTGGAAGGACGGTATCATTGGCTTCGGTCCATACGAGGATGCCAAGGGTAACATTCCGTTGGTACAGCTCCGCAAGGATGTTCTTGACCTGAGCAAGACTGAGCTTCACATCAACATCAGCGGCGACGCTCACTTGATGGGTTCTGTCTATGGCGGCAGTTCTTCTTACTCTGGTCTGTTGCCTACCCGACAGGCTGGCAGTCAGTCCGGATGTGTCTTTGCCGATACATATATTAATATGACAGGCGGCAAGGTCGATGGTTACATCTATGGTGGCTGTCTGGCCAACTTGACCTACTTCGACAACAGTGACTTGAGTAACTATCCTATCGTCAACGGTACTCAGACCGACAAGACTTACTTCTCTCACATCGGCCAGATGTTCGGCAATTCGCACATTGCAGTCACTGGCGGCGAGGTTGCAGGTATGGTTTACGGTGGCGGCGAGGGTCCATACTATCGCGCTACTTCCGAGACCGATGCTACCAATGCAGCTGACCTGATTGCTACCACTTACGGTTCGACCGAGATCTCTATCGGTGGCGATGCTATTCTGCACGAGTATGTATTCGGTGCCGGCAACTACTCTCACATCCTGCGCACAGGATTGGAGGAGAAGCCTGAACTGGCTGGTTGCACCAAGATCAACATCAATGGCGGCAAGCTCTACGGAGCTGTCTTCGGTGGCGGTCACGGCAACAAAGATGCCAACAACGATGCTTGCTCTATCTATGCTCGCGTAGAGGGTGACGCCCGTGTCAACGTTACTGGCGGTGCATTCATGTTCAACACCAACGAACCACGCTACGACATCAACAAGCGTCTGTACGGTATCTACTGCGGTGGTATGAGCACCAGCACCATCATGGGCAACACCTACCTCAACCTGGAGGCCAACCCATTCCCTGGTGCATTCAAGTACACCAAGGGAATCAAGTCCGACGAGGACGTAGTTCTCTGCGGTGGTGGTTATGACAAGGACTGCGCCGTTCGCGGCAAGGCTACTGTCATCGTCAATGCCAAGGCCAACAAGGTCAAGATCGACAAGATCTACGGCGGTGGCTACTATGGCAGTGTAGGCAGCACCGATGTCACTGTTTTGAGCGGAAAGATCAATACCGTTTATGCAGGTAGCCGTCACGGCAATGTCCAGGAGGAGACCAATCTCGTAATCGGCATCGAGGAGGATCCACACAACCAGAATGGCCTCATCGACATCGAGAACATCTATGGTGGCAACGAAGCCGGCGGCGTAGTCGGTACTGGCTCGCAGAGCATTCACACCAAGATCAACGGTGGTCTGATTCTCAACACGTATTAATCCTCGTATGAGGGGAGCACCATACTCCCCTCGTACATAAAATATTTACTGCAATGAAGAAGTATATCACACCCGAGCTCCGGACCTACGATATGGCTCCGACCAATATTCTGCAGGGCAGTCTCAAAGTCAAGGCCAAGGTTGGCATTTCTTCCTTCCGCACTGACGAAGATGACTGGACTACCGAGGAGTCGTCCGACGGCACTACCAAGTCTAAGTACAACTTCTGGGAGTAACTATTTTGCACATTATAAGAGAGAGCAGGTTCCCATTCAGGTACCTGCTCTTTAATTTTTCAGCAGGCTTATATCGATTTCCGATGTTCTGCAAGCAACCGACCATTGACATTCATCTAACAAAGGATCTAAATCCTGACAAACTACATTCAGTATGTTACCGACAGAAAACGAACAACGGTTAGAAAAGCGCATAGCCGACCTCGAACAGCAAGTATCCGCTCTTCGGGAGAGGCTCAATCGCCTGGACATACCCGAAGAAACACCCCTACAGACATCCGACAGTCCCATACTGGTTCCCGATAGTTCCATACAGATACCAGACAGTACTATACTGGTTACCGATAGTTCCATACAGGTACCAGACAGTACTATACAGGTACCAGGCAGTACTATACAGACCGAGCAGGAACAACCGTGCCCAGATGCGTCCTGTGCCCCGCAGGAAACCCCAGCCGAAATAGATCCTATAGACCCTATAGAACCTATAGAAACTATTGAATCTATAGACCCTCCAGCCTCTTCTGCGCCTCAATCCTCACCCTCCGAGCACATCTCTTGGGAAGAGAAGATTGGCAAGCGGCTCATCCCTATCGCTGGTTCAGCGCTCATCATCTTTGCCTTGATTCTGTTCGGCAGTCTGATTCAGCCGCGACTCACCGATATGATGAAAGCCATCCTCATGGGCGTCGTCAGTCTCAGCATCACTGCAGTGGGCATCTGGCGCATGCGACGACCGGGCAAGTACAGCACCTTCTTCTCCGCCCTGGCGGGATGTGGAGCAGCAGGCTGTTACGTTTCGACGCTGGTCTCCCATTTTGTATTGGGCGTATTGCCCGAATCCATCCTGATGGTATGCATCATCGTGTGGATCATCGCCATGATACTGCTGTCCAAGATTCAGTCCAAGATATTCACCTACATCTGTTACGTGGGCATCCTCATCGCAGCCTACATGACCGTGCAGCGTTGGTGCGATTCAGTCATCGGACTGTTTGTCTATATGATCAGCATCAAGGGCTTGCTCTTGGCCAATTACAGTTCAAAGTACAAGACCACAGGCTGGATATTCGCCCAGATTCCATTGGTCATGATACCTATGGCCGATACCTACTCCGACTATCTGCTGCCATTGGTCTTCATCTACTTAGGCACACTGATTCCATTGTTTGCCCAGATTCCATTGTACCAGAAGGAGCTCAAGGATTCCTGGCTGTTCTTCGCCACGACGGCGCTGTCACTCATTGCCTTCCTTTGCTGCGCTACGGGGTGTGACTTCAGCCTGATCCACTATAGCTTACCCACGTTTGGCAATCATTGGGGCTGGGGCATCACGACGTGCATTACCCTCATTGGACTGACCCTCTTCTATGGCAAGATGTTCGGTCACAGCAGCCGTCTCTTCTACCTCGTTGCGGGCACCTCATTGTTGGTCATCCCCATGCTCAACTATGGGTCGTTCTACCACGGCTGGTGTGCCAATACGTTAGTTCCAGGCATCGTATTGCTCATCGCTGGATGGATGCGTGGCAACCATCGGCTCAGTTACATCGCGCACATCTACCTCCTGCTCTTCACCCTCAGCGGGTTCGCCAGCGGCACGATTCTCACCTATACTCCTGCTGGAAATGATGGTGACTTACAGACCTGTGAACTGTCACTGCAGTGCGGCGTCTTCATCTACATAGCCCTGTTGGCGGCACATTGGTACTGGCAGTCACGGCATCACCATACAGGGACCCAGTACGTACTGCAGTTTGCCACTGCATGGAGCATCATTCTGCTCTACACGTGCCATTGGATAGACATCGAGTGCTGTTATCTGCTACTCTGCATCACCCTCCTGCTCATGGTGGGTTGTTGGTCCCGATTCACATTGTTCCGTATCAGCGCCAATCTTCAATCGCTATATGTTGCATTACCTATAGTCCTTGGCATCAGCTCTATTCCGGTACGTATTCTCAATGCTTTCTTTGGCATGAATGGTCATGAACTGATCTGGTTTGACAATGATTACGCCAATCCCATCATCGGACTGGCAGGAGCGATGCTGGTCTGGGGCATCGGGCATTGGCTCAGCCGCGACAAGGTCAAGAAATTAGGTTATTGGCTGTATGCCATTCACCTACTTTTCAGTTTCGACTTCTGGCGGAATCACATGGCAGAGGACATCTTTGTTGGGCTACTCTACCTGGCCGCTCTCGCCGTGATGATACGGTGCACCTATCTGCGCTACCGCACTACCGACAAGCTGGTCTGCACTGCTCTCCTGCACGAGTTCTTCTGGGCCATTTTAATCAGCAGTTTCTACGAAGCATTTGAGGCCTGGGCACTTTCTTCGCTCCTGGCCATTGGATGCTGTACCATACCCTGGTTCCAGACCGACCCCCACACCCACCAGGCAGAGAAGTCGGCACATCAGTTCTCAATGCTTGCTACGTTCATACTGCTACTTGTTTCCTCATACTTCCTGTTCGATTATCACGATTGTCTCCACATCAATGGCAAGAGGATTGAGGGTTCAGAACCTGTAGTCAGCATCCTTTTGGTCATTCTGGTACTGGCCCTGTCGTGCATCAACCTGAAGCGGTCATACCATTTCAGCGAGAATTTCACTCCGTGGTTATGCAGCTTATACAACGGCTTGAAGCTCACCTGGGCACTCTATGCCATCCTGTATCGGTTCTCGACCGTGCCCTACATCATTTCCCTGTCGGGCATATTGTTGGCGATATTGCTCATCTTCTTCGGCTTCCGCAATGCCCTCAAGGGACTGCGCCAGTACGGTCTGGCACTCACCATCCTGTGTGTCGTCAAACTGATATTCTTCGACATTGTGTTCGACAATGCTTTCTATCGTCCCATCAGTTTCCTGGTGGCAGGCTTGCTTCTGTTCCTCATCAGTTTCATCTATATCCGATTGGAAAAGAGCAACAAGTCAGATTGAACGGCGCAAAGATAGATACATCTTTCCTTTCCTGCAAATTTCTCCCCCCTATACTTTTGCCTATACTTGGCTATACTTCTATATGGGTCAATGAGTTAAAAAAAGTTCTGCAAGCGCATACTTGCAGAACTTTTTTGTATTAATACGTATTGTCGTGGTTGAACGGAATTACTGTTCAAGGCTCCGTTGCGGTTGTATCCGCCTGGTAGGTTCCATAAGGCAGTTTTACGCTGATGAAGTCCGGTTGAGTAGGCAAATGGAACAAGAAACGGATATTCTTTTCGTACAGGTCAGCGAAGTCAAAGAGATAATCGTTACGCAATTCATAAAGCCTATCACGCACAAATTGGTCCATGTACTCCTGGGTTAAAGCCTTCTTGGCATCTTCCAGTTCCATATCGGGCAACTCGATATCATATACTATGCTGTTGGAGATCATATCGTGCCATACCTTGATCAATTGGCAGTCCGAGAAATACGGCAAGGGCAGTTCGTCGTCACGCATATCTATTACCCATTGCAACGAGTCAGCCTTAGCTCGGTACACATCTCCGAGGGCACGTAGCTTACGATAATCAGAGGGATATATATCCACACGAAACAGGAATTGCCAGTCTCGGTCAACATACTGATATGTCACAGAGTAACCTGAATAGAAATAGGAATCAAAGAGTTGGATCGCTTCTGGGTCTTCCATCATCGCCAGATATCTGCGCAATGACTGGTACTGCTTCCCGTACAACCAGTCAATTTCTCCCCTTTCCGTTCCTCGCAGTGACACAGAGGTTATTCGGTAGGAATAGACAATGAGACTATCGACCAGAAAGGTCTTATTCAACACCGTCACAGAGTCTATCTGAATGGGACATTGCTGGTCGTACTGCTCCAATTGCCGTTCGATGACAGCGCTCTTGTTAATCAGGTCCGACTCTGCCCGATGACGATGTACATACATTAAGTTGGTTGCCTCTACGACGATAAACAGCGCAAGCAACAGCTTCTCCTTGAGGCGCCATATACGTATCTCTGTTGGTATATATGACTTGACCTGCTTGGACCGGGACAAATATACCAACCAAACAGAAGCACCGAACAGTTGTGCAATGGTGTTACTAATATTGACAAATGAATTGTATGCAATGCACAGATAGATTCCACACAGTGAATCAATCAGCATGGCTATGTGTAGGGTACGAGCAGCCGACACGGCATGAGGTGACTTGTTCCAGAATGCCCTCCATACTATCACTATCATCCATACATTAATAGCGAAAATAAGCACATAGTCAACTTTCTGCCACTGCATCATTTCGATAGTAGTCCAATTCTTGTAGAAAAGAATGAGACAGGACAATAGTCCCACACCGAGAGCGACAAAGAGATAAAACGAGAGCCATCCCCGCATCAGTTCCTGTCTGTTCTTTTTTGGTATCTGAGATTGTGACATTTCGATATATATATATTTGGTTGTGACGTATTTGTATTTCAGGTATTTGGAGAGCTTACTATTTCACTTCTCAATCAGTTATTTGTAATCTCTCCTTTGTCCTTTGTCCTTAGTCCCTTTGTACTTAGTACTTAGTCCCTTTGTACTTAATCAGTTCCTTTGTCCCTTAAACCTGACTGGTTCCACCTTATCGGGATGTTCGCCGATATGTTTCTCCATCCAGACCATATCATACCAACGGCCGAATTTATATCCGCATTGCAGGAAACGGCCCACCATACGGTAGCCCAGATGGTCGTGGAATCGGATGCTGTTGTCCGTCACATAGGGATCTTCGCCGCGTGGAGCAGTGATACAGGCACACATATTGAGGATGCCCATCTCCTGCAGTTCCTCCTGCAGCGCATCGTGCAGCATTCGTCCCAGTCCATGGCCCGACTGACCCTGTCGCAGGTAGATCGAGGTCTCTATGGCCCAGTCGTAGGCAGCGCGTCCCTTGAAGGCGCTGGCATAGGCATAGCCCACTATCTGTCCGTCCGCTGTCTGTGCCACCAGATAGGGATATTTGCGCAATGTTCCCTCGATACGGGCGCGGAACTCATCCACCGTAGGCACTACGTACTCGAAGGTAATAGCTGTGCCGGTGATATAGGGGGCATAGATGCGGAGCAACTGCTCGGCATCGTCCGGTGTGGCTGGACGTATAGTCACGTCATTGGTTGCAATCATCGTTTCTGTCATTATTAGTTATTCAAGTTTCGCAAGTCTCCAACTTGCTCACTTTCAGTAAAGAAGGGGAGTAAAAGGGGAGTGAAAAGGTAGTAAAAGGGACATTTGCTATTACTAGCGGGAGTTTTCAGAGTTGTTTGTATCGTCCCTTTTTCTCCACTTTTACTACTTTTTTCAGCCTTTCCCTACTCTCAACTGGAGCTTGCGAAAGTTGAGTTAGTTATATTCGGCTGCAAATATATATATAAATACTGATTTGTCCAATTTTTCCGGCACAAAACTAAATTTGTTTCTCTTCTGGATAGCAAGTTGTCACTCCACCAGGTTCCTCCGGTAAGGAAAATACGACAGCCCCTCTCTCCGTCGGGGGAAAGAGGGGCTGCAATTATATATTTCGGCAATCATTTCTTATCGCATTGGTCCTTTTCCTGGCACTGGACATCCTTCTGTTTCTGTGCTGGCTCACCAGCCTTGACGGGACGTGCCTGGTAGCCAAACTTACCGAATGCCTTGACCAGATTCTCCGCCTTGGTCTTGTCCGCATCGTACTCGATGGTCACTGTTTGGGCGGGGATATTAGTCTCGATACGTTTGATACCCTTCTCAAATCGCAGGTTACCCTTGATTTTGTTCTCACACTTGGCACAGTGCATCTGTGGAGTCGTAGTTACTACCAGAGTACGGATATCCTTGGCCGATGCCATCACGGCGCACAGCATCATTGCGCTCAACAAGAGAATTCTTTTCATAATTGATTATTTTTTAAGAAATTAAATTACAATGGTTATTGGAAATAAAAAACAGGATTGAAGACCGAATGGAGAGACCTCACTTACAGACGGCCTATGTTGATACGCACACCCACGTAGCCCATTGGTCCGTGTACGGGGCCCCACACGATAGTAGGATCGAACGATGCACTCCAGGGATCATCGGCGTCGATGATGGTACGGCGTTGGCTGAAGCCGGTCAGATTCTCCCCTCCCACATAGATAGACCAGTGGCGGAACCAACGGGTGACCTGCGCCGACAGCTGTTCGTAGTGGGGGAAGTCCTCCTGCCACGACTCTGTACCGTCAGCCAGCACATAGGGAGTATAGAGGCGACCACCGCCATTGAGTTGCAGGGTCACATCCATCTGCCACAGGCCGAGCGGAGTCTTGTAACTCGCCACAGCCAGGCCCTTGTGGCGACTGGTCAGCGGCTTCTCCATCAGTTTCTCGCCGTAGGTACTCCGCACGTCGTTCCATCGCCAGGCTGCCGTCAGTTCCAGTCCCTCCACCACAGGATAGGTTGCATCTATCTGTACGGTATGTGAGTATGACTGGCCATCCAGATTGGCTATATGTATGCGCGATGGATCGGTATCGAAGTCGATGACTGCCTGCCGGTCGAAGTCTGTGTAGTAGTACTCCGCATTGAGTTTCAGGGTCTTGTTGCCCAATGGGATATAGAACGAACTGCTCACCCCGCTGTTCCATGCGCTCTCCTGCCGCAGGGGATCGATGACCATCTGTCGGCCACTGGCCAGCAGGTTGTGATTCTCGGCCAATGCATGTACGGTCCGGTAACCCTTGCCCGCCGAGGCCCGTAGGCTGACCACGCTGTTGGGCGACCACTTGACGTGCACACGCGGCGTGAAGAATGAGCCGAAATCGCTGCTATGGTCCACTCGCGCGCCCAGCATGGCGGTCAGGCTGTGGCCCAATGTATAGGTGTACTGAGCATATATGCCTGGAACCGACTCGCTCTCGTCCTGCACGTCCAGACCTGCGCCCTGCAGCGCCTGGCCCAGGTAATCGTGCTTGAACGACAGTCCTGCCGACAGTTTATGACGCTCCGACAGATTGGTCTCGAACAGCAGCTGCGCATAGACGTTCTTCTCATTGACGCGGTACTGTTTCAGCCCGTACGTTGCCTCCATCAGCTGCATTGCCACATTGGTCATCAGGGCGATGTTGGTCCCATGTTCGTGGTCCAGGATATAGGCATGCTTCATGTACCCCTCGTATCGGTCCGTCTCTATACCTATCTGGTAGAGAGGTGACGAGGGATTGGCCCCATGTCCATACTGTCCGCCGTCACGCTGTTCGCGCACGGCTCCCACTCCGCCATGGAAGATATAGCGGCCCGTCCTGGCAAACCAACGGTTCTGTATGTTCCATTGTCCCACGTTGGGCTGATCCAGGAAACCGTCATCGTTCGCATCGTGGTGTCCGCTCTCGTCCTGATAGTGGGCCAAAATCTCGGTACTCACTGCTTCGTTCAGGTGCAGGTTGGCATCGGCATTGACCTCCATGCGGCTGCGCGTGTTGGCAAAGAGGTTGACCGTCACGCCCTGTTCATCCTCGGGTTTGAGGTACTCTATGTCTATCTGTCCCGTGATGGATTCGTAGCCGTTGCGCACGGACGAGGCGCCCTTCGACACCTGTATGCTCTTCATCCAGGGACCCGGCACATAGTCCAGGGCAAAGGGTGAAGCGGAACCGGCGAAGTTGGGCAGGTTCTCGGTCAGCAGTTGGACATACTTTCCGCTCAGGCCCAGCAGTTTGATCTGCTTGGCACCGGTGGCGGCATCTGAATAGTTGACATCGACCGACGGATTGGTCGTGAAACTCTCTCCCAGATTACAGCATGCTGCCTTGAAGAGTTCCTCTCTCCCCATCAGCATACCATTCTCAGCTCCCATCACGCGACGCATACCCACGCGACGGGCTGAGACTTCTACATTATCTATGCTACGTGTCTCAATTGAGTCTGTCACAGCCGACACGTCCTGGCCATATACAGACAATGACAGCATCATCGAGATGCTCGTCAACAAATATTTCATACTACTTATTTTACGGATTGATAATCAATGGGCTGTCTGATGACTGGCCCGTATGCATACAACGACGCAGGGAATCGCCTACTATCAGTAGGTAATCCTCTTTCTTTATAAGTAGTTGTTCAAAATTATTTAGCTATATTTTTCAGAGATTGGGATGCAGATTTTGGTTTTGAGCGAGGGAGCTATGTGACATAGTGACCGAGCAAAAAGCCGAAAGATGCGCCCAAGAATGAAAAAGATAGTTTCTTGAACGATACTGTTTGTTGTATAAAAATAATTTTGAATGACTACTTACTAATACGGTAAATCGCTAAATAAGTAGTATTTGAATCAGGTTAAGGTAATCTCGTGGCGGACTGCCCCGCACTATATAATGGCTTTCTGCCGGCAATGCCCTTACTGCAACTTGGTACAATACTTCATTCCAAGCCGGCAATGCCATGCAGATGATTGGTGTGACAAATGAATCGGACGAAATAGGTTGAACGGGATGAGCTGGCGAGAGCTCGATGTGGGTGATGTCCAGACACCCATCGGACGGATCGCATCCATCCTCATCCTCCACTACGCCACAGGGGACCACTTTGGCCTGGCCCGAACAACTGCATCGCACCAGGTCCACCCCCTTGCCTATCATCAGTATAGATGACAAGAGGTTTATGACCAGTAATATGTGCAATGCTTTTTTCATCTTTCAGAGTGAATTTTCTATAAGGGAAATGGGACTGATCCCCGTTTACAGATTTTTCAGGTCGTGGACCATCTGTACGGGGTCGGCAGACTTGAAGACGGTATTGCCCGTCACGAGTATATCCACGCCAGCTTCCTTGAGCAGACGACCGGTCTCGAGGTTGACGCCTCCGTCGCACTCTATCCAGGCGTGCGCACCGCGCTCCGCGATCATCTGGCGCAGGCGACGAACCTTGTCGGTCATGGACGGGATGAACTTCTGTGCGCCGAAGCCTGGATTGACCGTCATCACCAGCGCCAGGTCGATGTCGCAGATGACCTCCTCCAGCACCGTGAGCGAAGTGCCTGGATTGACAGCCACTCCAGCCAGCATCCCTGCCTCATGTATCTGCTGTATGGTACGGTGCAGGTTGGGACAACACTCCTGATGCACGGTCATGATGCGTGCGCCCAGACGGGCCAGGGTGTCGCACCACTGCTCGGGATGCACCACCATCAGGTGTACGTCGAACGGTTTCTGCACGGCCTTGGCTATGGATGCCATCACTGGAAAACCGAACGAGATATTGGGCACGAAGGTGCCATCCATCACGTCGAAGTGCAGGTAGTCGGCCTCACTGCGGTTCAACCATTCTATCTCTTTGTCCATGTGAACGAAATCGGCGCTCAACAGGGATGGAGCTATCTTTATCATATTTGAAAATTGAGAATTGAAAGTTGAAAAATGAAAATTGAAAGTTGAAAATTGAAAATTGAAAGTTGAAAATTGAAAATTGAAATACTCAACTGACTGACTCATTTTTCATTTTTAACTTTTACTTTTTCACTTGCGAAGTCATCGCCCTTACTATGAGCCAGATGCCAGCCAGAATGAATGGGATACTCAGTATCTGACCCATATCGAGGAGCATACCCTCTTCGAAGTCCTCCTGGACGTTCTTGACGAACTCGATGCAGAAGCGGCTGCCGAAGACCAGCAGGAAGAAGCTGCCCAACAGCAAGCCCGGACGGTCTCCAGCCCTGTAGCGCTTGTAGAGCCATGCATTGAGGAAGAAGACTCCCAGGTAGCAGGCTGCTTCATACAGCTGTGTAGGGTGCGACGGAGCGGTGAAGATTGGTTCACGGCCTGCCTCGTATGCCCCCATATTGGTGATGAAACGGAAGCCCCACGGCAAGTCGGTCTCGTGACCATATATCTCGTGATTGAAGAGGTTACCCAGTCGTATCAGTGCTGCCACCGGAGCGACGGCTATGCCGAGACGGTCCAGGACAAAGAGCGGCGACAACTTGTCTCGCTTCGCATAAATCAGCACTGCCAGGAAGACGCCCAGCGTACCGCCATGACTGGCCAGACCGCCCTTCCACGTCATCAGCATCTCGAGCGGGTGCGACAGGTAGTACTGCGGGTCGTAGAACAGACAGTGTCCCAATCGGGCACCTATCAACGTACCGAAGAAACAATACATAAAGAGCACATAGACGCGCTCGGGATCCTTGCCATCCAGCTTATAGTACTTCTCCATCAGTTTCGCACCAATATAGAAACCGATGATGAACATCAACGCATACCATCTCAGATCAAGGGATCCGAAAAATGGTACATTTCCTATATGAAATATTACTGGATGAACGGTCCAAGTGACAACATTAAACATATTCGTAATTATTTATGCCGCGAAGATAGCCATTTTTTACGTAACTACAAAGGATTTAACAAAATTTATTTGCTTATTTCATAAAAAGGTATATTCACCCATATCCTATGGAATAATTGTCAATTTGAGTTGTTATACCCGTCCAATATTAGTTCGTTTTATTGAAAGCGAAAGACGCAAAGCAAACGAAGTACAGAGACAAAAACGGAAACGAAAAAACTCCACTAATTGTCATTAATTAAAATTAATTCAGTCAGTTGAGAGATTTTTTCCATTAATTGTCATTAATCAACATTAATTCAGTCAGTTGGGACGTGAATTCTAAACGCGGTATATTTGCCACAGCAAATATACCTTCTGTCGCACCTTCGGCGCTCGATACAATCGACGACGTGCTACTGTGGGAAGCGGGGGCTCACGCCCCCGCCTGTATTCCCGCACACCTTCGGCGTGCTGCCTAACTGGAAACAGAGGAAAGAAAATGGTTAAGGGTCGTTATAGTTCAAGGTTTAATGGAGAACACAGTGAAGCAATATTTGGAATGTTTGAAGTCTCACAAAAGGGCGGTGTTATTAATGTAATAAGATTGATTTGTATTTCATTGTGGATTCACCCTCAACTGACTGAATTAATGTTGATTGATGACAATTAATGGAGAATTATAAAGGGTATAGTTTAAGGTTTAATGAAGGGCACAATGAAGCAATATTTGGAGAGTTTGATGTCTCACAAAAAGGGAGGTGTTATTAATGTAAATTAATGTATAAGATTGATTTGTATCTCATTGTGGATTCACCCTCAACTGACTGAATTAATGTTGATTGATGACAATTAATGGAGAATTATAAAGGTTATAGTTTAAAGTTTAATGGATTATACCCATGATGGCGGGAACAATGCGATTTTTTGGTGCTGCCCTTGCTCGGCGTACGCCTCATAACGTACTGGAACCCATGGCGTTGCCATGGGCTATTAGGTGTTGCCCCTTCGGGGCGTTCTTCTACATGCGAGTAAATGGTTCGTTCAATTCGGTGTTCCTTAAAAATCTGTTCCAATCTTGTTCAATCTGTTCGATCTGCGTTCCTCTACACTCGCGAGAAAAAGGCTCGTTCCAAATTCGTTTAATTTTTGAACAACACGAACGAAACGAATATGTTAGGATTAATTCGTTCAATTCGGTGTTTCTTATAATCCGTTCGTGATCTTTATTTGTCGTTCGATCAACATTCCTTTCAATGGGAGAAGCAAATTGGCGCGAAGGAAAAGGTTTTTACAAAATATATTTGGTTATTCAATAAAAAGATGCTATCTTTACGGCGCGATAAGAGAGGGCGAGACAAACCACAGAACACAAGACAACACTATGCAAGAATCCATCTCACTATACCAACTCAACAGGCAGGTGGCACAGGCCATCAGTGCACAGTTCAGGACACCGGTGTGGATCACCGCCGAGATAGCCAGGCTGGGACTGGCTGGGCGCGGGCACTGCTACCTGGAACTGATCGAGAAACAGCCACAGACAGGCGCTACACTGGCGCGCGCCAGCGCTACTATATGGGCTTCGCACTGGCCACTGATCAGCGCCACCTTCGAGCGCGGTACGGGTCAACAGCTCGGCGCCGGCATCAAGGTACTGGTGCAGGTGCAGGTATCGATGCACCCGGAGTACGGCTACAGCCTGAATATAGTCAACATCGACCCATCGTACACACTGGGCGAGATACAGCGCATCAGGATGGAGATACTGCAACGACTGCGCGACGAGGGTATGCTCGATGCCAACAGGAGCCTGCTCCTGCCCCGCCTGACGCAGCGCATAGCCGTGATAAGCAGTGCTACGGCGGCGGGATACGGCGACTTCTGCCACCAACTGGAACACAACGAGTACGGTGTGCGGCTGTACACACACCTGTTCCCAGCCCTGGTGCAGGGCCAACAGACCGAGCAGTCGGTCATAGCAGCATTGACCAAGGTTTACGAGTACGCCGACCTCTTCGACGTGGTGGTCATCATACGCGGCGGCGGTGCCGTGTCGGACCTGAACTGCTTCGACAGTTATCCGCTGGCTGCCCATGTGGCCAACTTCCCGCTGCCGGTCATAGTGGGCATAGGGCACGAAAGGGACAGCACCGTGCTGGACGTCGTCGCCCATACGTCGGTCAAGACTCCGACTGCCGCTGCCGCCCTGCTCATAGACCGTCTGGCTGGCGAACTGGCACAGTTGGAGCAATGGCAGCACGATGTGACAGACCTGTCGCGCGGCCGCATCGAACGGGAGATGCTCCGCGTGGAGCGCCTGACGAATGCTGTCCGATCGTCGCACCTGACCCTGGGGCAACAGCAGAACCGCCTCTCGCTGCTGCGTGACCAGATCAAACTGCTGCTGCACGCCCGCATGGAACGGGAGAAACAACGGCAAGAGTACCTGGAGCGCTCCATCGAAGTGGTGCAACCTGCCAACATACTGCGCCGCGGATTCTCCATCACCCGCCAGAACGGCCAATCCATCAAGTCGGCCAGCGGAATTGAACCAGGTTCAATCATCGAGACCGAGACAGCCGACGGCACGCTCCGTTCGGTGGTTCAATGAACGGAAGGAAGAGAGAACTATCTCTTTACGCTACAAATCAATGAAATACAGCAATGGCTGCAATGACCCATCCAGGTCGTTGCAGCCATTGATATATTCGGTACGGAAGACAAATCAGATTATTGCTTCGCCAATTTCTTGCGGTCCTCGACAAGGGTGGTGAAGTTCTTCTCAATGCGCTTGGCGTACTTCTCAGGCTTCTCCTCGCGCAGGGTGTACAGGGCTTGGAGTGCCTTGATTTCGCCAGTGAACTGGCGGTTGTGACCATAGTGCGTGAGCAGGCAGTCATAGACATTGCTGTAGAACTCCTGGTTCAATGTCGTATCGGCAGTGGAGAGCTGATACCGGATGCTGGCAGCCAGGTATGAACCGAAATAGCCTGTGGCGAGTGTATCCTGCATCCACTCCACCTCGGGCACACCGAAAAACACCATGACATCTTTGGAATTGAACGAGAAATTGCGCAAATAATTGAAAACGTATGTCATCGAGTCGCCAGTGAAATAATGCGACAGGTAATAGATCGAGGCGAAGAAGGCATCCTCACGGTGCATACTGCACTTGTCCGGCGTAGAGAGGTCGGCTGGCATGGGCAAATAGCCGAACTTGTTTTCGTGCTTCAACTGCGCGACGAGTTCATCGCACCGCTTGGCTTCGTCCGTGCGGCCCACGTTGGTGAGATACTTAGACAGATACTCAGTCTCGTCCATATAGAGTGAACTGTGACGACCCTTCACTTGCTCGAAGATGTTGAGCGCCTGCGTCTGATAGAGCACGGCATCCTCGTCGCGATTGGAGTAACTGGCCACCTCGGCGGCACGCATCAGACTGATGCCCATATCCATATCGTTGGTGCGCAGGGTATAGTAGATGTCCAAAGCCCGCTTGCTATAGGCCGTGGCATGAGCGTAGTCATTGATGGAAGTGTAGTACAATGCAATGTTGTCGCACAGATTGGCCATCTGCCGGGTAGAGTCACGGTGCAGGCTCTCCAACTTAGCCACACCCTGCTTGGCACGGTCGATGGCACGCTGGTACTGCTTCAGGTTGCGATAGATGACGCCCTGGTAGGTGATCAATGCCACCTGCAGTGAATCAGTAGGTTCCTGCTGTGCCTGTATGGCAGCCAGGGTCTGCTCGGAGTACTGGAGTGCCTTGGAATACTCGTCATCGGCCATAGCCTGGCGCATCTTCACGAACAGTTCCTGCGCCCGGGGCGATAGTTGTTCGGCACGCAGGGACAGGGTCAAACCTAAAATAAGAAATAGGACAAAGCTAAGATAACGTTTCATAATAGGGGATTTGAGTGATTGTGGTATAAAAGATTCAGGTAGGCTCAAAGCGAAACTGAATGAAAAAAAATTGTTCCGCCTGCAGAGGCAGACGGAACAATATATATATTGTCAATGTGTAGCGATTAGAGAGCAGCTACAGCGGCAGCATACTTGGCGAACTCAGCGTCGTCAGCAGCCTTAGCCTTGAGAGAAGCGTCCTTAGCGACTGCCTCCTTGAGGTTAGAAGCAACTGCGTCAGCATTGTTGGTGCGAGCTGCAACGACAGCGAGCAGGTAGTAAGTAACGCCGTTCTTGTCCTCGATACCGTCGAGGGTAGCCTTGGCGTCGCTGTACTTCTGAGAGCAGATCTGAGCTACTGCGAGGTTGTTGCACTTCTTGGCACCGAATGAGTTGATAGCCTGTGCATACTTGCCCTTGCGAACGAGCAGAGTACCGTAAGCCTCGCCGTACTCCTCGCAAGAACCAGCCTTGCCGAGGTAGGTCTCAGCAGCCTCGAGGTCACCGTCCTGGAGAGCGATGAGGCCGAGGTTCATGTTGGCCTGTGCGTTGTTGGCGTCCTTAGCTACGATAGCCTCCCAGGTCTTCTTAGCCTCATCGAGCTTGCCCTGGTTGAAGAGGATACCAGCAGTGTTGTTGGCTGCACGGAAATCCTGTGGGAAGCGGTTGGTAGCGATGCGGTAGGTGTTCAGCTTGGCAGCATCCTCCTTCTGCAGCTTGGCAGCATAGAGGAGCTCCTCGAGGGTGAGCGAGTCAGGTGTGCTGGCCAGGATGCTGAGGATCTCCTCGTCGCTGTGACCGATGTTGCGGATGGTAGCGGTAACCTTAGAGTAACGGAGCTGTGGGAGAATGTCCTCAGCGAGTTCCTTGTATGCTGCAGAGAGGTTCTTGATCTCGGCCTCACGCTGATCTGGGTTAGAGATACGGCCCAGTACGTTGAGCACGAGCTGCTTGTCCTGGATGTCGCTGTTCTGAACCAGAGTGCGGAAGCCCTCCCAGTCCTCGGCGATCTGCTCAGGAGTGATGGTACCCTCCAGCTTGGCCTTCTTGAGGAAGCTCTGGAGATAGTTAGAAGAAGACTTCTCACGACCAGCAGCGAGACGCTCGTTCAGGCTGACAGCACCTTCAGGAGATGCGGTTGAAACCATGTTGATGCCATCGAGCTCGCGGCGCTCCTCCTCCTTGGTATTCTTGATCATCTTCTCTACCTCCTTCATCTCATCCTTGCGCTGCTCGGTGGCACGCAGGTTGGTTGACTGATACTGGTAGATGAGCGAAGCAGCATACTTGTCGAAGGTATCCTTGACGAACTGGTCAGCTGAGTAAGCTGGAGTAGCCTCAGCGCCGGTAGCCATAGTCTCGGTAGCGATGACGCCGTCAGCGATCTTGATGCGGTCGAAGGTGAACTCCTTCTTGCCGATGTGGCCTACATATTCGATATAGAGTTCAGACTTGGCCATGTCAGGCACGTAGTCGAAGTGAGCCTTGAAGGTGAGGGTACCACCATACTTGTAGTTGACGGTCTCGTCGTTGCCCTTGACCTTCTCGCCCTGATAGGTGATGGTCTCAGACTTAGCCTCGCCAGTAGCATAAACCAGGACTGGAGTAATGTCGATGGTGGCCTTCTTCTTGAAATATTTCTCAGGATAGGTGACGGTGATAGTAGCATCAACTGAGCTACCTACCTCGACCAATGGGCTTGGGTCGCAAGTGAAGTTGTCACTTGTGAGGGGCTTCAAGTTCTTGCACGAAGTAGTAGCCAGAAGCGCTACTGCGGCAAGTGCCAATGAAAAAATCTTCTTCATTTCGTGATTAAAATTTAATTGTTTATTGAGTTTAGTTTTTTTATCTTGACAATTCGTGTTTTTTGCGTGTTTAAAAGAACCGCCGCAAAGATAATTATATTTTTATAAAAAAACAAATTTTAGTGCAAATTATTACATTTTTTCACAGATATTATCAAATATTGGCACACAAAAAGCCGATTGAAACGGTCAGAACCGCACTTCTGATTGTGTAAGCGCATTTCAGCACCCGGCCATTTCGCTGCCGATTCGCTATCGTTTCGGATTGACCTACTCATGCCACTGCCGAGCGATGCCCCAGCGTAAGTGCAGCGTAAGTGAAATGTCTTACGCTGGTCTTACGCTGCACTTACGCTGAAGGGGCGGAACTGGGTGGGTATAAATAAGGACAAAGGGACAAGAGACAAAGGGACAAAGGACAAAGTACAAGAAGGATGGTGATGATTGGGAAAGTATTAGAAGGGTATTGGATGCGTATTATGAAGGTATTATGAGGGTATTATGAGGTCATTAGATGGGTATTGGACAATAAAAGGCTCATCACCCCTCGGGATGAACCTTGTTGCGGGGGTGATAGGTCAAGATCTCTTCGCGCAACATCTGGCGATCGACCTTGGTGTATATCTCGGTAGTAGAGATCTGCTCGTGTCCCAACATCATCTGTATGGCTCGCAGATTGGCGCCTCCCTCCAGCAGATGGGTCGCAAAGGTGTGACGCAGGGTGTGGGGGCTGATCTCCTTCTGCACGCCCGCCTCGGCTGCATAGCGGCGCACGATATTGAACACCATCATGCGGCTCAGGCTCCGCCCGAAGCGGTTCAGGAAGACGTAGTCCTGGTAGCCGGGCTTGATGTCCAGTTCGTAGCGGAACTGGAAGTAATTGTGCAACTCGCGCAGGGCGGAGTCCGAGATGGGCACGATGCGCTCCTTGCGCCCCTTGCCATAGACCAACACATAGTGCTCGGCCTCGTAGATGTTGGGGATGCGCAGATCGGTCAACTCCGACACACGCAGACCGCAACTGTAAAGCACCTCGAGGATGGCGCGGTTGCGCTGACCGTCGCAGGTCGAGGCATCGGTCGCCGCTATCATCGCATCGACTTCCTGCAACGTGAGGACCACAGGCAGATGTTGTCCCAACTTGGGCGAGTCAATCAGCTCGGTCGGGTCATTGTGCATCACCCCCTCCAGACGCAGGAAACGGTAGTAGGAACGGATGCCCGCCAGGATGCGGTTCTGGGACTTGGGCACGATGCCCACATCGCGCAATCCATACAGGAACTCCTCAATGTCCGCCTGGGTGAGCGACTCGAGCGACAACTGCTTCGACTCGGCGTAAATACGGAGTTTAGTGAGGTCAGAAATGTACGCTTCGACTGTATTATCGGTCAAGTTTCGCTCAAATTTGAGGAAAGATTGATAATTTATTAGATTATTGTCGCTCATATCGAAAAAAATTACTATCTTTGCGCACCATTATTTTAAAGGGCCAGCCTGCCATCGATGCAGACTATCCGACGGTGCGGCGCCCCATTAATGCAAAACAGACATTGGCAACTGCGCTGCAAAATTACAGAAAAAAGTAATATTGTCCAAAAAATATATGAAAATTCTTATCATCAACGGACCCAACCTGAATCTATTGGGACGCCGCGAACCGGGAATATACGGAGCGGAGACGTTTGAGGACTATCTGGACGAACTGCGCGCCACGTACGAGGACATCGACATCGAGTACTTCCAGAGCAATGTAGAGGGCGAGATAGTGGACCGTCTGCATCAAGCTGGCTTCGGCGACGAGGCTAACCTGTGCGACAGCGGCTGCCATCCCGACGGAGGCATTGTAGATGGCATCGTGCTCAATGCAGGCGCCTACACCCACACCAGCGTGGCTATCCACGACGCTATCAAGGCTATAGAGACTCCTGTCATCGAGGTCCACATCAGCAATGTGCACCAACGCGAGGACTTCCGCCACCATTCCTATATCTCGCCAGCCGCAGCCGGCATCATCATCGGATTCGGACTGAACGGGTACCGCCTCGCCATCGAGGGGCTGAGAGACATAATCTAAACACCATTCTGGTGCGCTAAATGCGCCTGGCGGCGCGCTAAATGCACCCTACGGGTGCGCTAAAAGGGCCTTACGGCCCGCTAAAAGGCGCAAGCGCCGCTAACTTCCGCGCCGGTTATCGCGCAGCTTTTAGCGTGAACGAAGTGAACTTTTACCGCGCAGCTTTTATCGGCCATAGGCCTTTTAGCGTGAAGTGAGCGCAGCGAACTATTTTGAATTATTAAGGTAAAAACTCTAAAATATGAAAAAAACTAAGATTGTATGCACCATCAGCGACATACGTTGCGATGTCCCATTCCTGAAAGACCTGTATGACCGCGGCATGAACGTGGTCCGTATGAATACGGCTCACGCCACCGACGAAGGTCTGCATCAGCTCATTGCCAACGTACGCCAGGTGAGCAACATGATCCCCATATTGATCGACACCAAGGGTCCAGAGATCCGCACCACCACCTTCCCAGGCGACTTCACAGAGAAGTTCATCACCTTCGAGCCAGGCGACAAGGTACGTATGGTAGGTAACCCAGAAGGTTCATCGACCCACGAAGAAATATCCATGAACTATGCCAATTTCGTCAAGGATGTGCCCGTAGGTGCCAGCGTCCTGATCGACGACGGCGAGATTGCATTCAAGGTGATCGAGAAGAAGGGCAACGTCCTGATTGCCGAGGCTCAGAACCACGGTGAGATGGGTCAGCGCAAGTCGGTCAACGTACCAGGCGTCAGCATCAAGCTGCCTTCGCTCACCGACAAGGACCGCCACAACATCGACCTTGCCATCCGTGAGGATATAGACTTCATCGCACACTCCTTCGTCCGTTCCAAGCAGGACATCCTCGACATCCAGGAGATACTCGATGCACAGCACTCGAACATCAAGGTCATCGCCAAGATCGAGAACCAGGAGGGCGTAGATAACATCGACGAGATTCTCGATGTAGCTTACGGCGTAATGGTAGCCCGTGGTGACCTCGGCATCGAGGTTCCACAGGAGAAGATCCCAGGCATCCAGCGTATGCTGATCCGCAAGTGTACACAGCGCAACAAGCCTGTCATCGTAGCAACCCAGATGTTGCACACCATGATCAAGAACCCACGTCCTACCCGTGCCGAGATTTCGGACATCGCCAATGCCGTGTTCGCCTTCACCGACGCTGTGATGCTGTCGGGCGAGACTGCCTACGGTGCCTACCCACGCGAGGCCGTCAAGACTATGTCAGACGTATGCATCGAGGCCGAAGCCGAACTGGATAGCCAGGAGTACAAGATGCCACCTCACTTCGGCAAGGTATCGCCCAGTATCTCAAGCTACCTCTGCAAGCACGCAGCTATCGCACAGGAGAGCCTCGGCGTCAAGGCATTCATCACCGAGAACCAGACTGGTTTTGCCTCACGTATGCTCTCCAGCTACCGTCCTAAGGGCATCATCCATGCCCTGTGCCACGACATGAAGGCCGTCCGTCTGTTGGGCCTGAGCTTCGGTGTTCAGCCACGTCTGGTCGAGGCGTCGGACAACCATTTCCTCTATATGGGCCTGTCTCAGTTGGTTCAGGAGAAGCAGGTTGAGAAGGAAGATCTCCTCGCCTACCTCTGCAGCCCTACGGACAAGGGTATCTCTTCCCTCGAAATCAACAAGGCCGAGAAGATTCTGCGCGAAGCATAAGCCAATGGGGTTAAGGTTTAAGGATTAATGGTTAAAGGTTTAAGGGGTTAATGGAGGTTAGTTATAACGTCAGGCGATTGTATCGTCCTTGTCAATTCCCTTTCACTTCCTTGTCAATTCCCTGTCAATTCCTTTAAAATTATGCATTACGAAGAGACCGCCGATGCGTTGGACGAATATGTACTCCGGCACATCGACCCAGAACCAGAGGTACTGCATCGAGTACAACGCCTGACGCACATACGGCTCACCTATACCCGTATGTGCAGCGGGCATTTACAGGGGCGGCTGCTCAAGATGCTTTGCCAGTTGGCACAGGCGCATTGCATATTGGAACTGGGCACTTTCAGCGGCTACAGTGCATTGAGCATGGCCGAAGCATTGACCCCCGACCCCACTACAGGACGCGAAGCGCTGCATACGATTGAGGTCTTCGACGAACTGGAGGATTTCATCCGCGAGAATATGGCATCGGCTGGAAACATCGGAGAGAAAGTGCACCTACACCTGGGCGATGCACTGGACCTCATACCCGAAGTATCACGTCAGATGGGCCAACCGTGGGACGTATGCTTCATTGATGCAGACAAGCGCCATTATCTCGAGTATTACGAAGCAGTTCTTCCCTATGTCCGGTCTGGCGGTATGATATTGGCCGACAATACACTGTGGGACGGCAAGGTACTCGACCCAGAGCCCAAGGAGAGCGACCTGCAAACCCGAGGGCTGCAACGCTTCAACGACTTCGTTGCCACAGACCCACGCGTGGAGAAGGTCATCCTACCCATGCGCGACGGATTGACCCTGATTCGCAAGAAATAACAACAAAATATAGACTATAGATACTATAGATACTATAGATACTATCGGACTATAGAAACCTACAGATAAAATGGAATCAACTCGATTAGATAAAGTAAACCGCTTGCTCGAAAAAGAGCTTGCCGAGATACTCCGACTGGAGACCGCCAAGACTCACGGCCTCATGTTGAGCGTCAGTGCAGTGCGCACTGCCCCCGACTTGAGTTTCGCCAAGGTCTTCGTCAGTGTATTCCCTTCGGACCAAGGTCCTGAAATAGTCAAGAACCTCAACAAGCAGGTGAGCGGCATCCGCGGTGCCCTGGGCAACCGTGTACGCTACCAGTTGCGCATCATCCCCGAACTGCGCTTTGACATTGACGACTCGCTCGACTACCTGGAGCGCATAGACGAACTGCTCAAGAAGTAAGAGAGAGTAGGAAGTAAAAGAGTGTGTAGTGAGTAGAGAGTAAAGGGTAATGTAGTTTGAAACACCGGACCGGAAACAGAAGAGGCTCAGTAACAAACACATCTCAATTGACGATGATATCTTACTAAACTCAACTGACGTTGATATCATCCTAAGCTCAACTGACGATTGTATCGTCCTTGTCACTTCCTTGTCACTTCTCTGTCACTTCTCTGTCACTTCCTTTAAGTTTCCCTGTCACTTCCCTGTCAATTCCTTTTTTCTATTATGCTTTCCCTCAAGATTGCTCTACGCTATCTGTTGGCCCCCAAGAGCCACAATGCCATCAATACCATTACGGTAGTGGCAGCCATCGGCGTAGCAATCATCACCGCAGCTATGGTTTGCGTGCTGTCGGTATATAACGGGTTCGAGCATCTGGTGGAGAGACTGACGTCACAGTTTGACCCACAGCTGATAGTCACACCTACCGAGGGCAAGACATTCAGTGACAATATAGAATTGCGGCAATGGATAGCCGCGCAACCAGAAGTCGAGGCTATATCGACCACCTTGCAGGAGACTGTGCTCATCGTGTATGGCAACCGGCAGATACCGGCTCAGATGAAGGGCGTAGATTCGCTCTATCAATCGGTGACACAGATAGACAGCATCGTATATGGAGGCGAATATCTACTGGCAGACCCCGTCGTCGATTATGCCATACTGGGAGCAGGCCTGTCACAACAGGTGGCCTGCCGACCAGGATTCCTTCGTCCGATGAACTTCTACTGTCCACGGCGCAAGGGCAAGATCAACCTGATGCAACCCGAAGAGGCATTCATCGAACACAAACTGTTCTGTTCAGCCCTCTTCGCCGTACAACAGGCAGAATATGATGACCAACTCTGCCTGGTCAGTCTCGAGGCAGCACGTCAGTTGCTGCAGGACTCGTCCCTATGTTCGGCCTACGAGATACGCCTGCGGCCTGATGCTGACCAGGACAAGTTCCAACGCACATTGGCCCAACATCTCAATACCTATGGTCTGCAGGTGCTCAATCGCCGCGAGCAGCAGGCAGACAATTACCGCATCGTACAAATGGAGAAATGGGTGACCTTCGTGCTCATCCTGTTCATACTACTCATAGCATCGTTCAACATCATCGGCGCCCTCTCTATGCTCATCATAGACAAGCAACGGGAGACCGACACCCTGCGGTTCTTGGGTGCTGACCAGTCGATGGTGCGACGCATATTCACCATCGAGGGCTGGCTCATCTCTGGCACCGGAGCCATAGCTGGATTGATTATCGGTGCCGTGCTCTGCTTGTTGCAGGAGCACTATGGACTGATCAGCCTGGGTGACGGCAGCGCAGTCTTCGTGGTAGATAGCTACCCCGTTGTACTGCAGGTCAGCGACCTGGCTTGGACTGCACTGGCAGTATTGGCCGTCGGTCTATTGGCCACAATGATACCGGTTCGCACGGTATCTACCGGAGATTGAGCCCACACACCCGCTCTCCCTCCACTCTACCAGACAACACTTTACTACATACTGCACACATCAACTAAAAAAAAGCACACACAATGGACATAGGAAAAATCAGAAACGCTGCACAGTTATGCAGCATCACCACATTGTTCCTGTCTGCAGCCTGCACCACGGACCATGATTATGATGACTTGACCAAGGAGAATGGCATCGACCTGACCATCGGCACATCGGACCAAGGCATCAGCATCCCGTTGGGCTCGCTCGACAAGATTTACCTCACCGAGATACTCGACACCGTCGCATCGACCGACTTCCACATCGATGCGGAGGGACTCTATTACATAGAGAAGAGCGGCCACATGGGCGAAGCCAACTATGAGATAGAGAACCTGCGCCTCAATCTGAACCCGCAGATTGAATCGCGTCAGTTTCCACTTTACATCGACTATGAATGGCCTACCCCCATTCAGACCATCATAGACAGCCGCGAGGAGGGTTCTTCGCTTGCGGACCTGGATGCCACGTTGCTCAAGGGGAAGAAGATAGACTGCAACGACATCTTCTTCGGCACCGGCGTAGAGCGCACTGCCTTCATGATCCGCTCAACCCATGTGGACCAGGCTCTGCTGTCACTGCGCACAGCGAGTTTCCAGAGTGGCGCCAATGCTACGTTCAACCTCACACTCTCCAACCTGCCCTACCCCAATTCGGAATACGTCATTCAGCTATCGGGCCTGCGCATCGAGATGCCCTACTACATCAAGTTGTCCCATGCCGAGACAGGCGTTCCCTACTCGGACGGCGTCATCAGCGACCTGGGGGACAACGGCACCATCACATTGACCAAGAAAGCAGGCACCAACCAGGTGCACTGGACCTCGCACGACCTGGAGTTGGTAGGATTCTCGATGAACGAGGGTGACGAACTGCACAACAACCATGGCACCATATTACGTCATGACACCTTGCTCATCACAGCCGATGCCACGATCAACGGGCTGTCGGTCTCAGCCTCGGACCTGGTCGTCGGACCTGTAGGGGACAATGGACATCGGTCCATGAAACTGAAGAGACAGGTACAACTTGATGCCAAGATCGACATCGAGTCGCCGTTGCTCAACGAGGTCTGTGCCCGCTTCTACCCCTCGATATCGACAGTAACATCGTCCGTGGATATTGACATGAGCGACGATGTGGACTTCCTGCGCGACAACGATGTGGTACTCGATGTGACCAATCCGCAGATGATGGTCAGCATGCACAATCCCTGTCCAGCCAAACTGTACAGCAGCATCTATGTCGATGCCCTGAACGGACATTCAGTCTATTATGAGGATGTCTCGATACACCCCACGGACAACGATTCGCTCCATATACTTTTCACAACCCAGGACCATGATCCAGCCAATGACACCTATGCAAACCCGAACCTGAGCACGTTGATACAGCCCATCCCCAGCGAACTGTATGTGAGGCTCAATGCCGAGGCAGACTCCAGCGAATACTATACCATCACGGCAGGGTCCCAGGTGCACATCAGCGCCGACTACCATCTGTACATACCCTTCCAGTTCAACCACATATCGCTCACCTACGACAATCTCTTCGAGGAGGTGCTCGACGATGATGCCAAGGACTACGTATCGGGCGAGGCCAATGCCCAATTGAAGTTCACCACCACCAGCACACTGCCGCTGGACGTCGAACTGGAGTTGCTCGGTTACGATGATACAGGCGAAGTGGACAGCACGCTCGTCACCCACACTCCTATCCTAGCCGCTGCCGGGACATTGGACCATCCTACCGTCACGCATATAGAATCGGACCTGAAGATACGCGACCTGGCAGAACTGCGCGACCTCAAGTTGCGCACACACATCCGTGGGTCGGGCAGCGAACTCAACGCACACCAATACCTGCAGTTGGACAGCATCACCCTGCACATCGGGTCACTGGTCATAGACTGCAACGACAAGTAAACGCACTACCAGCATAAAAAAAGACTAACGACTATGAAAAATCTACCAATAGTTCTCTCGGTCGTCGCATTGCTGAGCAGTGCCACCACCGACCTCTGCGCCCAGGCTATCCACACCGGCTATCTGGCCGAGAGTTACCTGCTGCGCCATCAACTCAACCCTGCCTACGGCAACAACTGCGCCTACTTCAGCCTACCTGTGTTGGGCGCTACCCACGTTGACCTACATTCCAACTTCGGCGTCAAGAACATCATATTCGAGAAGAGCGACGGCTCGGGCCTGACCACCTTCATGCACCCCGAGGTATCGCCAGGATTCATCGACGATATAGAAGGAGACCCCAACATCCGTTTGAACCTCGATATGCCTGTCGTGTCGGTCGGGTTCAAGGCTTTCGGCGGGTACAATACCATCGAATCGGGACTGCACGTGCGCAGCAATATTGCCATAGACCGCGACCTGCTGCGCCTGATGAAACATACGTCGGCGGACAGTCATTACAACCTGGGCAATACAGGAGCCACCGCAATGGGGTGGACCGACATCTCGTTGGGACACTCGCGCCAGATTACCGAACAACTGCGCATTGGCGCCAAGGTCAAGGCTCTGCTGGGCATTGCCTACGCCGATGCTGACCTGAGCGGCACACAAGCCCATCTGTGCGATGATGAATGGATGCTCGACCTGGGTGGTCACCTCCGCATAGCCGGTGGAGGCGTGATGACTACGGACGAGGGCTCGACCGAGATGACCGGCTACGAGGACTTCACGCCAGGCGTCAATGGATTCGGCATGGCCGTCGATCTGGGCGCCACCTACCAGCTTGAGGCAGTCGAAGGACTCACCCTGTCAGCCGCTTTGACCGACCTGGGCTACATCAAGTGGGACTGCCAGCAGGCTTCGCCCTCGGGCCAGGCTTTCGTCTTCAGCGGCTTTGACCAGATGAAGCTGCACGATGATCAGGGCACAACCAATGCCGAGACTGGCAAGTCGGGCTATACCGACGGCACTATAGACGAACAGTGGGAGCGCATAGGCGACGACTTCGAGGAGATGTCCCGCTTCTATGTCGATGGTGCCAAGAGCGCCCGACAGGACCTGGGTACGACCCTCAACCTCGGCGCCGAGTACAAGCTGCCCCTCTGCCAGATGATCTCGTTCGGTCTGCTCTATAGCCAACGGCTCTCGCGCACTTTCGACTACACCGAGGCACGCGTGATAGCAGACTTTGGTCCTGGTCAATGGTTCGACCTGGCGCTCTCCGCCGACCTGACCAGCTATGGTGCAGGATGGGGCGCACTGCTCAGCCTCAAGGTCCCCGGCTTCAGTCTCCACGCAGGACTGGACCGTATGTATATCGGTTCGGTCAACAGTGACGGCATCCCCCTGGATGATGGCGGTCTCAATGTCTCGTTCGGCATCAACGTGCCACTCAAATAGGCTATAGAAGCTATAGAAGCTATAGATGCTATAGTTGCTATAGATGCTATTGAAACTATCGAAACTATCGAAACTATTGAAACTATAGACGCTATATAAAAAGCGACCCGCACGGAAATACGGGTCGCTTTTTATTGTTTCAACTTCTCATCAGTTCAACTTCCACGATGCGAGAGTGACAGTCTTTTCAACCTCAGACTCAGTGACATCGGGCAGATTAGAGAAGAAGTCAATACCCGTAAGTTCTTCCAGTTCATCAATCGAGATAGCGTGACGAGCCATTTCAGCCTTGTCAGCCTCGACATCGTACTCCTTGTGCTCCATCCAGAAGGCAATAGCCTCATATCCGGAGCTCTTGCACTTGAGCAGCGCCATGAAGTAGTACTTAGGAATAGCGACCTGCTTGCCGTTGTTGCGATATACATAGCCCAACGTCTGGTCATTGCCGATGGTGCCGCCCTTGACCACATACAGCGTATCGGAGAACGATGCATCGCGACCCAGGCCCTGAACATACTGCTCGTACTCAACCCAGTATTCCTGGTTGAACTGCGACATCTGGGGCGACATGTTGGTCATATAGAACGTCTGGCGGTTGGCATCTTCGGACAACAGGCGGTCATTCGAAGCGCAGAGATGACCACGGTCATAACCAGAGCCGAAACCATTATAACCGATATAATACTTAGATGCGATCTCCGGGTCATCCTGGAAGGCATCGCTGCCGCTGCGTCCCGTGTTCTTAGCGCGGTTGCTGCCGTCGAAACGGAAGGCAACCCAGCGCGAGTGGAACTGTACCGTATCGTAAGCCAGGCAATAGTTCATCACTGTATCATATACAATCTCATCGCCCACTTGGCTTGTGGTGATGAGGTTGTGAGTCACGAAGAGGTCGCCCTTCTGCAACGTTGGGACCTCCGTCATGCGGGCATCTGCGGCCGTGGCCTTACCCACCTTGCTCTCCACGCCCAGCACGACTCCGTCGAAGTCGTATGGATCATCGCTACAGGCAGACAGAGCCAGCACGGCGCCCAGGCACCATGTGCAATGCCACAGATTAAACGATTTGAATATGCTGTGTTTCATTTTCGTTCGATGATTTATTCAGACTTCTTATATACAGTGATCTTGCTGATCTGAGTGTTTTGAGCAGACAGCACCTTGAGCGTGTACTGATTGCCAGCAGCCTGATATGCCTCGGCAATCTCGTACTTGTTGGTTACATCCTTAGCACCGGCAGTCTGAGTGCTCACTGCAGTCTCGCCTACGAAGATGTTCTGCAGGACAGCAGCCGAGGCACTCGAAGTACCCTCAACATCAATACGAGCTACTGCGAAGTCAAACTTAGGCAGGGTGAGATAAGCACCTTCCTTACCGATCATCAGGTAGTTCTTAGTATTAAAATAATACTTGTAGCCCTCCGAAGCAGCCAGCGTAATGGTATAGGTACCATTGGAGTATTCGGCAGCCGCGGTCAATCCGTTTTCACTACCCTCTGGCAGGCCCCAGGTGTTGGAAGTGAAGTCGAATGTGATACCGTCACCTACAGGAGTTTCTGTACCACCATTGCCATTGCCCTTGACCAGGCTGACGAACTTAGCATTAGCAATCTCAGCCTTGCCGTTATAGTCCTTGTATGCACCGACCAGGGTCAATGTATCACCCTCCTCGATGCCCATGCTTGCGAACTGCTTAGAGGCACCCTCAGCCGTGAGCAGGCCATAGATATAGATAGAGTCATTACCATCTACCAGGTCAAAGTTTCCATAGGTCGCATTCGCGATGTTCTTGACCACGCCAGTCAGTTCATACTTAGTCGATGCATCCTTCTTAGAGAGGAACTCACCGATAGTGATATGCTCAATGTCGGTCTGTACAGGAGCCTTCTTCACGCTGACGAAGGTAGCAGGGTTGATTTCATCCTTGACGTTACCGCTCTTATCCGTATAGGCGAGATATACACCCGTTACGGTGACAGTATCACCTTCGGAAATATTGAGAGTTTCCAGCGATGCGGTGTTACCGTCCTTATCAACCATCTTGTAGATATATACGGTCGAACCGTCTTCGGTCAGATCGAAGCTTGCGTAAGTTGCATTGAGGCTGGTGGCCACACCCGTCAGTTCGTATGCTACCTTGGTATCCTTCTTCTCCAGGAACTCCTTGATAGTGATGTGTTCGAAATTAATCTGAACACTATCTGGATCCTTACCGATCTTATACTCATCATACTCGGCATACGACACACTCTTCAGGCCAGCAGCGCCGAAGTACTTTTCGAGCGAGCCATACATGAGTACCTCCATACCGAGGTTCTCGGCGTGGTCGCTGAGGTTGAGCGAATCACGAATCTCGCCCACAGGCAACTGAATAGACATACAGTTCGATGTCACCTGTTCGTCAGCCGAAGCAGCGAGCACGATGTTGCTCTTCATTTCGTCCGATGGCACGCCGAATACAGTATTGCTGATGGTGGTCGAAGTCTCGCCGCCCGTTGGGATATAACCTACGATGTAGCCCTTGAGCCATACGTTGCCGGTTGTACCGCTTGCCTGAGCCTTGATGGCCTCAGCGACGCCGTATGGAGTCTCACGGTACTTACCGATAGAGTCATTGCTCGATGTATTGTCAGTCTCCTCGAAGTTGAGCTCATACGGTGCGGGCACGTCTTCGCACGACGTGATGCCAGCAGTCAGCGTCAGGCCCAAAGCCAAGCCTAATAAATATTGTATCTTTTTCATAACGGATGTGATTTTTACTGTTTAATAATTTTGAAATCGGTAGTATCGCGCAGGTTGAGCTGCCACTTGTCATCGTAACTGTCGTACGAGAACAGGCCCGACAGTTCGACCGTATCCTTAGGCATCACGATGTGCGACACCTCGTTGCCCGTGTTGGTACGTACTATCATCGTTGAATTGTTGCTGAGCAACTTGAGCGTGCGGTTTACGCCGTAGCCGGCATCCTCGAGCGAGTCGTTGGCCAATGTAGCCACGCCGTCAGCCTCCAGGAACACACCACGCACCGTGGCGATGGTCGGGTAGTTGGTGACCACTTTGTTGGCCGATGCACGGATCCAGGCGTCACCCTCGGCGCCGGTGCGGTCTATGCACTTGCACTCAGCCACGGTAGTATCAGGTTCGCCGATGAGCTGCACGTGGTCCATGAACATCTGCAGCGGAATGGGGCCCAGGTTATGGTTACCGCTCGATGTGTAGTATGGATAGCCGATGCGGGGCACGCGGCTGTAGGCACCCACATAGAGGCCGTTCAGGTTGATGCGGATGCGCTGACCTACAGGATAGAGTGGGTAGAGGCAGGTGTTCTTGACCTCCACGTCGATACCCTGGTCATCGCCCGTAGTGGGGTCGATGCAGCGCAGCAGCAGCATCTGGTACAGACAGCCGAAGCGGCCGTCATTGGCGCATATCACGCCCTCCACGATCAGGTCCTCGTCGATGCGGGTCTCCCAGTTGGAGGTATTGCGGCTGTAGGTGTATGTCGCAGGGCGCTCCACCTTACCGTTGTTGCTGCAGTACTTCAGTTTCAGGTCACGCAGGGTTATATTAGCTGCGGGCAGCGAGTCGCTCACCTGCAGGTTAGCAGCGTAGTCGGATGTATCCGGGTCGTCGAGGTCGTCATAGCAGCTTGTCATGAGCATGCTCGATGACAGCGCCACGGCCATCAGGGACAGATACGAAGACTTTATGTTCAAATGTAACTTTTTCATTGCTCGATTACCATCTATAGTTAATATTCAAGAAGGCATTGACTGCGTTGGCATAGTAATACTTAGAGTTGCGCGAGAACTTGTATGCCTTGGCCAGGCCCTTCGAGCCATCGCCCGTACCATACGAGTTGTAGTAGTTGTCGTCGCGGTTCTGTTCGTATCCACCTGTACGCAGGTTCGTATTGTTGGTCAGGTTCTGCACCTGGAGGTTGATGCTGATGGAGCGGCTGTGCGGCAGGCGGATGTACTTGCCGACCGATGCATCGAGCATGAAGCCCGGATGGAACTTCTCCTGCTCGGCGCCATATATGCGCTTCACTTCGCCGGTCGATGAGTCCCACAGCACGGCGCCGTTCTCGCGGATAGACTCCTCGCTCACGCCGTACACAGGCAGACCGTCACTGTTGATGCTGGTGTTGGTATAGTTCTCCATGATGTTGGTCAGACGACGGTACTGCGAGAATCCGCAATATACACGGTCGAACCAGTTGAGGTTGACCTCCAGGAAGTATCCGTTCACGCTGTACTCGGCACCCACGTTCACAGCGGTCAGTGGAGTGCTGCCCACGTGCATGCCGTCGGCTGCTACGCGCAGTTTCTCGCGGTCGCCGGTCACAGGATTGGTCCACACGTTGACGCGGGCATTGTCGCGGGCCGACATACCCTGGGTATTGAGCTGGGCGAATGGGTTGTTGGTGTAGAGGGCCTGGTTCCATGTACCCATGCAGTGCACAGACAGGTTGGACAGGATCGAATACTCCAGGGCCAGTTCCACGCCGTAGTGCTCCTTATCGACATTGCTCATGGTCAGGTAGGTGAAGGCCGAGTAGGCATCGTTGAAGAATGCCGTCTGCTCCACCTGATTGCGCATACCGATGTAATAACCCGACACCGTACCGACCAGGTCTCCCAGGCGGAGCTGCCAGTTACCGTCTATCATGTAGATATCCTCCAGAGTGAGGTTATCCACATAGTTGTTCTGGATGCGGGGAGCGACGAATGCGTTGCGCACCAGTGGGGCTTTCTTCTCGTACATGGCGGACAGGCTGAAGCGGTTGTTGGCGTTGCGGTAGGCATATTGAGCCTTGACAGCACCGCCCAGGAAGGTAGCCCAGCCCGACTTGCCGTACGACAGGTCGTGCACCGTACCGTTCTCGTCCGTGACCTGAGCCTGGCCGTTCTGCATCAGGCCGTTACGCTGCATCTGCGTGCCGGTCAGGTGACCCTGCACATTGATGGTCTGTGCGCCGATGCTATACTGGTACTGCGCCCACAGCTGCTCCATGTTGACCATGGTCTCGTAGTCGTAGCCGAAGCGGTCATCCACGCCTATCTGGCGGTTGGGGTGACGCAGGTCACTCTGAGCGACGGGCGATGACATACCGTAGTCGCCAGCGGCGAACTTGTCTATGTCCGTGAATCGTGTTGCACCCAGCAGGTCGGCCATCGTCTTGTAGTGCATGCCCTTGGTGGCATTCAGCTGGATGCCGGCATTCAGGCGCTGGTGGGCCGAGAGTGAGTGATTGAGCGTGCTGGACAGCGCCCATACCTGCTGGTCGTTGTGACGACGCTCCTGGTAGTAGAGAGCCTCACCGCCCGTGGCATCGCTCTGGCGGTTGATGTAGTAGAGGCGGTCCCACTGGATCTGGCGGTTAGCTTTGGCCGATGTCCAGTAGTCCTTCATCATGTTGTACTGCTCGAGCAGGAAGGCGTTACCCGTCAGGTAGGTTGCGTTGTTGATATCCTCGTCATACACGTTGAACACGCTCGATGGCAGGTTCTTGTAATAATCGGGACGTGGGTCGTAGGCCTCGCCGGCGAAACTCAATGCCGTGCTGCTGTACATCGAGTACTTGTAGCCCAACGTGGTGCTCAGTTGGCTCTCGTCCGATATGTTCCAGTCCCAGGTCAACATACCTGTTGGCTCGAAGTCATTGACCACGCGGGCATTGCGTTTCTTGCCGTCCTGGTAACCCCAGTTCGGGTTGTAGTAGTGCGAGTTGGCGAGCCAGTAGGCCTCCTCGGTCGATGCACCCTGCTGGGCGCGCTCGGTCGGAGCGCCGAAGGTTACGAAACTCAATGCGTGGTCACCCAACTGCTTCTCGGCAGTGATGAGGTAGCTCAACGAGTTGTAGAACGTACCCTCTATCACGCCCTCCGATGCACCACGGTATGCCACCGTTCCGCCGAATGACCAGCCGTTGAGCAGCTGTCCCGTGCCAAAGGTATATATAGCGCGGTACTTATAGTTACGGTTGCAGGCCGAGAGCGTGAACTTCTGACCCTGCTGGAAACGGCTGGCGCGCAGTTTGATGTTCGATCCACCGCCCACGCCGGTGATGCCGAAGGTGTTGAACTCATTGGCTGTGACCGACTCCTTGTTGCGCGTGGCATCGTTCATACCGCCCAACAGACTGTAGTTGAATCGACCCATCTCCAGGTCATTGAATGCCAGTCCGTTCAGGTAACTGGTCTGATACTGATTGTCCAGCGCCCTGACTCGGAAGCGCATCGAACTCCATGTGAAACCCACCTCGGATAGATAGAGATTGCCCGACGACGAACCGACACTCGAGACGGTCTGAGCGGCATCCATATCCTCGTCGAGTTGAGATTCCGTGAACGTGAAGTCACTGGCATCGTCCTCGGCCTGCTGTATTGCACCTTCGGCTGTCACTCGTGCTGCCGACTGCAACACGGTGTCTGGCGCCAGCTCAACGGCTGGAGCTGCCTCGGCCGATACTGCCATCAGCATACCCATCGAGGTTGTAAATAATGACTCTTTAATCATTGTTCGTATTTGTTATTATTTTTTGGTAGTAATTCTATTTTAAGAATAATTAAGAAACGGGCGCAAATATAACGATTTTTTTACAAACTAAAGACAAAGTGCATTTTTTTCGTATAAATTCTTGCTATTTTAATTGTTTTGTCATACCTTTGCACCTGATTTTCATCAAAATTGGCTGTTTAATGCCGGGTGAAAAGTTCACTCCCGAAACATTAATTAATACATATATGAATCTGCTACGTAGCATATTGATGGCAGCTGTGCTGCTCACATCACTCACTCCAGCTTTGGCCGACCGCAAGCAGGCCAAGTCCAATGCCCGCCTCGCCGCCTATGCGGTAGGTTTCTACAATCTCGAGAACCTGTTCGACACCATACATGCCGAGGGCAAGAACGACTACGACTTCCTCCCCGACGGGTCGTACAAGTGGAATTCGGTCAAGTACAACGCCAAACTCAAGAACATGGCGCGCGTCCTGTCCGAGATGGGCACTGACAAGATCAAGGCCGGTGCTGCCGTCATCGGCGTCAGTGAGGTCGAGAACCGCCAGGTACTCCTGGACCTGCTCCAGCAGGAGTCCATCAGCCAGCGCGGCTACCGCGTGTTGCATGTCGATAGTCCGGACCGCCGCGGTGTGGATTGTGCCCTGTTGTACAATCCCCGTTTCTTCACGCTCCAGGACTCGCTCTACGTGCTCTATATCTACCCCAACGACTCGACCGGACGTGATCCGCTCGGCTTCGTCCAGGACCCCAAGACCAACCAGATCACCACGCTGCCTCTGTACGGCGACACTGCCCACATCACTCGTGGTTTCCTGGTCGGCATCGGCGAGATGGCTGGCGAGCAGGTAGCCGTCATCGTCAATCACTGGCCCAGCCGCGGTGCACAGAGCATCGCCCGCGAACGTGCCGCCCATCAGGTCTATGCACTCAAGGAGGCGCTGCTCAAGCGTTATCCCGGCATCAAGATCATCATCGAGGGTGACCTGAACGATGACCCTAACAACAAGTCGGTCGTCGATGAACTGAAGGCTGTGAGCGAGGTGAAGAAGGTGCGCGACGCTCACTCGCTCTACAATCCCTGGTACAACATGCTCTACAAGGTTGGTCAGGGCACCCTGATGTACAAGGGCAAGTGGAACCTCTTTGACCAGATCATCCTGTCGGGCAACCTGATCAATGGTGACGACTACTCGACACTCACCTATCGCTCGCACGAGATTTTCCTCCGCGACTATCTCATCCAGCAGGATGGCCGATACAAGGGTTCTCCGCTCCGCACCACTGCCGGCGGCACTTGGCTCAACGGCTATTCGGACCACCTCCCCACCATCGTCTATCTTGTCAAGAAGATGTAAAGACTCCTGGGAAGGGTAATAAAAAGGAGTAAAAGGGAGTAAAAAGAGAATAAAAGGGGAGAGAAAAGGACGATAGAAAATAACAGTCCTTTGTCCCTTTGTACTTTGTACTTCGTCCCTTTGTACTTTGTCCCTTTGTACTTCGGAAGGCCTTTGTCCTTTGTACTTTGTCCCTTTGTACTTACTTCTGACTTATCGTCTTAAAGCGGCGCTGTCGAGATTTTTCTTCTCAACAGCGCCGCAAAGTTACTAAGAATATTTATTCCCTCCAACTTTTTTCTGTTATAGTTTTGCCTATACTTGACTATACTTTACTCACTTCGTTCGTGTCAATACGTTGTGTTAAGACTTCGTGTTTATAGCCCGTTGGGCTGTTAATACTCGCTCCGCTCGTGTTACCCCTCCCTTTGAAAAGAACGCAGACTGAACAAAATAGAGGAACAGCGAATTTAGAACGAATTATTTACTCGCGGGTGTAGAGGAACGCAGATTGAACAGATTGAACAAGATTGGAACGGATTTTTAATGGAACACCGAATTGAACGAATTAATACCAACATATTCGTTTTGTTCGTGTTGCTCAAATAATTGAACGAATTTGGAACGAATCATTTACTCGCGGGAACAAGGAACGCAGATCGAACAGATTGGACAAGATTGGAACGGATTTTTTCGTTATCGTTTTTGTTTTCGTACAAAGTTTGTTTTCGTCTTTAGTTTTCGTACAAAGTTTATTTTTAGTTTTGGTTATCGTTTTCGTACAAAGTCTTGCAAGAGTAATATGGAGCCATTCATTCGCCTGTTTTCAGTTAGGCAGCGGGCCGAAGGTCCGCGGGAATACAGGCGGGGGTGTAAGCCCCCGCTTTCACGTATTGAGCGAGGAGATTGTATCGAGCGCCGAAGGTGCGACAGAA
>JAILKE010000054.1 GCA_024694125.1 Bacteroidales bacterium
ATAATCCTCAGACAGTGCAGTGAGCCTACCAAGGCTGCCGCAGATATTTATCAACGATTAAAATATAAACCAATGCCATTCAGGAGACATCGACTTTGTAGTACACAGTAGCACAATGCCAAATGCATAACTGGCTGATACGGCAAAAGAAACGTCTCAATCAGTGCAAACTTGGGTTAAAAATGTATGCAGGCAAACCCTGGCTATTGTTAACAAAGTTGACTGGCTCTTAAAATTTGTTTAATCGGAATGTAAATGGCAAATAGTCTGTTAATTTGCATTAATGGATTGAATATTTTTGAGAAATTTCTTTCAAATGTTAATTATTTAAGTTAAATTTGCACCCGAAAGTTAAAATTTTGCTTTCCTCCTTTACTTAAAGAGACGATTGGGGAAAGTGAAAAGATAAAAATACAGCAATCAGTGTTGTAAAAGAAAAGATAGAATATGCGTAAATCTACCATTTGGTACATATCCGTTGCACTCTTTATCGCATTAGTCGGACTGATAGCGATACAAATGAACTATCTGGAGGAGATACTCAGTTCGAGAGAGGATCAGTTCCATCATGTGGTCAATAGAACCCTCTTTTCGGTAAGCAGGCAGTTAGAGCGAGAGGAAACGAGGACCTATTTGGACAAGAATTTCGACGAGGATCAACGTGAAGTCCTTGAAGAAATGTTGCACGATGATGATGACTTCAGGTTGCAGGCGGAGCCCAACGGTCAGACACACACATACCAGCATAGGCAGATTACCATTACTCAACCCGATGGTACGAAGCAGTCCATAGAGTTCAACGGTATAGATACTATCACCCACTACACGGTGATGCCGCACGGCAAGAACAATATCCAAAATCGTCAGAAGACCAGACAGGAAATGCTCTTACGCCGCTATTTGCATCAGAAGAATGTGTTGGATGATGTGATATTCAAGATGCTGGTCAAGGCATCGGACCTGCCGATATTGGAACGTCTGGACGTGGGACATCTCAAGTCCTGCATTGAGCAGACCTTGGCCCAGAATGGATATAGCCTACCTTTCGAGTTCCGCATTATAGATAAAGACGGGAAACTTGCTTATCAGAGTCCAGGTTATCAATCTGAAACGGCTGAAAAAGAGGGAAGTTTCATACAGATGCTGTTCAATGGCGCCAATGGTCCAATGCCAGGCCTGCAAGACAGAAGTAGTTATGTAGAGGTTTATTTCCCCAGTTCGCAACGGTTCTTGCTCAATTCCGGAGTCAGTTTCATGTTGCCCTCCTTTCTCTTTACCGCGGTTGTCCTGTTTCTGTTTATCTTTGTTATCGTAGCTGTATTCAGAAGCAAGAAACTGAGCGAGATGAAGAATGATTTCGTCAACAATATGACGCATGAGTTCAAGACCCCTATATCGAGTATCTCGCTTGCGGCCCAAATGCTCAATGATCCTGCGGTCAACAAGTCACCTGGAATGGTACAAAGACTGACCGGTGTGATAGATGACGAGACCAAACGTTTACGTTTCCAGGTAGAGAAGGTGCTCCAGATGTCCATGTTCGACCGACAACGCACCAACCTGAAACAAAAGGATTTGAGTGTTAATGCTCTGGTGGATAGCGTGGTCAATACGTTTACCATCAAGGTGGAAAAAGCCGGTGGTAGCATTGAAGCTCAATTGGATGCGGCCGATGATATCTGTATGTTGGATGAGATGCACTTTACCAATGTGGTATTTAATCTACTCGACAATGCTTACAAGTATGCCCGAGAAGATGTATCCCTACATCTTAAAGTGATTACATCAAACCCGGATGACAAGCATCTGGAATTGCGCATCGAGGACAATGGTATCGGAATCCAGAAGGAGCACCTGAAGCGCATCTTTGAGAAGTTCTATCGTGTGCCTACGGGTAATCTGCACAATGTGAAGGGATTCGGTCTCGGCCTGGCGTATGTGTGGAAGATAGTCAACGATCACGGTGGTCACATCAAGGCCGAATCAGAATATGGGCATGGTACGACGTTCATTATAACTTTGCCATTGCTCGATTGAGGCCATAAGGTTTCCCTCCCTTTGAGGGAATTAATAATGGTTAACGGTCCTGGTTTAACTGATTTATAATCTATTTGTACGAAGTTCCTTCGTTATCAATCTAAAAACAATATAATTATGTCACTCCCAAACAAATCAAATGAAAAACTCCGCATCCTGTTATGTGAAGATGATGAGAACCTCGGAATGTTGCTGAGAGAGTACGTTCAAGCCAAAGGCTTTATCTGTGACCTGTATGGTGATGGCGATGCCGGATACAAGGCTTTTCTCAAGGGACATTATGACTTCTGCATACTTGATGTGATGATGCCCAAGAAAGATGGTTTTACCATGGCTACCGAGATTCGCACTTTGAATCAGGATGTGCCTATCATCTTCTTGACCGCCAAGAGTCTTAAGGAAGATATCCTGGAGGGATTCAAGATAGGTGGTGATGACTATATCACCAAGCCATTTTCTATGGAGGAGTTGCTATTCCGCATAGAGGCAATTCTGCGCCGAGTCAAGGGGAAGAAGGGCAAGGATGTTGTAGCATTCCATTTGGGTGAATTTACGTTCGATGTGCCTAAACAACAATTGATAAGAGGTGAGGAGGTCACCAAATTGACCACCAAGGAATGTGATTTGCTCAACCTGTTATGCACCCACGCCAATGAAATTCTGGAGCGTAATTTCGCATTGAAGACAATCTGGATAGATGACAACTATTTCAATGCCCGTTCAATGGATGTCTATATTACCAAGTTACGTAAGCATCTCAAGTCAGATCCATCGATTGAGATCATCAACATCCATGGTAAGGGCTATAAACTGATAGCCGAGAACCTCAAGGTGGAGACCAAGTAAGTCTGGTCATCGTAGAAGATCAATAAAAAAATGCCGCGACTATTAGTCGTGGCATTTGACCTATTTCAACGTCTGAGAGCCAGAGTCGGATTATAGTATGATACGTCTCCCGTGATGTCGCGAACGATGCGCAGGAATGGGGGAAGTTTCAGGTCTGCGTGTGAAGCGATGCCCTTGGTCTCTAATATAACCAGTCCGCTCAAATCGTCCAGATAACTATCCAACTCGAAGAACTGCCCCTGGTAGATGAAGCTATTGCGACGTTTGTGCAACGTGCGGCGATAAGGGTCAGCTTGTTGTAGAAGCGATTCGTAGAGGGCATTGGATACCTGTCTTTCGGTGACCAGTTCCTCGGTAGGGGATATGCTCTTGCGTGTAGTATGGATATTGACTATATTTCCGTTGGTCGAACGGCGTCTCAATCGAATCTCGCACCCCGGTTCGCCAGTTAGGTAAGTTTGCAAAATGTCGCTCTCGGTGCAATCAGGAAGCGGTGCGGTCACTTCAACTATATATTTGCGCTCTACTTCGATAGTCTGGGGTAATTCCAGTACTGAAGCTATTTCGCGAATTACGCGTTTCATCTTCTGCTCGAAGTCTTCGCCGTTATTGATTACTCGTAGATGAGGGTGACCGGTCCAGGCATCAATGACTTTCTTGTCCAACTCTCGCGCCAGGCGCAATCCAGCCTCATCGGCTTTCTCATAACGCTGGGCGTTGTTGGCGGTGGTGTAATACTTCTCGGCTCCATCGGCGGCGCTTACCAGATGTAGAACGGCATCATAGCGATTGCCATTGCGTAGTTCGTCGGTCGAAGTCCCGCATGATGTGGTCAGTTCCTTCCACATTTGGGCCGATATGTAGGCTGATATATCCATGGCGCCTCGGTCACAAACAACCACGCATGGCGAAGTGCAGGTGGCCGCCATACGCATCACCTTGTCTTCCAGTTCAAGCTGGGTCTCAAGTATGACTTTCTCGCCTTCGTAATAGAAAGCTGGATTGTCCGTCATGTAGTTCCATCCTGCTTGGGTAATCATAGTAGGAACTTCTGGCACCGTGAAGACCTTGTATCCGAGGGCAGAGAAGTGCTCATTGATGCGCACCAAGGCCGTAGTCTTACCTGCGCAAGGACCGCCCGTCAGGACGATTCGTTTGATATTGTTCATATAGAAAAAATTAAATTGTGCTGAATGAAATGAAAGAGGTTTTGTTGCACTGTTGCTGTGCTCCATGCTCGAGCGCTATATTGGAGTGGATGCTTCGGAACGAAGTGCATCCTACGCTCTACTATTGCAACCCGAATATATATCCAGACCAGGAGTATCAGATACGTAAAAATGAAATAACACGCTACGCAGCCAAACTCGGAATCGAAATCATTGAGGATGACTACGATCATCAGGTATGGTTGGATAACGTGCGAGGCATGGAGGATGAGCCGGAGAGAGGAGCCCGATGTCTTCAGTGCTTCCGATTGCGATTGTATCGTACGGCTCGCCAAGCGGCCGAGATGGGAATAGCCGAGTTCGCAACGACGTTGGCATCAAGCCGATGGAAGAACCTGGAGCAGATTAATGCCGCCGGTGCATGGGCAGCAGAGAGGGTCAATGCTTCGACTCAATATGCTACACAAGTTCACTTTGACGATAGGAACTGGCGCAAAGGAGGTTTGCAACAACGCCGCAATGAGTTACTCCGAGAGAACGGATTCTACAACCAATTGTACTGTGGTTGCGAGTTCTCTCGATTAGCGATGCAACAGAAAGGGTTGATTGCTCCAGATGTATGCTCAAGCGTCGGCCTTGAGTAGCTGAGCCTGCTCGTAGGTGGTCAGGCACTTTTGCAGGGCCTCCATGTCGGTCGAATGCAATATAGCCTGGGAGATGCCACGATACTGGAAAGCATAGAGGAAATCGAGCGAGATATGATTGTCGGTCAATTCCTTGAGTACCAGACTCATTGAACCGGGCTGGTTCGGTACATTGAGGGAATATACAGGGGTCAATGCTACTTCGATGCCTTTGCCCTTGAGTCCTTCTGCTGCTTTGGCTACATTATCGACGATGAGTCGCAACACGCCATACTCGGGCATATCATTGATGCTGTACGAGAGTATGTTGATACCCATGTCCGCCAATGTCTGAAAAACTTGCCAAGAAGCTCCGCTACAGTTGGCAATATGAATGGTGAGCTGATTGATGATCATGATTAATTCGATTTGTTCAAGTATCGCGTGAGTTCAACCTGATATGAATGATATCGCCGCAAAGATAGCGGTTTTTTTGAGACTAACCAAAAATTGATTAATTTTTTTTTATCGTTTAACTTTAATGTAATGAAACAGTTTTGTTTTTTGCTTCTCATTTGGTCTTTTGTGACTATGAGTTGGGCCCAGCAACAACCATCGGCCGAGGCTCAAGGATGGTATAAGAAAGGTGCATGGAGACAGGGGTGGAAGGTCAAGCCTTATGCACAGATGGATGTCGAGACTTTCTACCGTCAATATCAATTGCATCCAGCCATGTATGATAGTATCTTCGCGTGGCTCAAGTCGGTAGATGCCGTAGGTTCGGCTCCAGCCAAGGCCGTAATGAAATGGAGTCATGCGGTGGCCAATATCCAGGACTTGCCATTGCGCACTCCCGAGAATACCCAGTGGGAACAACATCGTCGTCACATTGACCTTCAATGGGTTGTGGCCGGTTCCGAGCGTCTCGCCATAACACGCGATACTACAATCTTGGATCCTCGCAATAAGTACAATCCGAAGAAGGATGTACAGAACTTCCGGTTCAAGAATGCTCCGTCTGCCCAGCAATACATCCTCCTGGATAGTGATCCAAAGCGCTTCTATCTATTCTTCCCGACGGATGTGCACGAGTGTTGCGGCATAGCCGACAAACCGGAAACAGTGCGCAAAATCGTGGTCAAAATTGAATATTTTGAATAAAAAACCGTCCTAATTATAAATAAAGTAGAAGAGAATGCAAGTTTTTTTGCATAAAATTTGTGTTTTTACATAAAATCAACTACCTTTGCCCAGATTTTGAAAGTACGTTCTACATTTGAGCTATGTAGTCGTGGGGAGTGTGTTTAGTCTCCTCGATAGTAAAATCTTATAACACAAACATACGTCATGAAAAAGTTTTTTGCGTACAGCGCGCTTTGCGCTACACTCGTGGCAGCTACCAGCTGTGGCGGTAATGAAGTAAAAGAAGTTCCAGAACCAGTCGAGGAACCAACCGCATGGACGGACGTCAACGCGTTCGATACCAATGATGTCCCAACCGGTTCGGAGGTAACCAACTATGGTCAGAACGGTCAGATCGTATCGGTCGATAAGTATATGATTGACAAGGAGACCAAGAAGAACCTCCATACTGATCATATAATCTATCAGAACGGCAAACCTGCATTCGGTAAAGTGCTCAAGGAGGATGGTTCCGTAGAGGGTCGTGAGATTTTCACTTACGATGAAAAGGGTTTGCTCAAGGAGCAGTTGATTGAGACCTATAGCGAGGGATTGAAGCGTATTGCTCCATCTATGCGTTATGTCTATACATACGATGCCAACGGTGATGTGACCAGCATCAAAGAGCAGAAGACTGCTCCTGCTCCAAAGGGTTGGACCACAGAATATGAGTGGACCTATACCTACGATGATAAAGCCCGCGTTTCGGGCCGTGCAGACTTCACTGGAGAAGACAAGGAACGCAAGCAGAGTTGCAAGTATATGTGGACCTATGAGGAAGGTAGTAACAAGATCAAACATATGGATTACTTCCTCTTCGATCTCAAGCTGGGCAAACTCAAGCACGATAGCAAGATTGAGTTCAAGTACAATGACGCAGGTCGAGTTACACAGAAGCTTATTATCCGTCATAAGAACAACTTGAAGCGTGATCCAATCAATTCTCGTCGTTATTCCTATGAGTACAATGCTGCTGGTCAGGTTAAGTCAATCTACGAGGAGAAGTGGAATAACTCTGTCAAGGAATGGGCAGAGGTTTGCAATACTCTGATGGATTACGATAAGGCTGGTCAGCTTGTCAAGTGGTCGTCGAACAAATATACGACCAAGGGTCCAAAGTTCCAGCATGAGGTTCACACTCAGGGAGCTCCAGCTGAAACTCCAAATGTAGCACCTGCCGGCGAGGTTTATCCAATCAAGCCAGTCATCAACTTGGATGACAAGAATGCTACAAGCAATGAAGAAGATTAATCTGATACCGCTAATATATTAACATTTCCCTCGTGCCAACGATACCTGGTGCGAGGGAATTCTTTTTTTCGTCTGATAATAGTAAGAATATAATCTGGAGATCGTAAGAATATAAATAGTAATCCCTCGTGCCAATGACGTCTGGCGCGAGGGAATCATTTCCCGTTTGGAGATCCAAGATCTAATATGGTAGAATGAAAAGGTGGAGAGAAGAATGATTGCTTAAAGCAGTGCTTGGGTGCATCGTGCTTCGTATCCAGCCTCAAACCAGGTGAGAATATCAGTAGATGGGAGCGAGTCGAAGATGCCGAAGCAGGCACTACCACTACCGCTCATAGAGGCATATATGGCTCCGTGATCATATAGTGATTGCTTGACTTGGGCCAATTGTGGGTACTGGGGGAAGACCGAGTCCTCAAAGTCATTGTGTATGGTATCGCGCCATTGCTCAATGGGAAGGGTTAGTAATTTCTCGAGGGGAGTCTCGGGCCATTGAGGGTGCACCTGGCTATATGCCTCGCGGGTACTGACGCCGAAGGGAGGTTTGACGACTACAATGTATTTACCGCGCAATGAGGCTATGTGGGGCACCAATTCGCTACCGATTCCTTCGCAATATTGGGCTTGGCGTTTTTCAGGAGCAATGTCATAGTCATTGCATCGGACAAAGAAGGCACAATCCGCACCCATGGCAGAGGCCTCCTTGACGAGCTGGTCATCATTGAGTGGAAGGCCAAAGAGCCGGCGCAACATCAGGAGCGTGTAGGCACCATCGCTGCTTCCTCCTCCCAGTCCGGCGCCAAATGGTACGCGCTTCTCCAGGTGAATACAACAACCAGGCAGGTCTGGATATAGGCGTTGCAGACGTCTGTATGCCTTGACGCACAGGTTTTGCTCCGGGTCTCCATCTATGCATATGCCGGTCTGAACCATACGGCAATGTCCCGGTTCCCCCTCGGGGATGATCTCGAGGGCATCACGCCAGTCGATGGGATAGAAGAGCGTCTGTAGGATGTGGTAGCCGTCCTCGGGTCTGCGTTGACATACAAAAAGGCCGAGGTTGATCTTGGCATGGGGAAAAGATATTTCTTTGTCTTTCATTTTTCTGAAAATTTTCAGCAAAGGTATGGAGTTTTGTTCAATATACCAAATTTTCGGCTGACAAAATGGCAATGAGTTAGGAAGTGCGTTCCATGGCACGGTTTTTGCTTGTCAGCGATTGACCCCAATCTGCTTTGTCATTTTTATAGGAGCAGTAATTGAGAGTATGTCAAAATGATCAAAAATCTTTAAAATATGGAACAAAATATTAACGAACAGAATCCAGAGTTGAATAACGAGGAAACTCAGCAAGTCAATGAACCAACCCAGAAGGACGAATCGACCGAAAAGGTAGAGTCGGACAAGGTTGAGGATGCCATGGATGAAGCCAAGGCAGAGAACGCCGAAGCTAAGTCCGACGCTCCAGCCGATCCATTGGCCGAACTTCAGGCTCAACTTGATGCACAGAGAGACCAGTATCTGCGTCTGATGGCTGACTTCGACAACTATCGCAAGAATCAACTCAAGAAGACCAACGACCTGCTTACCTATGGCGGAGAGGAGGCTTTCAAGAAGCTGCTCCCTATCATTGATGACTTCGAACGTGCCGTCGAGCACAATGAGAAGGCCGAGGATATCGAGGCTTTGCGTGAGGGATTCAAGTTGATTTATGGCAAGTTGAAGACATACCTGGAGCAGAGCGGAGTAAGTGTGATTGCCGCATCCGCAGGAGATACCTTCGACGAGACCCAGCATGAGGCTATCACCATGTTCCCAGCACCGGCTCCGGAACTGAAAGGAAAAATCGTAGATTGTGCCACCAAGGGCTACAAGTACAAGGATAAGGTCATCCGCATAGCCAAGGTGGTTGTAGGAGAGTAATGTTATGAAAAGAGATTATTACGAGGTCCTGGGCCTGAAAAAGGGTGCATCGACCGAAGACATAAAAAAGGCTTATCGCAAATTGGCCGTCAAGTGGCATCCGGATAAATGGCAACAGGCTTCGGATGCGGAGAAGAAGACGGCCGAGGAGCATTTCAAGGAATTGGCCGAGGCGTACGATGTCCTTTCGGACGATCAGAAGCGTGCTCGGTATGACCAGTTCGGGCATAATGCACCAGGCGGTTTCGGCTCCAATGGAGGAGGCGCTGGAGGTTTCGGCGGTTTTGGCGCGGACTTCGATCCAATGGACATCTTCAATGCTTTCTTTGGAGGTGGAGGTGGCCGAGGCAGTCGCTCATATACATATACGAACTTCGGTGGCGGAGGCGGCAATCCATTTGAGGGTTTCGGCTTCGGTGGCGGAGGTTTCGGCCGACGTAGCACCAAGGGTGCCGATCGTCGTATCACCATCAAGCTCACGTTGCAGGAGATTGCCAAGGGCGTGACCAAGAAGGGCAAGATACAGGGCGAGGAGATCAGTATTCCTCTGCCAGCTGGTGTGCGTGAGGGCCAGCAATTCAAGATGGCGGGCAAAGGTTATGCCTCGCAATATCAAGGAGGTCAACCGGGAGACTTGATCGTCAATATCGAGGAGATTCCCGATGCCGAGTTGATGCGCGACCAGAATGACCTGGTCTATAATCTATTGCTCCCGTTCACGACGGCGGCTTTAGGAGGCCCTGCCGAAGTGCCCACATTGGATGGTCGTGCCCGAATCAATATCAAGGCGGGTACACAATCAGGTTCGATATTGAGGCTCAAGGGCAAGGGCTTGCCATCTGCTGAGGGTTATGGCCGAGGAGATTTGCTCATCAACGTGCTTGTCTATGTGCCCGAGCATCTTTCGGACCGAGAGAAGAAGACCATCGAATTATTGCGCGATGCGGAGTGCATGCAACCTACGGCCGACAAGCGCGAGTCGCTCTTTGCCAAGATCAAGTATCTATTCAATCATCATTGATCGGTTATCATTGATTTTTATTATGATTTGTTGCTGTATTGGAAAATAATGATTACCTTTGCGCCAACAATAAATCCTAACGAATATGACAAGACAACAGCTCTTTGAGCAAATCCAGCGTAAGCGTTCTTTCCTTTGTGTGGGCCTTGATACAGACATCAAGAAGATTCCTGCACATTTGCAATCCCTTCCCGTCAGTGAGGCTATATTGACCTTCAACAAGGCGATCATCGATGCTACGGCACCCTATTGTATAGCCTACAAGCCCAATCTGGCCTTCTACGAATGTTTCGGCACAGAGGGTTGGATTGCGTTCGAGGAGACCGTGAAATATATCCGCGAGCGTTATCCAGAGCAGTTCATCATAGCCGATGCCAAGCGTGGTGATATCGGCAATACATCCCAATTGTATGCCCGTTCATTCTTCGAGCACCTCGACCTGGATGCCGTTACGGTAGCTCCCTATATGGGCGAGGATTCGGTCAAGCCATTCCTGGGATATGATGGCAAGTGGGTAATCTGCTTGGCATTGACCTCCAACAAGGGAAGTCACGATTTCCAGTTGACCACTTGCGATGGTACGCAGGAGCGTCTCTTTGAGAAGGTGCTCCGTACGGCACAGACCTGGGGTACCCCCGATCAGATGATGTTCGTAGTTGGAGCAACCCAGGGTCAACTCTTCGAGGATATCCGTCGTGTCGCACCCCAGTCGTTCCTTTTGGTTCCAGGCATCGGTGCCCAGGGAGGAAGCCTTCAGGAGGTGGTACGTTATGGTATGACCGACCAATGTGGATTGATCGTCAATTCCAGCCGCGCCATCATCTATGCCGATGGTACCGAGAACTTCGCTACGGTAGCTGGTCAAAAGGCCGCCGAGGTTGCCGCCGAGATGGATGAGTGCCTCAAGAGCAAAGGACTCTGATGAGTTTCTCCAATAGAAGATTATCTAAAGCAATGGCGAACCAAAAGCTATTGAAGGAAATCTAAATCAATAGAAGGTAATATAAGAAAAGCCTGTCCCGGATGAATGGAGACAGGCTTTTTTTTTATTTTCCAGGTGAGCGGATAGCGGATTGAGGGAGTATTCGAAGAGCGAAGTCCGAGGGGGCGGGCATAGGTCGTTAGTGGCGTATCTACGGGTGGGTAGTCGATTTTTTGTAGGTCAATTATAATAAATTGAATTATTTTGCGTTATATATGTGAATCCCATAGAGAGGGATGCAACGAATTATTCATTCAAACCGACATTGCCTATGCAGAATCGTTCTACTTCTTTCGGTGCATCGTCAGATGCCACTTATACTGCTATTGGACCAAGTCACAAGACCATTTTCTTGTTGCAGATGTTGGCGCGTACCTATCAGCCATTGCCATTAAAAAATGGCAGGTTCGATAAACATTCGCTTACCTGAGAAAGCGTTCAAATCAGTAAGTCGCAATCCATATTGCAAGTGTAGCATCCGGATTTGCGAAATGTCATCGATAATTATTTGCTCAATTCCGTCCGTATCCGTTGGGGTGGATGTGAGGAGCATATAATTGTCGATGACTTCATTTTGTCTGAAGTCGAGCGTGAAGGTCACCTGTTTCTTGAGTTGCTCTATGTAGGCTGGCAGTCCTCCGTGTTGTGCATGGAGCGCGTCCAGGCGAACCGAGATAGGTTGGTTGAGCACAGGGGGCAGAGAGCCGTCCGCTATGCGTTCGTCTATGTAAGAGTCGATTGACGGGCGGAGTTGGGTGTCGATGGAGGCCAATAGTGCGTCGGCGGAGGATGGGCATTGGTCACCGGTGCAGATATTGGACAACTCTTGATATCGGGTCAGGAAGTGATTCCGGTCATCGTGCAATGCCTGAATGGCTTGAGATAGTTGTTCTGTGCCAAATGCCGCCAGTGCATTGTGTGGTTCCGTCTCCTTGGTTCTATCGGTCGCGAGTAGCAGGGCATTCTCCTGAAGGTGTTCTGAAGTCTCAATGTCGTCTTGCATCTGTTGTAGGGTCGGTATCAGTTCGTTGAGCAACTTGATGGCAAATCTGCATCCAGGCAACAGAGAGCGCTGGGAGAACAATTCGACGATGACCGTGGAGTATTTCGCCAGCATGGGGTCATGCTTGTGCACCAGGCGGGAGAGGAAGCTCATGTTGCCCCATTCCGATTCGATGTCCTGCAGGGCGAGCTTGTTGCGCTGGATGGCCAACTCCGTATCGTGTTCGAGGTTATGCAGGGCGATGACCCGTTGTTGGAGCAGGTTGATGACCGCGCGGAAAATGTTCTTCTGTGTGCCGGGGCAATAGGGGTGGTTCTGAATGATGCGCCACATCTCCTGTCGGATGAGCGAGTATAGGATGGGGACGTATTCGGCGGTCTTGTTGCAATGGAGTTGAAAGAAGTAATCGACTCCTACCTCGCGGAACTGGCTCTGGAAGCACAGTTCCATCCGTTGCCGGATACGTGTCAGCCAGTCATTGTGCCGTATGTCCTTGAGGTGCATTTTCTGGTCCGATACAAAGTCGTTCCATAGTTTCTCGACGGGTTTCCATGGTCGGGTGTCGGACCCCTCCAGGTTGATGAAACCCTCCTCCTGCAGGCATATCCGGGAGTCGCTCATGGGTATGACCGACAGGATGCGCTGGGCCTCCTTGTTGCAGGTCTCGAGGCTGGTTGGATTGATTTCGGCCTTGCAATAGTGCAGTAGTATTTCTATGTATTTGTGTCGGAGGTATAGGCGCACTGGAGCCTCTGGGTAGGATATGCCAACCGTCTGGAACGTGGCGAAGCACGGCGAGTAGAGGCTCCCAGGTGTGTAGGGCTCCATAGGTCGTTGGGGCAATGACACCGAGTGCGTCACATCGTACAGGAATCTGGCCAATTGCTTCTGGCTACGGTCCTGGTAGAGGAAGACATGACGGAAGATGCCATATTCATTGTATTGAATGGCCGCGGTATTGATGGCCGTGAGGTTGTTCCAGGCGTAATGGAGTTGTTTGTCCGATGAGTCGTTGCCCTTGGCCATGAGCACATACAGGAAACAGTTGTAATGATGCTTGTCGTCGGGGGAGAAGAGGCGCCGTATCTGGTACGCGGTCTGGAGGAGCTGGGAGCTTACCTCCGTATCCAGGGCCGATATACAAAGATGAAAGGTCACATCACTGAGGTGTGACCTCTCTTTCTTGCGTAATGTCGCAACCTCAGCCATCAGGTCTCGGTCCTCCATCGGTCGAGGCAGGAACAGTAGGGTTATGTTGCGTCGGTCGGCGGGATCTTCGGAGAATAGTTGGTAAACAGGGTTGTTGAGACGGGAACTATTATAATCGAGGAATATGATGACGTGTTTCATTTCTTCTGGAGTTCCTGGAAGCAAGCGCGGCATAGTGGCATGTATTCTCCCTGTTCACCCAGCAGAACCTGCTGGTTGTTGTCGGCCAGGCGGTAGGAGTAGGTGGCGAGGCCACCGCAACGCATGCAGATGGCTCGGGTCTTGTAAACCTCCTCGGCTATGGCGAGCAGCGATGGCATGGGGCCGAATGGGTGTCCCAGGTAGTCCATGTCCAGGCCTGCTATGATGACACGTTTGCCCATGTTGGCCAGTTCGTTGCATACCTCGACGATACCTTCGTCGAAGAACTGGGCTTCGTCCACGGCTACCACGTCTGCCTCCTTGCTCATTCGCAATATGAGGCGCGAGTGCTCGACGGGGATAGCGGTGATCGTGTTTCGGTTGTGCGATACCACATCTTCGTGACTATACCTTATGTCTATAGTCGGCTTGAAGATGCATATCTTCTGGCGTGCGATCTGGGCGCGCTTCACTCGTCTAATCAGTTCTTCGGTTTTGCCCGAGAACATAGATCCGCAAATCACTTCGATGCCGCCGTGACGGCATTGTTCGTGCAGATTGTTTTCGATAAACATAATTTATTGAATTATAGTATTGCTTTTATATTTTCTTCCTATGGGAATCTCCGTGCCGTCGGACATGGTGACCATCTGGGCGCCGGACGATTTGACTTTCGATAGATTGATGATGAACGAGCGGTGTACCCGTGCGAACGTCTCCGTGTCGAGTTGTTGTTCGAAGGAGCTCAATGCACCCAGGGTGAGGTGGTGCTTGCCGTCCGATGTGACTATGCGCACATAGTCCTTGAGCGACTCCAGCCATAGGATGTCGTGTTCGTTGAGGACCTCGTTCTTACCATCGCAACGGATGGTCAGTTGGGCGCCCATGCTCTCCTTCTCGAGCTGGTTCAGCCTTATTGCCTTCCGGGCCTTCTCCACCGCCACCTTGAGCCGTTCCAGGGTGTAAGGTTTGAGCAGGTAGTCGGTGGCGTTGAAGCTGAACGAATCGATGGCATAGTTGTCGTAGGCGCTTGTCACGATGACCGGGATGCCGCTGATGCGTTGCATGATCTCCATTCCGGTCATGCCCGGCATCTGGATGTCCAGGAATAGCAAGTCCGGTCGTTCCCGGTCTATTGCCGCAAGGGCTGAAATCCCGTTGTCGAAAATAGAGATATCACCCTGTTCGTTGAGTTTCTCGAGGAACAGTTTCAGCTTGGCGGCTGCCAGGGGTTCGTCTTCTGCAATGTAAATTTTCACGATATCGAGTGTTTTATGGTTGTTTCGTTCTGTTCAATATAAGATTGTAAGGTTGAAACAACCTGGGGAATTATTTGCGGAGTACGCGGTCAATGATGCTTTGTGGCTCAATGTCCGACATACAGTGATAGTCTCCGTATCGGCAGGGTTTGTTGCCATAGATGGAGCAGGGGCGGCAATCGAGCGGCAATGCCACGATGTCGTCCGGGTTCTGTCGGTAGCCGTAGAAGCCTGCCTTGACATCCGTAGCGCCCCAGATGCTCACCACCCGGCAACCCACCAACGATGCCATGTGCATATTGGCCGAGTCCATGGTGACCATACAGTTCAGGACCGACATCATGCGGAGGTCATCCGCGATGGTCTGGCGTCCGGCGGTGTCGTGTATCCGTTCCGGGCAACGTTCCGTCCACTGGTCCAGTTCCGCCTGTTCTTCGGGTCCGCCGAAGAGGTAGATGTGCAGGTCGGGGCATTGGGCCAACAGACCGTCTATCACTTGGAGCATCTGTTCCTTGGGGTAGATCTTGCCACGGTGCTGGGCGGTGGGAGCGATGCCGATGTTCACCTTGCCAGCCAGGGCGACGGGCCCGCTCAATGGAGTAGGGGTGAAGTCGAGAGTGACGGGCATGCCCAGTTGCTCGAACACATCCTGGTATCGCTCGATGCTCGATTTGAGTTGTTGCGAGATGCGGTGATCCACCAATGCCTTCTTGTCCGCGCGACCCTTGTCAATCTGGGCCTTGGGCGTACGGTTGAGCAGGAAGCGGAAGTTCAGCCATTTGGTCCTGAGCACATTGTGCAGGTCCGCCACGGCGTCATACCCCTCGGCTTTCAGTTCGTGGTAGAGGCGGTTCAATCCGTTGACCCCCTTATAGTCTCGTTTCACGTCAATGCCGCGCACCTTCAGGTTGGGTTGTCCGTCCAGTACGGCATTGTATATCTTGGCTCCGAGCTTGTTGGTCAGCATGGTGACTTGCATCGAGGGGTACTGACGGCACAACGATGCCACGACAGGTACTGTCATGGCGATATCTCCCAATGCAGAGAAGCGGATAACAAGCAGGTTACTGATCATAGCAACAAGATGGGGCGTTTCTATTGTTTCAATATGCGTAGCCTATTCCTATCAGGTCGGCTACCGGTTATAGGTTCGCTTATAATACTATTGTAATACCCTCGTGGTACCCTCGAGATATAAGCACAGATTTGGTGGCAAATTTATAAAAAAAAATGAATAAATGCACAAGTTTGCGAAAAAATATTTATCTTTGCCCCAGATTTCCCGATTAAATATGAAAGTTTGTATTGCAGAGAAACCAAGTGTAGCACAGAGTATCGCCAACGTTTTGGGCGCAACCAGGAGAATGGACGGCTTTTACGAAGGAAACGGTTATCAAGTGACCTGGACGTTCGGACATCTGTGCGAGCTGAAGAACCCCGAAGACTATACTGATTTCTGGAAACCGTGGGCAGAGAGCCGTCTGCCTATGATTCCAACCACCTTTGGCATTACGCTCAAGAAGGATGACGGTGTGCGACGCCAGTTCGCCGTCATCGCGGACCTATATGCCCGTGCCGACGAGATCATCAATTGCGGTGATGCCGGCCAGGAGGGTGAGCTCATCCAGCGGTGGGTGATGCAGAAGGCCGGTATCATCTACGACCGGGAGCGGGACGTCTATGTGCGCCCTGACCAGCAGGTGTGTCCCGTCAAGCGCCTGTGGATATCCTCCCTGACGGACGATGCCATACGGGAGGGTTTCCAGCACCTGATGCCCCAGCAGAACTATGACAAGCTCTATGCCGCGGGCCTGAGCCGTGCCATCGGGGACTGGCTCCTGGGCATGAACGCATCGCGCCTCTATACCATACACTATGGGCACAGGGAGCAACGCCAGGTCATCAGCATCGGCCGCGTTCAGACCCCGACCCTGGCGCTCATTGTCAAGCGTCACTGGGAGATAGCCAATTTCGAGCCGACGCAATACTGGGAGATCAAGACCCAGTACCGCGACGTCACGTTCAATGCCCAGGCGGGCAGGTACGAGAAGCAGGAGGATGCCGAGCAGGCCCTCGCCAGCATCGACGGGAAGCCGTTCTGGGTGACCGATGTCCAGAAGAAACAGGGCAAGGAACAACAACCCCGCCTGTACGACCTCACCTCGCTCCAGGTCGATTGCAACCGCAAGTTCGGGTTCAGCGCCGACGAGACGTTGAAGCTCATCCAGAGCCTGTACGAGAAGAAGATCACGACCTATCCGCGCGTCGATACGACTTTCCTCAGCGAAGATATCTATCCCAAGTGTCCGCAGATCTTGTCCGGCTTGCGGGAGTATGCTCAGGTCACGGCACCGTTGCTGGCTCCGGGCGTCAAGTTGCCCAAGACCAAGAAAGTGTTCGACAACAAGAAGGTGACCGACCACCACGCCATCATCCCTACGGGTATGCCTGCCAATACCATTACGCTCGACGAGCGTAAGGTGTTCGACCTGGTGGCTCGACGGTTCATCTCGGTCTTCTATCCCGAATGTATCTTCGATACCACGACGGTGTTAGGTGCGGCGGGCGATGATGCCCAACAGGGAATGCCCTTCAAGGCTACCGGCAAGGTGATAGTCGATCCCGGATGGCGAGCCGTCTATTCCGACCTCCAGGCGGGTGGCGACGACATCACATCGTCCCGCGGTAACAAGGCCGATGGACAGGACTATGACGATGATTCGGAGCAGGGCGTGATGCCCGACTTCGAGGCAGGAGAGAGCGGTCCGCACACGCCGGCATTGCTCGAGAAGTGGACCAAGGCGCCAGCCTCCTATAGCGAGGCGACCTTGCTCCGTGCCATGGAGACGGCGGGCAAACTATGCGATGACGAGGAGTTGCGCGACGCCATGAAAGAGAACGGCCTGGGCCGACCTTCCACCCGTGCCGCCATCATCGAGACGCTCTTCCGCCGCCGCTATATCCGCAAGGAGAAGAAGGCGCTGGTCGCTACCCAGACGGGTGTCGAACTGATAGGCATCATCCGCCAGGAGATACTCAAGAGCGCCGAACTCACGGGCCAATGGGAGAAGAAGCTACGCCAGATAGAGCGAGGCGAGTACGAGGCACGCACCTTCATCGATGAACTCAAGCAGATGGTGCGCCAGATAGTGCAGGAGGTACTGAACGACAATGGTCAGACCCGCGTTGCCTATACCGCCGAGGAGGAGGTATCGGGCCGCAAGAAAGCAGCCCCAGCCGCCGATGGTTCGGCCAAGGCTCCAGCCAAGAAACCCCGCGCCAAGAAGGCTACCACCACCCAGAAGAATCCTGCTGAGGGTCAGCCTGAGTACAAATATACCGTGGCTACCTTGCCCCGAGTGTGCCCTGTGTGCGGTGTGGGACAGATATTGCGCGGCAGGACGGCGTATGGTTGTTCCAATTTCGCAAATGGTTGCACTTTCCGCATACCATTTACAGATGTGAAACCTGAATAAAGTGTAAAAAATCGAAAAAATAGATAAGTTTCGGTATGAAGAGTTGGTCGGCTCGAAAAAAATACTTATCTTCGCGCAAGTTTTAAAACGACTGTATTTGTTGTGCGCGATTTAAAATACATAGCTTTTTTGCTTTTAGCGATGACTGTACCTTCGGGCTTACAGCCATCGTTTGTGTATGCACAGCAACGTAGTGAACGTGCTGATAGTGAGGGGAAATCGCCTCGGTTGGCCATGCCCGATAGCGCGGCATTGGCTATGTCCGATAGCGCATCGATGGTTATGGCCGATAGTACGTCGATGGCGATGGCCGATAGCCTTGCATCGGACAGCACCTCGCACCGCAAGCCTGGTGGAGGACTCACGGCGGTGGTGAACTACAAGAGTTCCGACTCGCTGGTCTTCTCCATGGGCAACATGGCGTGGTTGTATGGTAGTAGCGAGGTTACTTACGACGACATCAACCTCTCCGCCGAGCGCATACAGATGTCGCTCGATTCCAGCCTGGTACATGCCTATGGCATACCGGACACCACGGCACAGGAGGGGAGCAAGCGTCAGATCGGAGCGCCTGTATTCAAGGACAAGTCCGGCGAGTACCAGACGCGCACCATATCGTACAACTTCAAGACCGCCAAGGGCTACATCACCGATGTAGTGACCCAGCAGGGCGAGGGATACGTGACCGGTGGAACGACCAAGAAGATGCCCGACAACGACATCTTCCTGGAGAATGGCCGATACACGACGTGCGACTATCACGATTGTCCGCACTTCTACATCAATCTGACCAAGGCGCGCGTCCGTCCCAAGAAGAACATCGTCACTGGACCCGCCTATCTGGTGGTGGCCGATGTCCCGTTGCCCCTGGCCATCCCGTTCGGCTATTTCCCTTTCACCAAGAGCTATAGCAGCGGTATCCTGATGCCATCCTACGGAGCGGACCAGACGCGAGGTCTGTATCTGCGCGACGGAGGCTATTACTTCGCCATCAACGACTACATCGACCTTGCCCTGCGTGGCGAGATCTATACCAAGGGGTCGTGGGGCATCAGTGCGACGTCCAAGTATGCCTGGCGCTACAAGTTCAAGGGCAACATGTCGTTCAGCTACCTCAAGACCATCACGGGGGACAAGGGTATGCCCGATTACTCCGAATCGACCAATATCCGCGCCGTGTGGAGCCACACACAGGATAGTCGTTTCAATCCGAACATGACCCTGTCCGCCAACGTCAATTTCTCCACCACCGGTTACGAGCGCAACAACCTGGCCAGCTATTATAGCTCCGAGATGACCCAGAGCACCAAGTCCAGCACGGTCAACCTTTCCTATCGCATACCGAACAGCCTCTGGAGCTTCAACGCCTCGGCATCGGTCACCCAGCGTATGCAGGACTCGACCCTGGTCGTATCCCTGCCGGAACTCTCCATTGCCATGAGCCGTACCTATCCCTTCAAGCGTAAGGTCAAGGTGGGCGAGGAGCGTTGGTACGAGAAGATAGCGCTCAGCTATAGCGGCCGCATGACCAACAGCATCACCACCAAGCAGGACGAGTTCATGGAGAAGAGCCTGATACGGGACTGGCAGAACGGCATGTCGCACTCCATTCCTATCTCGGCATCGTTCAATCTGTTCAAGTATATCTCGGTCACACCGTCGTTCTCATTTACGGACCGCATGTATTCGCACAAGACGGTACAGAGTTACGACGAGACCTACCGCAATAGTGACGGCTCCTATGGTGCCGTGATGCAGGACACGGTCTATGGTTTCTACAATAGCTACAACTATTCGACCAGCCTTTCGTTCAACACGAAGTTGTACGGATTCTACAAGCCCGCACCATTCTTCAAGAATGCCAAGCTCGTAGCGGTCCGCCACCTCTTCACGCCATCCGTGTCGTTCAGCTATACGCCGGATTTCGGGCGGAAGAAGTATGGAAGCTGGTCATCGTACCAGATGCAGAGTTCCTCGTCCGCCGAGCCCGAGACGGTCTATTACTCCTACTTCAGCGGGTATAAGTATGGCACGACGAGCCGCGGCCGTACCGGAGCCATCAGTTTCAGCATGGCCAACAACATCGAGGCCAAGATCCGTAGCGACAAGGACTCGACCGGTTATCGCAAGATCTCCATCATCGACAATCTGACATCGAGCATATCCTACAACCTCGCCGCCGACTCCATGCGTTGGAGCCAGACCATTCCGCTCTCCGTGGTGGTCAAGATGGGCAAGTCCGGTTCGATGAACCTGTCGGGTACGTTCGATACCTATATGTACGGATTGACCAGTAGCGGTAGTCCCGTGCGCATCGACAAGCCCCGTTGGGAGGTGGGCAAGTTCCCCCGCCTGATGAACACCGGCTATAGCTATAGCTACCAGCTCAACAACAAGAAGCTCGCCGCCCTGTTCGGCTTCGGCGACGGCAAGGATACCGACTCCGAGTTGGACGAGGACGCCGAGGAGGAGAGCGACCTGGTGGAGGAGAACCTCGACCCGTCGTATGCCAAGGAGAAGGAGCACGAGCATGGCGGCAAGAAGGACAGCCACTCCGGTGGCACCTACGATGCCGACGGCTACTACATCTGGTCCATACCGTGGACGATGAACCTCTCGTACACCATGCGCTATGCCTATGGCCAGTTCAACAAGAGTAAGATGGAGTATGACTACCGTCTGACCCATAGCGCCACGGTATCGGGCACCATCCAGCCTACCAAGGGGTGGAACTTCTCGTACAATCTCTCGTACAACTTCAACGACCACGAGGTGACCTATATGAATATGAGTTGTACGCGCGACATGCATTGCTGGACGCTCACCGCCTCGATGAATCCGTTGGGCCGCTACGCCAGCTTCCACGTCTGCATTGCGGTCAAGAGCTCGATGCTCCAGGACCTCAAGTACGAGAAGAGCACCGTGTCGGGTAGCAACAAGATCAATTGGTACGACGATTGATTTTCTCCCCGTGATAGTGTGGCCCGATGCCCGTTTGAAGCCGGAACATCGGACCCGAAATGAAGAAAAGGAAACAGTTTTACAATACAATATGATTGCAATAGTAAAATACAATGCAGGCAACATATACAGCGTCTATTGTGCCTGCCAGCGCCTGGGATATGAGCCCGTCATCACGGACGATGTGGCTACATTGCAGAGCGCGGACAAGGTCATCTTCCCCGGAGTGGGCGATGCCCGTGCCGCCATGGATTATCTGAACCAGGTGGGACTCAGTTCCGTCATCCGTGGTTTGAAGCAACCCGTGCTCGGTATCTGTGTCGGCATGCAATTGTTGTGCCGTCATAGCGAGGAGGGCGACGTGGATTGCCTGGGCGTGTTCGATGCTCCGGTGGAGAAGTTCCGCCCGACCGACCCGTCGTTCAAGGTTCCCCAGATGGGCTGGAACACCGTGCAATCGCTCCGTTCACCGCTCTTTGCCGACGTAGCGGAGCAGAGCTACGTTTACTACGTGCATAGTTACCGCGTGCCGGTATGTGCCGATACAATCGCCCAGACCGATTATTGCGGCGCCTACAGTGCTGCCCTGCATCGGGACAATTTCTATGCCACCCAGTTCCATCCCGAGAAGAGCGGTTCCGTGGGTGAGCAGATATTGAAGAACTTCCTGGCTCTGTAAGGGTTTTTGAAAAGAAGTTGAGGGGAGGGAAAAAGAAGTTAAAGGGAGAGAAAGGGACGATACAAGTTCCCAATGAAAACTCCCCACTTGACTTCCAATGAACTCCCGCTGGATTTCCAATGAAACTCTCCGCCAGTGATATCAAACGTCCCTTTCACTCCCCTTTTTCTCCCCTTTCACTCCCCTTCTTGATAAACAATATTCGAATTCAGCATAATATGATCGAACTAATTCCAGCCATCGACATCATTGATGGCAATCTCGTGCGCCTCCAGCAAGGCAATTATGGCGCCAAGACCGAATATAGCCACGACCCACTTGAGGTGGCCAAGCAACTACAGGACATCGGCATCCGCCGTCTCCACGTCGTCGATCTGGATGGCGCCAAGGGCGGACATATAGTGAACCAGCGGACCCTGGAGCGTCTCGCTACCCATACAGACCTGGTCATCGACTTCGGCGGTGGCGTCAAGTCCGACGAGGATGTCCGCATCGCCTTCGAGAGCGGCGCGCAGATGATCACGGGCGGTTCCATAGCCGTCCAGCGTCCCCAGCTCTTCCTCGCCTGGTTGGAGCAGTATGGTGCCGACCACATCATCCTGGGTGCCGACATCAAGGATGGCAAGATAGCCATCACCGGTTGGCTGGAGGAGAGCGATGCCCAGTGGCAGACCTTCCTCGCCAGCTACGTCTCGCGCGGTGTGCGTCGGGTCATTTCGACCGATATCTCGCGCGACGGAATGATGACCGGTCCTGCGGTCGATCTGTATCGTGATATGATGGCCGATTTCCCGGACCTGCACGTCACGGCTTCGGGCGGTGTATCGTGCATGAGCGATGTCATCCAGTTGGACGAAGCCGGTGTGCCGGACGTCATCATCGGCAAGGCCATCTACGAGGGACGTATCACCTTCCACGAGATGGAGGAACACATTAAGAAGAGCTTGTAAAAGGAAGCGGTGGAAAATAAAAATTAAAAGTTAACAATTAAAAGTTAAAAATTGGAAGTTACAAGGACGTTTGCTTGTGTCCGATGTCTTCCTCTTGATTCCTCATTGACTTCCTCTAATAACTAAAATAAAGCCTATGTTAGCAAAACGAATCATACCCTGTCTGGACGTCAAGGACGGCACCACGGTCAAAGGCGTACAGTTTGTCAATTTCCGCAATGCCGGAGATCCAGTTGCGCTGGGCAAGCAATATAGCGAGATGGGTGCGGACGAGCTGGTCTATCTCGACATCACGGCGTCGTTCGAGGGGCGCAAGACCTTCACCGACCTGGTACGTCGCATTGCCGCCGAGGTCTCCATCCCCTTCACCGTGGGCGGAGGCATACACGAGTTGAGCGATGTGGAGCGCCTGCTGGCGGCTGGTGCGGACAAGGTCTCGGTCAACAGCTCCGCCCTGCGTCGTCCGGAACTGATCACGGAGATAGCCACCCGTTTCGGTGTGCAGGAGTGCGTCTGTGCCATCGATGCCCGATGTGAGGAGGATGGCCATTGGCGCTGCTATCTGAACGGCGGACGTGTCCCCACGGAGCGCGGCCTGTTCGAGTGGGCTCACGAGGCGCAGGAGCGTGGCGCGGGCGAGATTCTCTTCACGTCGATGAACCACGATGGTAGCAAGCAGGGTTTCGCCATCGAGGCTTTGGGCCGTCTGCACGACGAACTCTCTATCCCTATCATCGCCTCGGGCGGTGCCGGATGCAAGGAGGATTTCCTCAATGTCTTCGAGCAGGCTCACGTCGATGCCGCTCTTGCCGCATCGGTCTTCCATTTCGGCGAGATTCCTATGGCGGAGCTCAAGCAGTATCTGGCCGATCATGGAGTAAACGTAAGGCAAACGGTCAAGAGATAAGATTTACCATTTGACAATTTACAATTTTATTTATCAATTGTATTATTTATATATTGTCAGCCAACGGTAAACAGTTGAGAAGGTTTTTCAATTTTCAACTTTCAACTTTCAATTTTCAATTTTCATTTTTCAACTTTCAACTTTCAATTAAAGAAGAATTATCAATTATATATAATTATGGAAATCAATTTTGACAAACTCGGAGGCCTCGTTCCTGCCATCATACAGGACGCCAACACCGACAAGGTGCTTATGTTGGGCTTCATGAACAAGGAGGCATACGAAAAGACCGTTGCCACCAATCTCGTTACCTTCTGGAGTCGTACCCGCAATTGCCTTTGGACCAAGGGCGAGACATCGGGCAATACCCTTACCGTCAAGGAGATCCTGAACGATTGCGACCAGGATACCCTCCTCATCAAGGCCGTTCCAGCCGGTCCAGTGTGCCACACCGGAACCGATACCTGCTGGGGTGAGGTGAACAAGCGCGATGCCGCTCACGACAAGGACAATGCGCTGCTCTTCCTGAGCGAGTTGCAGGACTTCATCGAGAAGCGTCACGAGGAGATGCCCGAGGGCAGCTACACCACATCGCTCTTCAAGGACGGTTTGAACCGCATGTCGCAGAAGGTAGGCGAGGAGGCTCTCGAACTGGTCATCGAGGCTACCAACGGCACCAATGACCGCCTCATCTACGAGGGCTCGGACATGTTCTATCACCTCATCGTCCTGCTCACCAGCAAGGGCCTGCGCATCGAGCAGCTCGCATCGGAGTTGCGTGAGCGCCACAATCCAGGTTGGAAGAAGCACTGATCCCCTTAGTGCTTTCTTCCCCCTCCCACACACGTCAGTAGGCGTCCGTTTACTCTCGTGGTGAAAGCGGTTACTCCCCGGGGCAACTCCCATTAACTCCCTTAACTTGAATTCCTTAAAAACTATATTATGATCGAATACAAAGACGTCAGTTTGGAGCGCGAACAGCAGTTGTTGCTCCACCATGTGAACCTCCATATTGGCGAGGGCGAGTTTGTGTACCTGATAGGTAAGGTGGGAAGTGGCAAGAGTAGCCTGCTCAAATCTTTGTATGCCGAGATTCCCATCCTCGAAGGTCAAGCCAGGGTGTTTGACTACGACCTGCGCACGTTGCGTCGTAGCCAGATACCCTATTTGCGCCGTCGCCTGGGCATCATCTTCCAGGACTTCCAGTTGCTGGTGGACCGCACCGTCCAGCAGAACCTCGAGTTCGTCCTCCGCGCCACCGGCTGGAAGTCGGCCGAGGACCGCCAGCGCCGCATCGAGGAGGTCCTCCAGATGGTGGGTATGGAGAACAAGGGGTACCGTATGCCCAATACCCTCTCCGGTGGCGAGCAGCAACGCGTGGTCATAGCGCGTGCCTTGCTCAATGACCCTGCCGTCATCCTGGCTGACGAGCCTACGGGCAACCTCGACCCCGATACCGGTTCACGCATCGTCCAGCTCCTGTACGACATCTGCCACAATCATCACACCGCGGTGCTTATGTCCACGCACAATCTCCAGTTGCTCGACCAGTTCCCTGGCCGGGTGCTGCGCGTGGAGGATTGCCATGTGACCGAGGTAGGTGTGGCCGATGGAACGGAGCAGACGGCTCCCGAAGAGGAAACCGCTCCCGAAGAGGTAGCCGCTCCCGAAGAGGAAGCCGCACCGGAAGAAACCGCTCCGGAAGAGGAAGCAGAGGTTGTTGAACCAACGGCAACTATAGCCGCGGCGGTAGCCGTTGCCGAGACCGTAGCCGTAGCCGAGGCGGTGGCCAATGCCGAACCAGTTGTTGAGCCCGAACCCGAACCCGTCATTGAGCCAGAACCAATTGTTGAGCCAGAACCAATCGTTGAGCCTGAGCCTGTCATTGAACAAGAAACGGCTCCAACTCCAGTAGAGGAGCCAGAGCCGGTAGAGGTTGTTGCCCAAGAGCCAATCATTGAGCCAGAGCCCGAGGAGGTTATCCCTCAATCATCGACCACGGAGGGAGTTCCTTCAGAAACTCAAAGCGATTCAGACGGCGGTTCAGACGACAGCAATAGTGTTGCAGACCATTGCTCACCATCAGAAACTCGACCTGCAGAGCAAAGTTGTAGCGCACTATCTGGTCAAATACCTTCTGAGTCAGCCGCACTGTAGGCGCCTTGTATTCGACGATGACCGCCGGGCGTCCGTTGCGGTCAAAGACCACCGTGTCGCACCGCTTCTCCATGCGGCCCACGCGTATGGGCAGTTCGTTCTGGAGACGGCCCTGCGGGTAGCCCAGCTCCGTGATCAGATAGTTCACGAAGTGTTGCCGCACCCACTCCTCGGGCGTGAGGCGGACGTACTTGCGGCGTTGCGGGTCGTAGATCTCTTCCAGCTGGTTGTCGGGGTTGTTCCTCGTCAACGGCTCGTAGGGCGGCAGGTTCAGCGATGGGTATGTCATTGGTCCAATTTATTGTCGATGAATGTAGGCGCAAAGATAACAAAAAAAACATAAACCAACAAGCAAAAAGCAAAAGAAATGGCCAAATCAGACGATTTCAATACCATACGGGCGAATATCGAGGCAGGCACATTCGCGCCTGTCTATCTGCTTCACGGCGACGAGGGATACTTCATCGACCGCATCACCGACATGCTCTTGGATCGTGTGCTTACGGCCGAGGAGAGGGACTTCAACCTCTTCCAGTACTATGCCGCCGATGTCGAGAACCTGGGCGAGGTGGTGAGCGCCTGCCGCCGTTACCCGATGTTCGGCGAGCGCCAGTTGGTCCTGTTGCGCGAGGCTCAGATGCTCAAGCAGAACGTCACGTTGACCAAGTATGAGCAACTCGAGGCCTACCTGGCTCATCCGTTGGAGAGCACCGTCTTCGTCATCACCATGAAGGGCAAGAAGGCCGACTCCCGCGCCCGTTGGGTCAAGCAGATCCAGGCGGCTGGCGGCGTGGTGTTCGAGAGCAAGCGCGTCCCGGACTATGAGTTGCCCAAGTTCCTGCCGGGCTTCCTGCGCGAGACGGGCATGACCTTCGAGCCCGATGCCATCCAGATGCTGGCGGACTATATCGGTTCGGACCTGGCGCGCCTCATGTCGGAGATGGACAAGCTCCGCCTCTCCATCGGCAATCATCCCGTCACCACGGCTGCCATAGCCCAGCACATCGGCATCTCGAAGGAGTTCAACCCCTTCGAACTGGTCAATGCCGTGGCGGTCAAGGACTTCAAGCGGTGCGAGATCATCCGCCGTTACTTCGCCCAGAACCCCAAGGACAACCCCATCCAGATCACCCTCTCGGTCCTGTTCACTTTCTTCTCGAACCTGATGTTGGCGCACTATGCCCAGGACAAGTCCCTCAATGGCCTGATGCGCGAGGTGGGCATGAGCTACCCCCAGGCCAAGGTCATGGTCGAAGCGCTCCGCCGCTACAATGCCTGGAAGGCCATGTCCGCCATCTCCCTCATCCGCGAATACGACGCCCAGCAGAAGGGCGCCCGCAATGCCGTCATGCCCGATGACGAAGCGCTCAAGGAACTGCTTTACAAACTGATGCACTGACTCCGTGCTTTTTTCTTTCTCCGTTGATTTATATTTCTCCATTGATTTATATTTCTCCATTGATTTATCTTTCTCCGTTGATTTTTATTTCTCCATTAATTGTCATTAATTAACATTAATTCAGTCAATTCTTAAATTCTCGTCAATATATTTTTTCTCCATTAATTATCATTAATTAACATTAATTCAGTCAATTCTTAAATTCTCGTCAATTTATATTTTCTCCATTAATTGTCATTAATTAACATTAATTCAGTCAGCCCGGGCGTGAATCCTCAAAAGATTACAACTTAATTTTCAAATTAATTTACATTAATATATCTATATGGGACATCTCCGTCGGGTATGTCCTCCCACATGGTTCCAAATCAATGGCCCTGGCCATGACCTCTTTGGGTGTTTAATCCAATGGAGCGCCCCATCTTGTTTCATTCGATGTCATAAATGATATTGTGACCCGTTGTGAAAGATCGTGACCCGTTGTGAATGTTTGTGAATGTTCGTGACCCGTTGTGAATGTTTGTGCTTGTTCGTGAATCGTTGTGAATGTTTGTGCTTGTTCGTGACCCGTTGTGAATGTTTGTGCTTGTTCGTGACCCGTTGTGAATGTTTGTGCTTGTTCGTGAATCGTTGTGAATGTTTGTGCTTGTTCGTGAATCGTTGTGAATGTTTGTGCTTGTTCGTGAATCGTTGTGAATGTTGTGGTTATATCCGATGCTCGATGGTTATTGTTCTCCTGTTACATAGCGCCCCGAAGGGGCAATATCTCATAGCCCAGGGCAACGCCCTGGGTACCAAGGTATTAAAGGGTAGTCGCCCTGCTTTCTATGTTAAAATCCAAACATTTTGACCAAATTTTTTAGTTTTAAGCTGAAATTTTATACTTTGGGTCAAAAAACTGCTTATTTTTGACCATTGCAGTCAAAATATGGATGAGTTTGTTCTTGACATTATT
>JAILKE010000102.1 GCA_024694125.1 Bacteroidales bacterium
GTCTGTCGCTCTGTCATCGGAACAGACGATGCTTTCTGCCAGAAGAAGCTCTTGTTCAAGATAGTAGTCACGATGGTGTCTGCCTCGTCTAGTGCATCCACCAACTTCTGCATGTACCACACCAACCACTCTGTGATATTACAGAGTTAATTTACTCCTCGACGGCTGCCTGCGCGGCGGCAAACTGTTCGATGCGCTCGCGGAAGAGGCCTTCGTGTTCGGGCTTGAAGAACGAGGTGCAGATGCGGACGCCCTGCTGCGTGCTGCCCATCGTATCGAGTGGATAGACGGCGATGCCGTAGAACATCAGCTGCTTGGTGAGTTGCAGGTCGGTCATACCGGGATACTGCACCGTGAAGTAGAAGCCATCGGCGAGGGGTTCGCCCATGTCGTTGTCATAGACGAGGTAGAAGCCGTTGGAGAGCAGCACCTGCTTGAGGAAGGCAGCGCGACGGCCGTACTCCTTGACATCGTCCAGGAAATTGTAGTTGCCGCTGCAGGCAGCTTCCATCAGGGCGGCCATGGCATGCTGCACGCTGTGAGTAGTACCGCTGGAAAGGGTGTACATCAGGCGGTTGCAGAAGAAATTACCGAACTCACCCACACCGAAATGCTCCTGCAAGGGTGCATATACACGATGATACATCTTGTTGCCGATGCAGGTGACGCCGATACGTTGGCCCGCATAAGAGAATGCCTTGGAACCAGATACCCACAACACATAATTGTCCGTGTAGCGAGCCACCGTAGCCTGATAGGGAGCCTGATAGGGGTGCGACAGATCGCGGCGGAAGTCCATGGCGAAGTAAGCCAGGTCCTCCAGTACCACGAAGTCATACTTGGTAGCCAGGGCACCGATGCCTTTCAGCTCCTCCTCCGTGAAACATACCCACGATGGATTGTTCGGGTTGCTATAGACCAGCGCGCAGATATTACCGGCCTGCACCATCTCCTCAAGTTTATCGACCAATGCCTGACCACGATACTGGTAGATGTCGAGGCCGACGTGTTTCAGTCCAATGACGTCGCACTGGGTAGTCTGAACCGGGAAGCCTGGCTGAATCAGCAGCACGGTATCCTTGCCCGTGCCACGGAAAGCGTGAAAGAGTGCTGTGAACGTAGCGAATGTACCCTGCATACTACCCGTGGTAGGGATGCAGCACAATGGGTCAATATCTACGCCAATGAATGCCTTGACGAAGTCCGATGCTGCCTGCTTGATGCGCGGAATACCTCCATTGGGTGGATAGATGGTGGCACAACCCTCAGCCAGAGCCTTCTGCTCGGCTTCAAGAGCTATCTGCGAAGGCTTCAAGCCCGGGACACCCATCTCCAGATGGATGACGGGCTGTCCAGTCTTGGCCTCGAGTGCCTTACTGAGCGACTGAATGTCGCGTATGGTAGCCGTTGAAAAATCTCCGAGGTGCAATGCCTCGATTTCGGCTGAAACGATATTGGGGTCAAACATAAAAGGGAGCGGGGTGAAAAAATTAAAAATTAAAAGTTAAAAATGAAAAATGGATAATGACAGGGACGATACAATCGCCTGCGAGGATAGACTATAGAAACTATAGAAACTATAGATACTATTGAAACTATAGAAACTATAGCCGCTACTGAGGGCAGCGGCTATATCAATAGGATTACTTCCAGTCTTGGAGCATGGTACGCTTGTCGAGGACGTGCTTGGCCTTGCCGATAGAGCGTTCGATGTTGCCAGGTTCCTTGATGTGGATGTTGGGCTTGATGCCTATCATGCTGACAATGCGGTCGTAGAGAGGCTTGATGAACGGCATCTGGTTGGCAGGATTGGGCGAGAAGTATTCGGCACGAAGTTCGACGTCCAGGTCGAAGGTATCTTCGTTGTTCTTGCGATCGACTGTGATGAAGTACTGAGGAGTGAAGACAGGGAACTCCGACAGGACAGTCTCAATCTGCGATGGAAAGACATTGACGCCACGGATGATGAGCATATCGTCACTGCGGCCCAGGATCTTGCCGATACGCACACTGGTACGGCCGCACTCGCATGGCTCATAGATGAGGTGCGTCAGGTCGCGGGTACGGTAGCGCAGGATAGGCATAGCCTCCTTGCACAGAGAGGTGAAGACCAACTCGCCCTCCTCGCCCGGAGCGACAGGTTCGAGTGTATCTGGGTTGATGATCTCTGGATAGAACATATCCTCCGCCACGTGAGTACCGTTCTGGAACTGACACTCGCCGCCCACACCAGGACCGCTCATCTCGGTCAGGCCATAGATGTCGATAGCCTTGATGTGCAGTTTCTTCTCCAATTCGCGGCGGATGCCCCAGGTCCACGGCTCAGCGCCGAAGAAACCGACACGCAGTTTGAGGTCTTCGGCCTTGATGTCCTTGCTCTGCTCGATGACCTCGGCCAGATGCAAGGCATAGGAAGGAGTACAGCACAGACAGGTAGAACCCAGGTCCTTCATCAGCATGATCTGCTTCTCCGAGTTACCTGCCGAAGTAGGCAACTGCACTGCACCACGCTTCAATACACCGTCGTGCACACCCAGACCGCCGGTGAAGAGGCCGTAACCGTATGCCACCTGAACGACGTCACCAGGACCGATGTCGCCTACTGCCAGTACTCGCGCCACACACTCTGCCCAGTTGTCCAGGTCAGCCTGTGTATAGGTACCGACCACAGGCTTGCCCGTCGTACCCGACGAGGCATGAATGCGGCGCACCTCGCTCTGAGGCACAGCTTGCAGACCGAAAGGATATTCGTCGCGCAGGTCGTGCTTGGTGGTAAATGGCAACTTGTAGATATCCTCAATGCCGCGAATGTCCTCGGGCTTAATACCCATACGGTCCATCTTGTTGCGGTAGAAAGGGACATTCTCGTAGCAGCGCTTCACTTGGTTGCGCAGTCTCTCACTCTGCAAGGCCGTCATCTCGTCGCGGCTCATGCACTCCATCTTGGGATTGTGTATCATAATATAACGAAAAGGGAATAATTGACAAAAAAAGAAAGATTTGACCGATGTGGGGGATGGACAGCAAGCGCTCCTACATCAGTGACTCGAACTCGAAGGGCTTGCTGGTACGATAGCCCAGACCATTCATCATAGCGAGAACCTCGCCATTTTGATTGGTGATGCGCATGTCGCAGTAGGGCAGTTTGCGGTGATCGACCTGTTCCGTACATTCGGCCGAGAGGACGTCGCCCAGTTGGCCTGCCTTGACGTAGGTGATGTGGTTGGACACACCCACACTGAGTATGCCGTGGCTATTGGCTACGGCGGCGAAAGTCAGGTCTGCCAGGGTGAACATCACTCCGCCCTGGCACACGCCAGCGCCGTTCAGGTGACGGTCTGTCACGGTCAATTCTGCCCGGGCATAACCAGGTCTGACTTCGACCAATCGGGCGCCAATACTCTGTGCAAAGTGGTCATTGGCATTCAGTCGTTCGAGTAATGTCATGGGTTATTTATGAATAGTTATACCAATTTAGACAGGTCCGCTTCGGCGATGAAATTCAGCTTGTGCAGGATGATGGCCTCCTTGGCCTTCTCGCATGGGTCGGCGCGGAAGATCATCACACCCTTGCCACGCAGCAGGAAGGTGTACATATACTTGATCGATACTCCTGCGTCGCTCAGCACGCGGATGGCATCGGCAGCACGGCCAGGCTGGTTATCCAGTTCGATGGCCAGCACATCGGTCAGAGCGACATTGATGCCTGCCTCCTTGAGGATGATGTAGGCTCGGGTTGGCTCCGAACAGAGCACACGGAAGATGCCGTACTCCTGCGTATCGGCTATGGTGGAGGCAACCAGCTGGATGCCTGCCTCTTTGAGGATGTCGAGCACACGGAGCAATGTACCGTGCTGATTCTCGACGAATATGCTTAATTGATGTATAGTCATAATATTAAAAATTTAAAGGAAGCGGGGAGAAATTAAAAATTAAAAATGAAAAATGAAGTCACTCCTTTTATTGATAAACCGTTCTCTTATCAACTACGCGGACGGCCTTGCCCTCGCTGACAGGGAGCGTACCTTTGGGCACGAGTTTGACGATAGGCGTGAGCAGGATCTCGTCCTTGAGCTGACGGGTGACCTCCTTGCGGAGCGACTCCAGACGACCATAGTCGTCGGTGAAGAGTTCCTCCAGTTCGACCTCGACCGTCATGTTGTCGTTCTCCTGGTCGGTGGTGAGCGTGATGAGGTAGTTCGATGCCAATTCCTTGAAGTTCATCAGAATCTTCTCAATCTGGATGGGGAAGATATTGACACCGCGCAGCACCATCATATCGTCGCTGCGGCCCTTCATACGGTCGATGCGCACATGGTTACGGCCGCATGGGCAGGTACGACCCAGGACGCGGGTCAGGTCACGCGTACGGTAACGCAGCAGTGGCATGGCCTCACGCTTGATGCTGGTCAGGACCAATTCGCCTATCTCACCATCGGGCACAGGTTCGAGGGTCTCGGGGTCAACAATCTCAACGATGTAGTAATCCTCCCAGAAGTGGAGGCCGTTCTGCTCCTTGCACTCGAAACCGACGCCCGGTCCGCACATCTCGGACATACCGAACGAGTTGTAGGCCTTGACGCCCAACATATTCTGGATGCGCTGGCGCTGTTCCTCGCTGTGTGGTTCGGCACCTATGGCCAATACCTTGAGTTTGGTGTCGCGACGGGGATCGACACCCTGCTCCTGCATCACCTCGTACAGACGAGTCACGTACGATGGTACGGCGTGGAGTGCTGTGGTGCCGAAGTCCTTCATGAACTTGATCTGGCGCAACGAGTTGCCGGCAGCAGCGGGCACGGTGAGCATACCGAGGCGCTCGGCTCCATACTGGAAGCCCAGTCCGCCGGTGAACATACCGTAGCCCGACGAGTTCTGGAAGACATCATCCGGTCGCAGTCCCACCATCCACAGGTTACGCGCCACTTGATTGGCCCACTCGTCCAGGTCATTCTGTGTGTGCAGGATGACGGTCGGATTGCCTGTCGTGCCGCTCGATGAGTGCAGGCGCACACATTCGCGCAGTGGTACGCAGCTCAGGCCGAAAGGATAGTTGTCGCGCAGGTCGGCCTTGGTGGTGAATGGTATGCGACGTATGTCTGCCACGGAGTTGATACTCTCCGGCGTGACGCCAGCCTCCTCCAGGCGTTGCTTGTATATAGGGTTGTTCATACAACGCTGCACGGTCTCGCGCAGGCGTTCTACTTGCAGAGTTTCAATCTGCTCTCGTGTCATGGTTTCGTGCTCCTTATCGAAGTATTCGCACGAATCGTCAGGTACAGGGAATTTTATCATGGCAAAATAAAGTACAAAGGGACCAGGTACAAAGTACAATGGGACCAGGTACAAAGTACAAAGGGACCAAGTACAAAGTACAAAGGATTAGTTACTATTTTCTATTTATTGGCTCAATATAAACAAGTTTCAGCCGGGAGAAGGGGGGAAAAAGCCTGAGAGACTTATTGAGGCTGAACTGCCGCTACGCCAGCGTCGAATGCTTTCAAGTTGGCATTGACGATGTCCTCACCCTTGCGGGCAAAGACGGTGGCGATGGCGCTGCGGAGCTGATCTACCGAGAGGATCTCGAGGTAGGGAGCAGCCATACCGAGCAGCACCATGTTGGCGCCGCGCACATTACCGCACTCGTGGGCAACCGTCTCGATGTCGAGTTTCTTGACCGATGGCAGGGCATCGAGTTCGCTATTCAGTGCAGCCTCGTCGGGGTAGTTAGGGATATTGACGAAAGGCTTACTGCTGGTGACGATAGTGCCCTTGGGCGACAGATAAGCCAGGTAACGCAGGCTCTCCATGGGCTCCATAGAGATGATGAGGTCGGCGCCTGCCTGAGGAATGAGGTCGCTCCATATCTGGTCGGTCGAGAGGCGCAGGTTGGACTGTACGTCACCGCCGCGCTGACTCATACCGTGCACTTCGGCCTGCTTGAGGTGCAGACCAGCCTTGGTAGCGGCTTCGCCTATGATGGTTGCGATGCTGAGGATACCTTGTCCTCCCACACCGCACAGGATGATATCTTTTTTCATTATTAAAAGCGATTAAATGAAGTGAAAATGAAGTAAAAAGGACTTTTCAATTGTCAATTTTCAATTGTCACCTTTCAACTTTCAATTTTCAACTTTCAATTTTCAATTTTCAACTTTCAATTTTCAATTCTGAGAGGCTTTAGCCTTGGCAGCTTCGCGTGCATGACGTGCAGCCGTCTGGATACACTCACGGCGAGGGATGATGACACTCACGCCCTCGTAGGCGATTTCGTCGCGCAGCAACTGGGCGATGGCAGGGATATTCTTGGGCAACGGAGTGACCACGTGCAGGTGAGCAGGGTCCATGCCCAGACCCAGGCAGATAGCCTCGAACTTGTTGGTGCCAGCCGAGTCCTGTCCGCCCGTCATGCCCGTAGTGAGGTTGTCACTGATGATGACGGTGATGGGCGAATTCTCGTTGATAGCATCCAGCAGACCGGTCATGCCTGAGTGTGTGAAGGTCGAGTCGCCTATCACGGCAATGGCGGGACGCAGACCGGCATCGGCAGCACCCTTGGCCATAGTGATGGAGGCACCCATATCGACCGTGCTGCTCAATGCCTTGAATGGAGGCAGAGCGCCCAGTGTGTAACAGCCGATGTCGCCGAAGACGCGGGCATCGGGCATCTCGTCGATGATCTCGCGCAGTGCGCCATAGACGTCGCGGTGGCCACAGCCCTTGCACAACTGCGGTGGACGGCCAGCCAGGTTCTGTGCTGGTTCGAAGGCGGGTCCGGCAGGCATACCCAATGCACGACATACGCAGTCAGGAGTCAACTCTCCGGTACGTGGCAGGTCGCCTGTCAGACGGCCCTTGACGGGATAACCGGCACCGAGCAGTGCCTTGACATCCTGTTCGACGACCGGTTGGCCATCCTCTACCACCAGCAGGGCATCGTTCTCGGCAGCCAGTGCCTTGACCTGTGCCTCGGGCAGCGGATACTGTGAGACCTTCAGAATATTGGCGTCGTTGCCGACAGCCTCCTTGACGTAGTTATAGGCAATGCCGCATGCGATGATGCCCAGGCGCTGCTTGCCGCCCTTCTCCACACGGTTGAAGGCCGACTTCTCGGCAGCTTCCAACATCTGTGCCTGTTTGCCGAGCAGCACTTCGTACTTCTTGCGGGCGATGCCTGGCAGCAGTACCCACTGGTCGGTCGATGGGTTCATGGGGTTGGTGTCGCGCACCTCTCCTATCTCGACGGCGGCGCGTGAGTGTGCCAAGCGGGTCACGACGCGAAGCAGGACTGGCTCCTTGATGGCCTCGCTGAATTCGAACGCCTTGGCCATCACGTCGTAGCACTCCTGCTGGTTGGATGGCTCGAAGATAGGAATCAATGCGAACTTACCATAGAAACGCGAGTCCTGCTCATTCTGGCTGGAGTGCATCGATGGGTCATCGGCAGCCAGTACGACCAGTCCGCCGTGCACTCCGGTCACAGCCGAATTGACGAAAGCGTCGGCACATACGTTCATACCTACGTGCTTCATGCAGACCAATGCACGCTTGCCGGCGTAGGACATACCGAGAGCAGCCTCCATAGCGGTCTTCTCGTTGGTGCACCAGCGGCTGTGTATGCCACGTTCCTTGGTCAATGGATGACCCTGTATGAACTCTGTAATCTCGGTCGATGGGGTGCCTGGATAGGCATACACGCCACTCAATCCGGCATGTATGGCGCCCAGAGCTATGGCCTCATCGCCCAAAAGAAGTTTTTTCATTGTTATAAAAAAGTTATTAGTTATCAGTTATTAGGCAGACTGACGCTGGTTAACAATTAAAAAATAAAAATTAACAGTTAACAATTAAAAGTTACCCAACCTGCTTTTTGTAACTATTCCCTCCCCCTTTTTAACGGGGGAGGGTTAGGGAGGGGGTCTGTTATTTTAAAACGCCACCTGAGTCTGCAGCATCACGCGGTGAACAGGTTCGCTGTACCAGGGGTCGCTGAAGCAATACTGCAACTGGAGACGGCACTTGCGGTAGAACCAGTATTGCAGACCACCTATCAGGTTCATCTGGTCATAGTTGCTTTCGCCATCCTCGAAATGGGCACCCTTATTATAGTTGAAGTAATCGACCGAGGCAACCCAGTCCAGTTGTCCACTGATAGGGCCCGAACCGGTGACATAACCGCCGAAGGAGGTGTTGTCCTTGTCCTGGCCAGCCAGCCACTCGGCACGCAGCGTCATGCTGCGCTCCTTCCAGTAGTCGTTGGGACCGCTCTTGTACTCGGCGCCGATGGTCCAGCGGTTGCGGCGATAGGTCTCACCCACTTCGATTGTATTGTCAGGATATCCCGAATCATATACTATATCGTACATGCTGTATGCAATGGCTGTGGCATAGCCCTTCTGGGCCGATGCGACGAAGCGCCAGTCATCCAAGGGGCGCCAGTCGAGTTTGACGATGACATCTTTCTTGTTGTCCAGGTCCTTCTTGTTGATGCCGCGACCATTCATCAGTTCCAGGTTGTAGCGCAACTCGCCGTCGTACAATTCGCCGTACAGGTCGATGCCCAGGTCACGGCCGTAGTTGACGCCGAACAACGGGTCGCTGCCGCAGCCCGTCAGGTAGGTGACGCCCTGGCTGCACACATCGATCAGTTCGAGGGTGACAGGCGAGAGCGGATTCTCCATGGAGAGCTGATTCTTGAACTGACCGAAGCGGACGGTCAGTTCCTTGCCCTCAGTGACTCGATAGTCGGTGTAGAACTCCTGCACCTGGCTGTTGAAGTCGGTCATAAAGAGGAACGACCATCGGTCCGTGATACGGGCCTTGGCCCACAGCAACGTACGTTTCAGGTCCAGGGTGTTGGACTTGACTCCATCTGTGGCGGTGAATGTATATCCCGCCTGGGCATAACCGTTGATGGTGATGCGTTCCTTCAGTTCTTTACTCCAGTCGATGTCGCCCTCCTGCTGTGCGCTCGCTGCGCCACAGGTGAGGGCCATCAGACATGCTAATACCTCACTTTTCATAACACTTAAAGACATTATTAACTATACGTTCACTCAATTTGGGGGTGAACAACGATACCAACGGTACAATGACGAAGCCGCCCAACATGGCCACAGCTCCGCAGTCGATCGGATTGAGCAGGGCATTGCCCATCATCATGTTGAGCACGGTCAGACCCACGCCCCACACGAAGCATGCCCATACCGATGCCGTGGTGACGCCCTTCCAGTACAAACCCAGCAAGAACGGAGCCAGGAAGGCACCTGCCAATGCGCCCCACGATATACCCATCAACTGGGCGATGAACTGCGGTGGATTGAGCGCTATCATCAACGAGATGACGATGAAGAAGACGATCAGCACACGCATGATGACCACCTTGCGGCGCTCTTTCTTCTCCGCCACCTGGTCGTCAATCTCGCCCTGCGGAGCCTCCTCCTCGCTCACTCGCTTGTCACGGTAGATGAGGTCGAGGGTCATGGTCGACGACGAGGTGAGCACCAGCGATGCCAATGTGGACATCGAGGCACTGAGCACCAACAGCACGACCAGCGCGATCAGTGCATCAGGCAGATGTTCCAACATCGATGGCACGATGGAGTCGTACGCATATTTCTTGCCACCCACGATGGCTGGTTCGTCGAACAGTCGGCCGAAACCGCCCAGGAAGTAGCAGCCGCCTGCCACTACCAGCGCGAAGATGGTCGAGATGACGGTGCCGCGGCGTATGGCGCCCTCGTCCGAGATGCTGTAGAACTTGCCGACCATCTGCGGCAGACCCCAGGTTCCGAGCGAAGTGAGCACGATCACGCCCACCAGACTCATCACGTTGGGTCCCCAGCACGAGGCGAAGTCGCCCGGCTGGAAGTTGGCAAACAGGCCCGCACGGTCCGATGCCAGGTCAAACTCGGTCGGTACGGCCTCTGCCATCTTGGCGACAGCGGCGGTCAGTCCGCCCTGACTGTTGATCACCACTGCTATCACGGTGACGATACCGAACAACATGATGATACCCTGTATGAAGTCATTGATGGCGGTAGCCTTGTAGCCTCCCAATATCACATAGACGGCAGTGAGTACCGCCATGATCAGGGCGCAATACTCGTAGGGAATGCCGAAACCCATCTCGAACAACTTCGATATACCCATATACACACCTGCGGTGTAGGGGATGAGGAAAACGAAGGCGATGACCGATGCCGTGACGCGCAGACCCTGACTGTGATAACGCGTGCCGAAGAAGTCGGGCATGGTGCGGCTCTGCAGGTGCTGGGTCATCAGTCGGGTGCGGCGTGCCAGTATCAACCAGGCGAAGAGCGACCCGATCAGCGCATTGCCCACACCTATCCACGTCGAGGCAATACCATATTTCCAACCGAACTGTCCGGCATAGCCCACGAAGACTACCGCCGAAAAATAAGATGTTCCGTAAGCAAAAGCAGTGAGCCATCCGCCCACTGAACGGCCGCCCAAGACGAATCCATCCACACTCTTGGTCGATTTGCGCGAGTATATACCCACACCGATCATTATACCGAAAAACAGGATGGTCAACAGGATTTTAACAAACATTCTATTGCCTCTTTTTTAGTTTAGTGTATAGGCCGATGCCGCCTCCGATGGCATTCTTTCATAGCATTGACAGGTAACATCAATCACTGCAATATCTCTTGCCAATCGATGCGACGTTCGGCTGTTGTTCTTCATTATATCGGCGCAAATTTAGTAAAATTATTTCAACGAGGCTACAAAAAGCAACAAAAAGTGCCTATTTTATGCCAAAAATGCTTGCAAACTCCCGATTTTAGCCGCCAAGATGACATTTTTCCATCGGTACCCCAATGCGGGCACCACCTGACCGGATGGATGTTACATCACTACTACATCAATATTACATCACTACTATATCACCATTACATCGCTACTACATCACCATTACATCTCCATTATAACCCTATTATGACCTCACTACCCGACCGCCATCGCCTCCCGATTGGACCAGGGTTCGTGTACGATAACGTAGGGCACACCAATCGCACACCGATCGCATTTCAATCGCACACCAATCGCACTCTCACCGTAGCGTCACCGCACCCCCTTACTGTACACTGCCGTGCGAACAGGACGGGCCCAGGGCAGACAGAGGGGATGCAGCCGAGATCGGCTGCATCCCCTCTGTCTGATAGCGTGCACCTGGCAGCGTGTGCCTGGTACCGTGCGCCCGGTGGCGTGTGCCTGGTACCGTGCACATGGTGACGTGCACCTGGTGGCGTGTGCCTGATAGCGTGTGCCTGGTACTGTGCACCTGGTACCGTGCGCCCGGCAGCGTGCACCTGGCATCGTGGTGCGCACAGGGCGCCCCTACCCTACTTCCGTGGTTCCCACTTCGGAGCGGGGCGGTAGTTGAGCGTCATCATGGCCTCGGCATAGCGGCGGCCCAGGATGCGGTAGCCCTCGGCTGTGAAGTGCAGATGGTCGGGACGGCCGGGACAACCCAGCGAGCTGACCGGATGCGCCGTGGGAATAGAGGCGCGGATATTGTCGATGATGCTGTTGTGCAGATAACAGCAACCGCCGTCCTCCTGGGTCATCAGTTCACCCACCAGGAGGGGACACTCTTCGGCCTTGAGGTTCAGTTCGGTGAGTATGCGCTGATAGACCAGGTTGACACGTTCGGGCCAGTCCTTCTGACCGTTGTCCGTGCAGCCCTGGTGCAGCAGTATGCCGCGTATCACGCCCACCTTCTGCGCCTCCTTCGCCATGTCGATCAGGCGGCGGTAGGGATTGTTGTCGTACGCCTTGCAGAAGTTCTTGAACCAGTCGGCAGCCTTCTCAATCTCGGCGGCACACTTGTCCTCGTCGTACAGGTCGATGCTGGCACCACCCACGGCGACGTGAACCACACCGATGGAGATGGAATCGGGCAACTGTTCGACCAACGTACGGCCGAAGTAGTCGGCGGGCGTCAGTCCGGTCCACTCACGGCACAGTGGCGGAACGGCGGCATACCATTGACCCATCTTACGCCCTATGCCGGGCATATCCACTGCCGAGAGCATCTTGAAGCGAGGGTTGATGCCCTGGCGGTCCTGGGTCTCGATACGGGCATTGCCCTCCATGTTCGACTGGCCGAAGCACAGGTAGATGTGGAAGTTCGGGTCGAAGCCCTCCGGCTGTGGGATGGTGCCGGGAGCGGGATCGCCGTCGTTATAGTTCAACACTTTGTTTTTCTCGTAGAAGTCTGATACCTGTTGTGCCTGGACATCGGCCAGAGGCAAGGACAGGACGGCGCCGCACAGGGCAGCCAGAAGAAGATGCTTTTTCATTGAATGATTAGGTATTAAAGATTCAAAAATATAGAAACGAAAGGAGATAACGGCGTTCAGAAATCCAACGTCAGGACGAAACCGCCGCGTGCCCCACACAGCAGCGTGGTGTAGGTCTCATCAAGCGAGAACCGTTCGACGCGCCAGGGACGGTCGTCAATCGAACTGTCGGTGAGCAGCATCACCTTGCCCTGCTGGACAGGCAACTGGGCGAGCAACTCGGCAAGCGGGAAGAGCATCGCCTCGTCCGTACCATTGATGCCCGCCACATACCAGCGCTGACCACGACGTCGGGCCAGCACGACGTTGCGACCGGGATAGCCGGACAAAAATCGGACATCGTCCCACGCCGTAGGCAGTTCGGAGAGGAACTGCTGCACCACTTCGGGTTGATAGAGGAAACTCTCGGGACGGTCCGCCAGATGCTGGATGCCCGATTCGTACAGCACCGTGAGCGCCAACTCGTGACCGTGGGTGGTGATGTGCGGATGCTGACTGTCGGTGAAGGCACACGGTGTATAGTCCATCGAACCGATCACGTTGCGCGTGAAGGGCAAGGTGGCATTGTGCGCCGCTGCCCGGCTGGTGAAGGTAGGCACGTTGTTGTACCACTCGGCACCGTACACACCCTCCACACTGATCAGGTTGGGATAGGTGCGCTGCAATCCACGCGGCACGGTGGCACCGTGGAAATTGACCAGCAGATGATGCCGCGCTGCACACTCGAGCAGTTCGACCATATAGCGGATGTTGCGGTTATTGTCGCCCGAGAAGAAGTCGATCTTCACACCCTTCACGCCGATACGTTCGCACCAAGCGAACTCCCTTTCGCGGTCTTCGGGTTTGTTGAGCCTGAACTTCGGTCCAGGTGCGCCATTGACCCACCCCACGCTGCTGTTGTACCATATCATGGGACGCACACCGCACTGCGTGGCATAACGGACAGCAGCCTCGACCATAGGGACCGATACCCCATCCACCATCATCGGCTTGGCATCGTCCCACTCTGCATCAATGAGCACATAGGGCAGATGCATGTCGCGCGCCATATCGGTATAGCGCTTGATGATGTCATAGTCGTTCGATCCATGATTGTATGCCCAATAGACCCACGCAGCCACTCCGGGCTGTATCCAGGTGGCATCCTCGATGCGGCAGGGCAGCGAGTTGTCATTGACCAGGGTCGATGCCACGACATCGGCCAGCGATCCGATGATGAGTGTCTGGTCGCCATGCACCCCTTCTCCATCGGCCTTGACCTCGAACACCTCGTCCCGATCGGTCATATAGTAACTGGATGCGGCGCTCATGCTGTCGAGGCGCGACTCCGAGAGCAAGGCGTAGAAGCCATTTTCGTACTCGAACAGGGCGGGATAGCCGAGGCGCTGACCTGCCTTGTGGTTGCGGTCCCGGGGGTAGAACCCCTCGTAACTGTCGGACCACTGCATCAGCCAGTCATGCCTTGCTGCGCTGAAATCGACCAGATGCGGACGCCCAGGCTGCAATCCCGGCACGTCGCGGCTGTCACTGCCCCAGGTCACACCATCGTCCCAGGCGCGCACGCACAGCGTCGCTCCACCCGCCAGGGGATAGAGCCGTTCGCGGTAGGCATTGGTGCAATGGCTGCGCTTGCCTGTGGGCATGGTGTAATCGACCTGCTTCACTGCCGACTGCGCGCCGGGCTCACCGTCCAGCACCACCCGCACGGAAGCGACCTGCCGAGGTCGGTCCTGGTGCAGATAGGTGATGTTCAATGCACTGTCCTGGTATTCTATCTGTATCTTGCCATTGGGGGATGTCTGCGCATAGGAGAATGTCAACGCTGCTGCGCTGACCAGACATACGGAGACAAAGTTTTTCATTGTGTTTCGCATTGTGTACTTCATTTCGGGTGCAAAGATATAAGGTTTGGGAAACAACTCAAAATAATATTGATACAAAAACCTTTAAATACGAAACAAGTGGGATAAATGAGCCGAATTTCGATATGATTTGGGACCGATACGCCACGCAGGGACACCTCCCTACGCGGCATGTCTTTCAAGAATAAAAGAATTGGGAGAATGCCCCTGACCTGGAATTGATGAATATCGGTCCTAATCCTTGAAACGGGCCGTATCGACCTGTTTTCTTTCTTTGTTCCGATAGTTACCGAAACTGTAGGAGAAGGATACACCCATCTGACGGTAGCACGAGAACTTCATGTCCAAGTCCTGTCCACGATAATCAATGCGAGGATTGATGGAAGAGGTTTCAAACAGATCGTTGCAGAACAATTTGAGGGTGGCCTTGTTCTTCAGGAACTTATAGACCACGTTGATATCGACATTGCCCGACGACGGCAGGTCGTAAATGGCCTGAATGGCTTTCGAGCGGAACTTGCCGTCACAATTCAGATACAATCTGTCGGTGATCAGCCTGAAGGTGTTCCGCACATTGACCATGCCCCACGTGATGCTCCTATCGAACGGGATGTCATAGTATTGGGAGCACTTTTCATTTTGCCACACTACCATCAGGGAGGTCCGGACATTCCAGAATCCCTTAACCCTGGACGAAAATGAGAAGTTACAGCCCAGTTGTCTCTGATAATCGAGGTTCAGGGGCATATAGGTGATTGTCAATCTATCATGCTGCTGGTATGGAGTCTGGATGAAGTAATCATCATTGAGGTTATACCATACCAGGAAATTGTATTTACGATGCAGGAGGTATGCTATCTGCCAGCTGTATTCATTGGAGGGTTTCAACCGGGGATTGCCGACAGCCTCATTGTACCCACCATTGGAATAACTGGTGAAGTTCCCACATTCCCAGTACTTCGGGTAGGTTCGGTCACTGCTGAATCCGAATTGCAGATAGTGAGTGCTGCTGGGCGAATAGGTGAGCATGGCTGATGGGAACAATCTCCAGTTGTGCAGGGCATAATTATGGTAATATCCAGCAGTCAGAGAGAGTTCCAGGGTCAGGTCCTTGGTGAGAGAGGTCTCAATGCCGGCAAAGATATCCAGTATATCCTCCTCCTTCCGGCTGCTGACATCCGAGAAACTATAGGCTGTGTTCACTCCCGTCTCATCATACTCCTGCCAACTGTCATCGATGCTGTGCACATAGGAGCATCCGTAATTCATGTCGAGATTCTCCGCAAGACTGAAATCGTGGCTGAAATCGGCGGACCATCGGTTGATACGCTGCTGTTCACGGGACCTGAAGTTCAAGGTTCCTGTGGGCAAAATGCTTGTGATGTCCTGGGTGGAGGGTATGGTATAGGATGTATAATCTATATTGGCTGCAATTCCCTTGGACGAACCGAATGACAGGTTCAGGTCATGCAGAGTGGGATCGGAATAGGGCCTATTGTCCGAAACGATATTGCCCGACAGGTATTCGCGGGCATTGTTATTGCCGTAATTACCATTATAGACGAAGGATATATAATCTTTTTCACTCCACTGATAGTCCAGGTCAAATCCCACGAGATGCGTGTTGCCGATTCTTTTCAGCACATCCCGTGTCGAGATATCATGGACGCTGTTATCGTCGAGGGTGTGGATAGAGGTTTCACGGGTTTCCCTATAGCCATTGTTGTGATTGTAGTTGTACAATACATCCATGGACAGGCCTTTGTTCTTGTATATCACATTGCAACCCTGCACGAAACTTGCATTATGTTCCTGAAGGTATTTTGATTGGAGCTGTCCCTGGACACTATGCTCCCTATTGCTCTCATTGTCCAATATCAGATTGATCACAGCCCCGCGGACATGGTATTTGGCTGGAGCCGTGTACAGCACCTCCGTTGCCTTCAATCTATCCGCTGGGAGAGCTTTCAAATAGGCAGTGAGCTGTTCAGGAGACATTGATGACCTTCGTCCATCGATCAATATCGTGACGCTCTTTCCTGCCAACGTCACGCCACTACCCGATTCATCTATTGTCGGGATGCCCTTTATTGCTTCATAGACATTGTCGACACCTTTGTTTTCGTTCAGTCTGTTCATGTCATATACGAGCTTCCCCTT
>JAILKE010000035.1 GCA_024694125.1 Bacteroidales bacterium
GTTTGCTATGCGTTTAAGTATTGTCAGGAATATACTGTTAATAGTGCTTTCAATGGTCTGTCTTGGCCCATTGAAGGCACAACCATTCTACACGCATAGCACACATCCGCGGGTGAAGACCCTCCAGGTGATAGCCGAGGATGATTTTGAACGCCTTCCTATACTGGGGTTTGAGGGAACAACGACGCTCGCAGTCAGTTTCGATTATCTGTCCGACGAACAGCCGTTGATAGACTATACGGTCATTCATTGCAATGCCGCATGGGAACGGGACAACCTGGACGAATTGGATTATCTGGAGAGCAGTTTCCAGCCACAGCATGTGGAGACGGTTACTCCGTCGTTCAATACTTTTGTCCAATATACCCATTATGAGGTTGCCTTTCCCAATGATCAGGTCAAGCCTACTGTATCGGGCAACTATGCGGTGCTATTCCATCTACAGGATGAGCCGGACAGCCTTTTGGCCGTGGCTACTTTCATGGTGAGTGAGGAGCAGATGATTGTGTCTGGAAGTGTATCGGGCAATACCGATATAGATTTCAATGCCCTGCATCAGCAGTTGACCCTGCAGATAGGGTGGACCAAGGATGTTTCGCCGTATCTCAATCCCGATACCGAGTTGAAGGTCCTGGTCCAGCAGAACCGCCGAAGAGACAATCAGCGTTGGTTGGATCATCCCTCGCGGATAGAGTCCACACAGGTATATTACGAGCACCAGCGTCAATTGATTTTCGAGGCGGGCAATCATTGGCGCCGTTTTGAGTTTACCAATCACCGTTATCCAGGCCTTGGTGTTGATCATATCCGCTATCATGCGCCGGTTTATTACGCTTACTTGAACCGGGACGAGGCGCGTCCTATAGCCAATTACCGATATGACCAGGATCAGCACGGCCGTTATCTGGTACATTCGCTCAATGTGGATGATGTCGATACCGAAGCAGATTACTTTATGGCGATGTTTTCGCTCGATGCTCCAGCGTCCGTTCCGGGAGGAGGAATTTATCTGGTAGGAGATTTCACCTACCAGGAGACCGATGCCTCCACTCGTATGGAGTATGACCTGGAGAGTGGAATGTACTACAAGGAGGTGCTGCTCAAGGCCGGAGCCTACAACTATCAGTATCTTGTACCCGTGCAGGGTGGATTGACCACCTCCGCCATAGAAGGAAATCACTACGAAACGCCCAACGAATACCAGATATTCATATATTACCATCCGTTCGCTTCGAGATACGACCGCCTTTTGGGGGTTGCAGTTATCCGATAGATAGAACCGAGAAAATTGCCTACAGAACTATATATATTTCGATGAAACAGGTTACAACCATACGACAGGTCGCACATTTAGCTCCGCAGCAGATACTGATTGCCAAGATGGTACAGGCAACCAGCGATGAACTGGAGCAACTGATTACTGCCGAGACGGAGAAGAACCTTGCTCTCGAGATAGAAGATGGAGCCATGTCGGCGGGTAATGCCGAGGTCGAGGAGGCGGATACGGACAGTCGAGACATTGACCAGTCCGACGCTCCATCGGACGAAGACATAGAGGGAGAGTTGTCTCCCTCGGACGATGCCAAGGATGATTCCTATGCGATGTGGGATGATGACGGAGAGAGTCAGCCGGCAGTATCGGCCGACAATGCAGCCTATTCGCCACTGCTGAACTACAAGAGTGGAACCACCTTCCGCGAGGAGTTGTTGGAACAGTTGAACGAGATGGAACTGAGCGAGGAAGATGCTTTTCTGGCTCGATTCCTGGTTGATAGCCTTGACGACAATGGGTACCTGACACGGAGCCTGACCGACCTGGTCGATGACCTGGCTTTCACCCAGATGCACGATACGACCGAGGACAATCTGCAGCGCGTTCTGACCGAAGTAGTGCAGATGCTCGAGCCAACCGGTATAGGAGCCCGCAATCTGCGAGAGTGCCTATTGCTGCAGTTGCAGGAGAAGAAGGCCACGCCAGCCGTGCAGCTGGCATACGATATCGTCGATCAGGCATTCGAGGACCTGTCTGCACGTCGGTTCGAACGCATGTGCACGCGTTTCAACGTCTCGACACGGCAGTTGTCCGAGGCACAACGCATCATCTCGCACCTTGACCCTAAGCCGGGTGGCCAGAGTGCGACCGCCGATCTGGTCGATATCCGAGCCTCGCACATCAAGCCCGATTTCAGCATCCATGCCGAGGATGGCGAGTTGGTTGTATCGGTCAATGATGCCCATATCCCTACCGTGCGCATCAGCCCCGACTATCAGATCATGATGGAGCGCATACAGCAGTCGGCATCCAAGAGCGAGGACAGCCGTCAGGGACTCTCCATGATACGAGAGAGTATCACTTCGGGCAATCAGTTCATCGATGCCTTGCGCCAACGTCGCGAGACACTGAGCCGCGTCATCCGTGTGATAGCGCAGATGCAGAGCAGTTACTTCCTCTCGGGTGGCAACTTGGACGAATTACGCCCCATGGTGCTGCAGGAGGTGGCGGACCGTTCGGGATATGACGTATCGACCATCTCTCGCGTCAGTAACAGTAAGTACATTGAGACCGATTTCGGAATCATTCCCGTCAAGGACCTGTTCAGCACTGCCATACAGACCGAGTCTGGCAGCATCAGCAATGTAGCTGTACAGGAGGCACTGCGCGAACTGATTGAGCACGAGGACAAGCGGGCTCCCCTCAGCGACGATGCCCTGTCCGAGCAACTCAAGGCCAAGGGCTATCCAGTCGCCCGTCGTACTGTGGCCAAATACAGAGAACAACTTAATTTCCCCTCTGCGAGGCTTCGCAGGGAAGTATAAAATAAAGCTGCATCCCAATGAAACTAACCGTAATAAAAACCATATCGAATCTCTTTCATCCCTTGTTGAGCATGCCGTGGGCAGCAGTGCTGATATTGCTGTTTTCGCCCTATTGCCTGCTGCCGTTATGGTCCAAGTTTCTGCTGTTGTCCGAGGTCTTGCTCTTCTGTCTGATATTGCCTTGTCTGGTCATCTACCTGTTGTCCCGGTGCGGGGTGGTCAAGAATGGCGTGGCGCTGCGTGACCGTTCGGACAGGGTTGTGCCGCTGTTTGTGCAATTTCTGCTGTGCGTTGCCCAGGCGATGACCCTGCAGAATCAAGGTTTGCCCTATTGGGCCTTGTTCTGCTTCTGGGGTGGGGCTTTACTGACGTTCGTTTTCTTCGTCGTAACCTTCTGGTGGAAGATAAGTGGACACAGTGCCGGTAATGCCGCACTGGCGGTGACCTCCCTCATCCTGTTTTATCATTTCCCTAACATCGTACCCAGTTGGTTGTTGATCGGCACCATTGTCATTACGGGAGGTGTGGGTTCGATACGCGTCTATCTGGAGCGCCACACCATGGCTCAGGTGGTTGTCGGGGCATTGGCTGGAGCAGTATGTATGCTGTTGGCATACGCATTAGTTTGATTTCTTGAGTTTTATTCTAAATTTTTTATATATGAAACCGATTGTTAGTATCATTATGGGTAGCACCAGCGATCTGCCGGTGATGAAGAAGGCCGCAGACCTGCTCAATGAGTTCCACGTTCCTTTCGAGATGTTTGCACTCTCGGCACACCGTACACCGAAGGAGGTTGAGGAGTTCTCTACGCAGGCAGCTGGCCGTGGTATCAAGGTGATTATCGCCGGAGCCGGTATGGCAGCGCATCTGGCAGGCGTAGTAGCAGCACAGACACCCGTACCCGTGATTGGAGTACCTCTCACTGGCAGTCTCGAGGGTCTGGACGCCATGTTGGCCATGATTCAGATGCCTCCTGGAATCCCTGTAGCCACAGTTGCACTGAATGGCGCAATGAACGCTGGCATATTGGCCGTACAGATTCTTTCAGTAGCTGATGCCGACCTGGCAGCCCGATTCGTAGAGTACAAGAAGAACCTGGCTCAGAAGATCGTCAAGGCCAATGCTGAGTTGGCCGAACTGAAGTACGAGTATAAGTGCAACTAATAGGCGATTGGGACATTCTGCCCCGATTGTTCTGAAACAAAGTCTGTAATCGTATGTATAGCAGAAGGAAAACGAGTGTGTGTCATGTCAAGGGTCTGGCGATAGGAGGAGACAATCCCATTGCCATCCAGAGCATGACCAACACCAATACAAATGATATCGAGGGAAGCGTCGCACAGATAGAACGCATCGTGGATGCAGGTGCAGACCTGGTCCGACTCACCGCACAGGGAACCCGCGAGGCTCTCAGCCTCAAGGAGATAGAGGAGGGCATACACCGTGATGGGTACGATGTGCCATTGGTGGCCGATATCCATTTCAATGCCAATGTCGCAGATGTGGCTGCTGGCATAGTGGAGAAGGTGCGCATCAATCCGGGCAACTATGTCGATCCGGGTCGTACGTTCAAGAAACTGGAATATACTGACGCAGAGTATGCCGACGAGATCCAGAAGATCCGTCTTCGTCTGGTGCCATTCCTCAATATCTGCAAGGAACACCACACCGCTATCCGCATCGGCGTGAACCACGGCAGTCTCAGTGACCGCATCATGTCCCGTTATGGCGATACGCCGGCCGGTATGGTCGAGTCGTGCATGGAGTTCCTGCGCATCTGCCGGGACGAGGATTTCAACGACATTGTCATCAGTATCAAGGCTTCGAACTGTGTGGTGATGGTCAATACGATGCGTCTGCTGGTCAGCAAGATGGACCAGGAGGACATGCACTATCCGCTTCACCTGGGCGTGACCGAGGCGGGCGAGGGCGAGGATGGCCGCATCAAGAGTGCTGTCGGTATAGGAGCGCTACTGTGCGAGGGCATAGGCGATACTATCCGTGTCTCTCTGTCCGAGGCTCCTGAGCGCGAGGTCCCCGTAGCGCGTAAGTTGGTAGCTATGATCCAGGAGTGTGCTGCTCTGCGCCAGCAGTGCCGTGACACGGTTGCTGACGATACCATTACGCTGTCGCTCACTGAGTCCGATATGGAGGACATGCAGCTCAAGGCCTCTATGACGGTCGGCGCTCTGCTGATCGATGGTGTGGCGCATCATCTGACATTGCGCAATCCTAATTTCACCGAGGCACAGTTGCGCGATTTGGCCGACAGCATACTGCAGGCCGCCCGAGTCAAGTTCACCAAGACGGAGTTCATCTCTTGTCCTGGTTGTGGTCGTACGTTGTACAATCTGGAGGAGACCATCGCCCGTATCAAGGCGGCTGTCCGCGCGGCGGCTCAGCAGGATCCTCGATTCTCGACCCTCAAGATAGGCATCATGGGTTGTATCGTCAATGGCCCTGGTGAGATGGCCGATGCCGACTATGGTTATGTCGGTGCGGGTCCCGGCAAGGTTTCGCTCTACAAGGGCAAGCAGTGCATCGAGCGTAATATAGCTTCGGCTGATGCCGTAGAGCGTCTCATTCAGTTCATCAAGGACGATTGCAAGTGATTTTTTTGCGCTCATTTATTGGCGCATTGATTTGATTTCAACCAATATAAAGAAAGAGAGAAGACACCCATGACAGTGGAATCTTCTCTCTTTCTTTATTTATTATTCCGATTACAAAGTTCAATGTTCAATCCATTACAGATTGCGGATGCGCCATTCCGTAGGATAGAGCGAGTTGCATCGGTTGCCGATGTTCTTGACGAAGCCGAGCGGGTGCTGACGATAGGATAGCAGCACATAACCGCGGGGCGTGTCGGGCGGCAGGACGATTGCTTCGCGGCGCAAATAGTTGAGTGCTGTCTCGAGGTCCAGGTCCACGGTAGGGAAGGCCTCTGGATTCAGAATGGTGGACAGAGCGAGAGCGTGAGCAGGCTGGAAGTCCTTACCCTTGGCAGTGCCCATTTCCACGCCTGCCGAAAGGATATAGAGGCGGGACGAAGCGAGGAGGCGGTACAGGGGATAGAGCCGAGGGCTGAAGGCGTGAGCGACGCCCTCCTTGTCCTGTTCGATGACATAATCATTGGCTGAAATCCACGTGCGTATCTGTGTGGGTAACGATTTGTCCTGTATGGTTTTATGCGGTTTTTCGTTCGATGCCTGTTTTTCGTTCGATGCAGGACGCTTGCCTGGCTTGTGGATCAATGCCATGAAGAGACCTTCGCCCTGCGTGCAGTGAGGCATGAAACGGCAAGCCGATTCCGGTCGGACATCGGGTGCAAAGGAGCCGGTCAGCGCCGGGTGGATATTCCACGATTCATCGACAGGGATAGGGACAATCTCGCCACCCAGTTGGTCGTGAATGAACTGGATGTTGGCCTCGTCCTCCTGAACATTGAAAGTACAGGTGCTGTAGATTAGGAATCCGCCGGGCTTCAGGCAGGGCCAGATGTCCGTCACAATCTGTTTCTGCAGGGCGGCACATTCGCGCACCTTGGCGGGATTCCACTCGGCGATGGCGCCTTCATCCTTGCGGAACATCCCTTCGCCGGAGCAGGGCACGTCCGTGATGATCAGGCCAAAGGTCTCCTTCAGTTTGCGGAAGTCCGCCGGGGCATTGGCAGTGACACAGATGTTCGGATTGCCCCATTTCTGGATGTTTTCGGCCAATATGCGGGCACGCTTGCGGTCTATCTCGTTGCTGACCAATATGCTGTCCTGGGGCAAGGCGGCAATGGCAGCGGTTGATTTGCCGCCCGGAGCGGCGCACAGGTCCAGGGCCGTGACGGGCTTGGTTCCCAATCCTCGTTCTGGGTCCTCGCTGTTGACCAATGTGCTGATTACATGGCTGATGAACTGGCTCGATGCCTCCTGCACGTAGTACACACCCGCATGGAGCAGGGGGTCCAGCGTGAACTGCGGACGGTTGGGCAGATATCGGCCATATTGGCACCAGGGGACCTGATTTCCGTTGTCATCCGGCTGGTCACAGTCGGCAGTAGTCATCTTGGCAGCGTTCTTGCGGATGCTGACGGGCGTATCTCCGCCAGACAGAGCCTGTACGAAACGGTCCATTTCAGCAGGGGAGAGCACTTGGCTCATATCATCGATAAATGTCTTGGGAAGGAGCATACAGAGGTCAATTTAAATGTTGTTGCAGACAAATTGGAATTATTTTGCGCAAAATTAGGTATTATATTTCGTATTTCCAAATTTTTTTACTAATTTTGCAACGATATAAATACAAAACAGATGATTTGTCCGGCGCTATACCTCATTCCAGTTACGCTGGGCGATACCCCCATCCAACAGGTATTGCCAGCCTACAACCACGATATCATCGTGGAAATCCGACATTTCATAGTAGAGAACGTGCGCAGTGCACGTCGGTTCCTGAAGAAAGTAGAACCCAGCATAGACATCGATCAGTTGACCTTCGTCGAACTGAACCAACATACCGACCCGAAGCAGATCAGCTCCTATCTTGACCCACTGGTCCGGGAGCACCTTCCCATCGGTATCATCAGTGAGGCGGGTTGTCCTGCCGTGGCCGATCCCGGTGCAGACGTGGTGGCTATAGCCCAACGCAAGGGATTGAAAGTCATTCCTTTGGTGGGCCCATCCAGTATGATACTGAGCGTGATGGCATCGGGCCTGAATGGCCAGAGTTTCGCTTTCAACGGCTATCTGCCCATCGAGGACAGCCAGCGTGTGGCACGTGTCAAGCAGCTCGAGGCGCGCGCCTATGCCGAGGACCAGACACAACTCTTCATCGAGACACCGTACCGCAATGCCAAGATGATGCAGACGCTCCTGCAGTCCTTGCGCCCGCAGACGCGCATCTGTCTGGCCAGCAATGTAACCTGCCCCGACGAGCAGGTGCGTACCCTCACCGTAGCTGAGTGGAAACAGAGGCTCAAGGGTCTGTCCGACGAGCAGATGCAGCGCCTTGTGCCCCGAGTACCCAGTATCTTTCTAATCTACAAGGGATGTTGAGGTTCATGTGTCTGGGCAGCGGTAGTAGCGGCAACTGCTATTACCTGGGTACGGAGCGGTATGCCATACTGCTCGATGCCGGTATAGCCGGCCGTACCATCAAGCAGATATTGAAGGACAACGGATTGATACACATTCCGATACGTGCCCTCTTCATCACGCACGACCATACAGACCACATCCGTGGCGCATCGATGATATCGTCGTTGATGGATTGTCCTGTCTATACGACCAAGGAGGTGCACGACGGTATGGACCGCAACTATGGACTGCAGAAGAAGATTCCGACCATCAATCGCCGTTATCTGCAGCGCGAGGAGGTGTTTGATGTCCCGACCACCCACTTCCGCATCACGCCTTTCTCCGTACCTCACGACAGCCGTGACAACGTAGGTTATTTCGTCGAGTGGCAGGAGGGAAGCGAGCAGGTGAAGTTCTGTCTGGTGACCGATTGCGGCCGCGTCACGGACGTCATACTCCGTTACGTCAAGCAGGCGGACCATCTGGTGGTTGAATCGAACCACGATGTCGATATGCTGATGAATGGCTCGTACCCCAATTACCTCAAACTGAGAGTTCGTGGCGAAGGGGGCCATCTGAGCAACGACGAGTGTGCTGAGATGCTCCGTACCACATTTCATCCCTCGTTGCGTCACATCTTCCTCTGCCACCTCTCGGCGGACAATAATACGCCCGATTTAGCTTATCGCACCGCCTCCAAGGCGCTGACCGAAGCCGGCGGCAAGGTAGGCTACCAGGGTATCACCCTCGCGGCATTGGCCCGCACCAGTCCCTCACAACTTTACTACCTGGCAGGAGAGTCGGACGAAATCCTATTTCCGGAAGAAAGCGATTGAAAGTTGAAAATTGAAAGTTGAAAAGTCAGTCAATTGGAAATTGAAAGTTGAAAAACTCTACTGTACCCAGTTGGTTGAGAATAATTAAATTGCTAAATGACCCAATAAATAGTTAAATCGTAAATATATTAACCTTTTAATAATTGAATCTTATGCACAGTGATCCTAAACAGTGCTTATATTGCACTAATTCGTTCCAGAATCTAATGATCGAGATTTGCCACCTGCGCGTCTCTCGTCTTTTCCTGTTCAAGGAGCAGACCTATCACGGCCGTTGCCTTGTGGCTTACGACGGACATGTCAATGACCTCAACGAGCTGAATGACCAGCAGCGCAATGACTTCATGGCCGATGTCGCTCAGGCTACCCGTGCCATGCAGCGTGCTTTCAATCCCGAGAAGATTAACTACGGTGCCTACAGCGACAAACTCAGCCATCTGCACTTCCACCTCGCACCTAAGTATGTCGATGGTCCTGACTACGGCGGAGTCTTCCAGATGAACCCTGGCAAGGTCTTCCTCACCGACGCTGAGTACGATGAGATGATCGCCGCTATCAAGAAGGAGCTCTGATTCGCTCCACCTTTTGGCTTATAACAATGAGGAGGCAGCACCATCACCGGTGTGTGCCTCCTCTTTTGTTAAGTTATTAGTTATTAGTTAGGACGATACCGATGTGGGATTGTCTTTCTTCGTCTGGCTGTCCGTGCGTTCGGCCTTGATTCCCAGGAGCGTAGTACAGAGGACGAGCAACTGAGCTACGAGGAGCAGGACTGAGGAGTCAATTTCGCCTTCTGGCGGTAGAAAGAGCGAGAGAGTAGCGAAGCAAATAGCAGCCACGAAGCTAAGTAATGCCATCTTCTGTTTCATAGCCTTGGGGAGT
>JAILKE010000037.1 GCA_024694125.1 Bacteroidales bacterium
GATAGCGCAGACGGTTGATAGCCTCGGGGTCAATGACGAACTCCGCATAACCATCAAGCGAACCACCACCCACGGACGATACGTCGGCACTGTTCTTGGCAGGATACTTGACCGGTGTAGCCGGTACATCGTCCAGGAAGCGCAACACCACCTGACCCGGCAGGATATGTTCGCCGTGCGTGCCCAGCACCCAGGCAGTATCGGGGTTCGATCCGTAGTGCCAGTTGGCGTGATAGACCGTGGTGAAAGTGGCATCGTAGCGCGAGTCGCGGCTCTTGTCCCCGAAGTTTTCGATTGCGTCAATGCAGGGAGCCATACGGATCCAGGGACGGCCCAAAGGCTGGGTGGCCTCACGTTCGCAGGGGTTGATCAGGTTCTTCTTGTTGGTCTCGCTGCAACGGGCCTTGATGTTGGGATAGTTCCAGTTGCACATCCAGCCGGCGAAGTTGTCGGGCGCCTTGCCCGAAGCGTACGACCACGAGGCACCGCTCTCCTCCATACCACTGAACTTGGCACTCTCGGTAGTATGGTCGGCATAGAGCAGTATCTCCTTGTTGCGGTCGTTGAGATATGAGGTAGCATCGTAATAAGTATCAACCAGTCCGTAGGGGCCTGGATTCTCGATGGCATCCATTGCCACGTCGTAGGCCTGCTGGAAGTACCAGGCAGCATCGTGTCCGTCGGGATCCTTGCGGTCACACTCTGGGTAGGTAGGAACGCCGTTGGGGTTTTCGAGCCACCAGGCATAGGTCAGGTATGCCTCGGCGAGGAACTTGCGTGCCACGGTCTTGGTCACTGCACCCGTGGTACGAGGTTCATCGGGCAACTGTTCTACAGCCAGGAGCAGGTCAGGGAAGACTGCCGTGGTATAGACCTCGGGGACGGTATTGCGGACCGAAGTGCGCGATGGAGTCTCGTTGAACGCCAGCACACCCGAACCGAAATCCATCGGCACGCCGCCGAAGGTGCGCACCAACTGGAAGAAGTCGAAGGCGCGGAAGAACCTTGCCTCGGCTATCTTGCTGTCCGGCATACCGGCAGCAGTGGCATTCTCGATGATGGCACTGGCTGTATTGATGAACTGGAACGAATTGTTCCACAGCACGTCGGCGCGGCAGTTATCGGGGGTCAATGTTCCGGCATCGGAGTGGTCAGCGGCCTTGAAGTTCTCATCGGCGCTGCCGCCATAGGTATATTCGTCGGTACCCGTCTCGCAGATATTGAGGAAATAACCGTTGCCATACATATATCGCAGGTGAGCATAGAGCGAGGTCAATCCGCCATCGATGCCCTTCTCGGTCTTGAAGAACCCAGGCGCATACATACTGCGTGGCTCCTCATCGAGCGTATCATCGCACGAACACCACACAGCGCCCGAGAGACAAGCCAACAGGACTGGAAGAAATATATTTTTCATAGGGTTCAATTTTTAATTCAAGTTTCAATTTTCAATTTGAAATTAGACGTTTCATTCGTCCTTGTCACTTCTCTTTCACTTCTTTGTCACTTCTCTTTCTCTTCCTTTTTCAGAACGTAACATTCAGTCCGAACAGGAAGTTGCGGGTCGAAGGTGTATTGTAGCCAATGACCGGAATCTGGTGAGCACCCTTGTAACCCTCCATCGTGACGGACATAGAGTTGCTCGATGCACTGGTAGCATTGGTCTCGGGATCCAGGCCGCACTCGTCCGTGAAGTCGGAGAAGATGACAAATGGGTTCTGGACCGAAGCATAGACACGCAGGCGGTCTATGCCCATGTCGCGCAGCGGTTTGAAGTGGCTGAAGTTGTAGCCCAATGTGATGGTACGCACCTTGAGGTAGCCTGCATCGAAGTAACCGAGCGTCGAACCATAGACAGGATTATCATTGTCCGACAGACCGCCTGGGCGTGGGTACTTGGCACCGGGATTGTCCTCGGTCCAATAATCGACATCAATCTGGCCGCGGCGGCCATTGAGCATGTTCAGATAGCCGTTGGACGAGTGCAGGGCGCTGACCAACTTACCTCCTATCTGGAAGGCGCCTATCACTGTCAGGTCCCAGTGGCGGTACGAGACCGTCGTATTGAAACCGCCCATCAGGTCCGGCTCCATGTCCATCACCTGGCGGTCGTCCGTATTGATCTGGCGCACAGGCTTGCCCTCGGCATCATACTCGCCGGTATATTCGACCTTGATCATACCGACATTGCCGCCTGGTTCGAGTTGGTTGAGCAGGTCCTCCTCGCCCTGCTGCCACAGGCCTATTTTCTTGTAGTCGTAGAGCACGTCGATAGGATGGCCCACGAACCAGCGGTTCTCCACATCCTCCTTGGCGCCCGAAGCCAGTGCGACCAGTTTGTTGCGGTTGGCATAGAGGTTGACGCCCATGTCCCAGCTCCATCCGTTCAGGTTATCCAGGATGACGCCGTTCAGCGAGAGTTCGAAGCCCTTGTTCTCGGTCTCGCCCACATTGGCCATATAACTGCTCACACCCGATGGAGTAGGCAGCTTGACGCTCAGCAGCAGGTCATTGGTATGCTGCACATAGTATTCGATGGTACCATACAGTCGGCTGTCCAGGACGGAGAAGTCGATACCGTAGTTCCACGTCGTCGAGTACTCCCAACCCAGGTTCGGATTAGGCAGGGTCGATACATAGTAGCCCGTAGCCATGTTGCTGCCGTAGTTGTAGTAATTCGTGCTCAATGCTCCGAGGGTAGAATAGGGGTCGATGCTCTGGTTCGAGGTCTCGCCATATCCCACACGCAGTTTCAGGCGGTCTATCCATGCCACATTGCCCATCCACTGCTCATTGGCCATGTTCCAGCCCACCGACACAGCGGGATAGGTGTGACGTTGGTGACCCTTGGCCAATCGGGACGAGGCATCCTGGCGCAGGGCAACCGAGAGCATATACTTGTCATCGTAGGTATAGATGGCACGGCCCATCCACGACATCAGGCCGCTCTGCCAGTAGTTGCCGGGGCTGGCATCTACGTTCAGGTCCGACTCCGCTGCTCCCAGCTGGTAGTACTGGAACTCGTCGGCAGGGATGCTGCGGCCCGATATACGGATGCGCTCATAGCGGGTCTCTTCGGCCGAATAGAGCGCTGTCAGGCTCAGTCGGTGCTTGTCCCACTGATGGTCGTACGAGAGGATATTCTCCAGGGTCCAGTTGCGGGTCTGCGACTCGAGGACCGAGGCTGAGTTCGGTTCGGCAGCATTGCTCGACCCGATGCCCGTGCCCGTGAAGGAACCCGTCTTGCCCACCTTGAAGTTCAGACCGACATTGGCCCTGTAGCTCAATCCCTCCACCCAGGGGCACTTGACCTCGGCAAAGAGTGTGTTGTAACTGCCGAAGGCCCTCGACTGGTTCAGATACTGGTCGTCCAGGTCCTCCAGGCGCTCCTTGGTCCAGATGTATTGACCATTGTCCAATGGCATGTTGACCGCGCGCTTCAGGTTACCTTCGCTGTCGTAGGGGTCTATCATTGGGGTCTTGGAGAGCACGCCGTACAGGCCGACGTTGCTGCCTGTAGTCTCGCGGAAATTGGTCGTGCTGCTCAGACCGAAGCGGAAATACTTGCCGATGGCCTGGTCATAGTTGGCGTGCAGGCTGTATCGGGTGAAGCCCTGCGTCGGCACGACCGACTCGTCGTGATAGTAACCGCCGCCCAGGCTGTAGCTGCCGTCGGTCGTACCACCTGTCACGGTGATGTCGTGGCTCTGAGTGAAACCGGTCTTGTAGAACAGGTCCTGCCAGTCGGTATCTACCCCCTCGACCTCGTCCAGGGTATTGGTGTAGAGGCCGGCATAGTCGCGCATGGCCTGATACTTGGCTGCGCCCATCATCGGGTACTTGTGGAAGACCTTCTTGAATCCAGCATAAGCATTGTACGTCACACGCGCGGGACTGCCCTGTGCGCCCTTGACCGTCTGGATGATGATCACGCCGTTGGCGCCGCGGCTACCGTAGATGGCTGTGGCGGATGCATCTTTCAGTATGTCCATGCTCTTGATGTCCGATGGATTGATGTCCGATAGCGAGCCCATGAAGGGGATGCCGTCCAGGACGATGAGCGGGTCATTGCTCGCATTGAGCGAACGCTGACCGCGTATGCGTATCTGCATCTCGGCGCCAGGCTGCGAGGATGTCTGCTGCATGTTGACGCCGGCTATACGGCCCTGCAGCGAGTAGGCTGCATTGGTAGCCACGACCTGGTTCAATCGGTCTCCGCCTATGTTGGCAACCGAACCGGTGACGTTCTCCTTGCGCTGCGTACCATAGCCTATCACGACCACCTCGTCGATGGCCTGGCGCTCTTCGGTCAGGGTCACGCGGATGGGCGATGTGGATGCAGGGACCTCCTGCGGCTCGTATCCTATGAAGGAGATAACCAATACGGCATCTTTCGCTACCGAGAGCGAGAAGTTTCCGTCTATGTCGGTGACCACTCCGTTGCTGGACGAACCTCGTTCCATCACGGTCGCTCCGACCAACGGGCCCATGGCATCATAGACACGACCTGTGACGCGCTGCGTCTGTCGGGCTGACTGTGTCTGTGCTGCCGCTGTCGGCATCAACGTGGGTGCCGTCATCGCTGTCAGCGTGAGCAGGCCGCCCACCAAGTAAGTCTTCATTGTACAGATATTCATTGTTTAGGAGATAAAAGGGTAATATTATATTTAAGGAAGTTTTCGTTTTTTTTATCACCGAATTCAACGAATTAATACTAATATATTTCGTTATTTTCGGGAATTTCGCGCTCTAAAAAATTAAACGAATTAGGTCCGTAGTTTTTTTCGTTATCGTTATCGTTTTCGTACGAAGTTTTTTTTCGTCGGCAAAGATACTTATTCTTTCATTGCGGTCAAGGAATGTCGGTTACATCAAATTTGAAATAGGGTCAATAATTGTAACAATTTTTTTGGGCAATGTTACATCGATTGAATATCAAAAAGTTAGAATTGCAAAAAAATACATATCTTTATTGCACGTTTCAGCAAAAGGGCTTATCTTTGCACTGCCAAAAACACTTATTGACATGAGACACTACCTTTGGACACTCCTTCTGGCCCTTGTTACCACGCCGATGTTACAAGCCCAGACATGCCGACTCTTTACCACAGGACATGCACTGCCCAGCACATTGATCACCGACATAGTCGAGGACGCCGACCACTATCTGTGGGTGGCGACCGAGTTTGGTCTGTGCCGCTATGACGGTGCCAAGTTCACCACCTATCAGTACGATGCAGCCGATCCCCACTCGTTGCAGAACAACTTCGTGCGCGCGCTATATGTAGATAGTGAGCGGCATCTGCTGGTGGGCACCCGCGCCGGACTGCAGATATACCGGCCGGAGAGCGATGACTTCACCACCGTGGCACTCTTCCGCGACACAGTGCACCATGTGGGCGACGTATCGTACATCACACAGATGGCCGATGGACGGATATGGCTCAGCGGCAGCGTGTCGTGCTGTGCGGGCATTGACCCCGACGGCACCCCCTGGCTCTATGCCAACCCACTCACGGACCAGCTCACCCTGACCGGCTACATGGCGCAGGACACACTGGGACGCATCTGGATCAGCCGCCACAGCAACGAGCTCTACCGTCTGGACCCCGCATCGGGCATAGCACGGTTGGGCGACAATCTGCACCCCGCTCCCTACAATGTGTTGGCTCTGGGCGGCGACGGCAGGATGTACTTCGGCGGACAGACCCGCGGACTGTATTGCTGGGACGATGAGGGACAGACCTTCCACCGCGTGGACAGTGACATGGACGATGGTCTGATGGTGTGTGACCTGACCGACACGGGCGATGGCCACCTGCTCATAGCGACGGACAATGAGGGTCTGCTCTCCCTCGACTATGCCACCCGACGCATCGAGCCCTGTATGTTCGATGACGGGCGCACTGACCCCACCACACAGAAGGTTCACGTCGCCTATACGGCCGCCGACCATACCGTGTGGCTGGGCATCTACCAGAAGGGTCTGCTCATGATACCGCAGCAGCCGCAGCCGTTCCGTTATCTTGGTGCCCAATCGACCCTGTACAACTGTGTGGGCGACAAGTGTATCACCTCGCTCGCCCAGACGCACGACGGCCGCGTGTGGGCTGCCACGGACAATGGTGGTCTCTATGCCATCGACTCGGAGGGGCACCAGTACCGCCATTTCCCCTGCACGGGTCAGCCCGGTTCGGTCCCCTCTGCACTGATGGCTCTGTTCCAGGACTCGCGCCATCGGCTCTGGTTCGGTTCGTACAATCAGGGTTGCGGATGGGTCGATACCGAGACGGGCCGCTGCCGGTACTTCACCCAGGCGCATGGTGACCCGATGCCGCAGCACGCCTACGACTTCGCCCAGGATAACCAGGGCCGCATCTGGGTCGCCACCATGAACTCCGGCCTGTTCCTGTTCGACGAGCAGCAGGAGCGCTTCACGCAGCCCTTCCGCCACGACTCCTGCCGGTGGGTGAACTGTCTGTACTTCGACAGTCTCACCGACAGGCTCTATGCCGGTTCGTACAATGGTCTGACCGCCATCGACCTGAGCCAGCCGGACCTGCCTCACCGCCAGGACCTGGGCACCTATATCATATACAGCATCACGCCCTACACGCAGGGACGCCTCGCCGTGGGCACCTCGCAGGGACTCATCCTGTTCCATCCCGGGACCGGTTCCTACCGGCTCTACACTACGGCGGACGGACTGCCCAGCGACATGATCTATGCCGTGCGTTGTGCCCCCGACGGCCAACTCTGGTTGAGCAGCAACGTCGGACTGACCTGCTACAACGAGCAGCGCGACCAGTTCTGCAGCTACACGCTCCAGGATGGCCTGCAGTGCAATGAGTACTACAAGAATGCCGCTCTCCTGGACCGTGACCACTGCATGTGGTTCGGCGGCACCAACGGCATTACTTACTTCGACCCGTCACGCATCCACCAGACGGTCAGTTCGTGTGCGGTCCGGCTGGTAGGCTTCAGTGCTGCGGGTCTGCCTGTCGGCCTCACCCAGGGACAGTCGTTCGATGCCAGCTCCTTCTCGTTCGAGATGGGCACGTTGCCGCTCAGCTACACGGCTGGGGCTACCTACAGTTATGCCTTGGACGATGACCCCTGGTCCCGTCTGCGCCCCGGCCAGAACACCGTCTCGTTCAGCCACCTGTCGGCTGGCACGCATCTGTTCCGCTGCCGTGCTGCCATGGGCGATGCTCAGTCGGACCCCATCTCCTTCCAGTTCATCGTGCTGGCGCCATGGTATCTGCGCTGGTGGGCGTTCGTGGCCTACTTCGTCCTGGCTGCCTTCGTGACCTGGCTCATCGTGGTTCAGGTCCGACGTCGCCGCGAGGTGCTGCGCCGCATAGCACGCCACGTGCAGGAGCAGGCGGAGGGCGAGGCGAAGATGCAGTTCTTCGTCAATATCGCCCACGAGATTCGCACGCCTATGACGATGATTGTCTCTCCGTTGCAGAAGTTGGCGGAGTCGGACCATGACCCGGAGCACCATCGCTCGTACCAGATCATGCAGCGCAATGCCAACCGCATCATCGGCCTGGTCAATCAGCTCATGGACCTGCGCCGCATCGACAAGGGCAAGATGCAGCTCTGTTTCAGTCCTGTACCTATTGCCGACTATGTGGCTGAGGTGTGCCGCACTGCCAGCGACCTGGTCGAGGTGCAGCACCTGCAACTGCACATCACGGACCAGACGCAACCGGGCAGGGAGGTGTGGATTGATACTGCCAACTTCGACAAGGTCATCGTCAATCTGCTCTCCAACTCTATCAAGCATACGCCTGCGGGCGGCGAGATTGAGGTCCGTCTCGCCGAACTGCCTGCTTCGGCGGACTATGCCGAGGGTGCCCTCGCGCTCTCTGTGACCGATACGGGCCAGGGCATTCCGGACGAGGCAAAGCAGCACATCTTCGAGCGTTACTACCAGTTGCGTGCCGATGCCGGCCGCATGGGTACGGGCGTCGGACTGCACCTCACTGCCTCGCTGGTACGGCTGCATCATGGCACCATCTGTGTGACGGACAATCCTGCCGGCCCGGGCACCTGCATCACGATCACCATCCCGTTGGGCAAGGCGCACCTGCGTCCCGACGAACTGACCGAGGCGCGCACACTGGCTCCCTCCTCTCCTGCCCCGCTGGAGAGCATTGACCCCAATGCCTATGTTCCCGAGCAGCACTCGTCGTGCGACGCTGCTGTCTGCAACAAGCATATCGTCATCGTCGAGGACAACGACGACATCCGTCTGATGCTGCAGCACGAGTTCTCGGACGGTCTGCGCGTGGCTTCGTTCAGCGATGGGCGGGCTGCTCTGGACGATATCCTGCAGCACGTTCCTGACCTGATCATCACGGACCTGATGATGCCGGGCATGGATGGCATGGAGCTGTGCCGCCGCGTGCGTCAGAATGTCCGTCTCAACCATATCCCTATCGTGGTGCTGACGGCCAAGACATCGGAGGAGGCTCACCTGGAGTGTCTCGACCTGGGCGCCGATGCCTTCATCACCAAGCCGTTCATCACGGAGATTCTACGCCGCACGGTCTATAACCTACTTCGCAACCGCGACAGTCTGCGCAATAACTTCTCGGGCCAGCAGGTCCCTGCTGACCGCATCGAACTGCCGGAGGCCAAGACGCCGGACGAACGGATGATGGACCGCATCATGCGTGTGGTCAATCAGAACCTGAGCAACCCGAAGCTCTCCATCGAGATGGTAGCTGACGAGGCAGGCATGAGCCGTGTACACCTATACCGCAAACTGAAGGAGTTCACCAATCAGTCGCCCACCAAGTTCATCAAGAGTCTCCGTCTCACCAAGGCTGCCGAGATCCTGTCGCAGAAGAAGTGTTCTATCACGGAAGTGGCTGAGCAGGTCGGTTTCACCAATATCTCTACTTTCACCACGGAGTTCAAGGAGATGTATGGTGTTCCGCCCTCTAAGTACATGGGACGGTGTGAAAGTGAAAAGGGGGACCAGTCTTCCTGACCCCCTCCCTCTTTCTCTGTTTCAACCTGTCTTAATTCAGCTCGAAATCTCACGTTTTCAACACTTATCGTAATTATCTGATTTTCAGCACACATATTTCTTATCAACATAGATATCCACTGAGTTATCCACAATTTTATCCACAATGTTGTTGATAAGTCATCTCTCGCAAATCTGTAACTTGCGATACTATTTCGCCACCACTTCGGTAGCCTTCAGTAAATCAGCTGGTGATTATTATGCCAATTGGTTGCGGATTTAAGTTTTGAAAATGTAGTGTGCATCTTTGAAGAGGGCACTGCTAGCTGTGACACGGCAAAGGCTCACATTATTATTTCAAATACAAGCGAAACCCTCTTAAAATAAGCGGATCAACTGTCAATTTTGGAGCTAAATCGCTAAAAAATGCACTTGAATCTGCTTTTTGTATGAGAAAGATTTGTTAGAATGACAAAATCTTTATATCTTTGCATCGTTAGTTCCCGCCAAGCCTCTCATTGACGCTCAAATGCGCGGGGCTTTTTTTGTTTGTAAATATGGCAAGAAGAAACTCTTGTTGCCATCATTCCAGAGTATGGAACAAGGTAAATTTCATCCTTCCCATGATGCCTAGACGAATATGTTATCCTTGGATTACATTGCCAGTAGATCCTCAGAGAGCCTATTTTAACATATGCGTTATCAAGTATTTCCTGGAAGTGATTTCTCCAAACAACGATATGCTTGCTAAACTTCGATGGCTCTTTGTCGATTTTCCAGAAATAGACCTTGCTGCAATGGGCTTCCCTAAAGGATGGGAAATGGAACCTATCTGGCAATAACAATTATCATGAAGACCAACTTGGACAATACATTTTTCAATATTCAAACACTTTAATTATCACGATTCTACCCAGGATGGAAGGACATCAATTATCCAACTACTTTTGAAATCGTGTGGTCCGATGCTCTGAAATAATTCTTATAATTCTCTAATTCTAGTGATTTATATAATTCTCGTCAATTCCCGATTATTAGAAATAATTCCTATAATTCTCTAATTCTAGTGATTTATATAATTCTCGTTATTCTCTAATTCTTGAGATGATATAAGAAAAAGCGGTGGAGGACATCTAGTCCTTCACCGCGAGAGTTTAGCCGATGGTGAACCCAAAGGCAGAGAGCAGTGCTGTGATGGTCGTGAGAGCCAGGTTAATGACTACTGACCATTTGTTCTTGCGTTCCTGTGTCATAGTTTTTTTCGGAGAAAAAAGTTAATAGTTAATAGTTACGAGTTAGGTTTCTTCGTCAGGCTGTCGGTGCGTTCGGCCTTGATCCCCAGGAGCGTAGTACAGAGGACGAGCAACTGAGCTACGAGGAGCAGGACTGAGGAGTCAATTTCGCCTTCGGGCGGTAGAAAGAGCGAGAGAGTAGCGAAGCAAATAGCAGCCACGAAGCTAAATAATGCCATCTTCTGTTTCATAGCTTTGGGGAGTTAAGAGCTAAGGGGAGCGGGGTGGAGCTCCCCCTTGGCTCAGTTTATCCGAGGTCGCCGCCGCCAGTTGAACCGCCAGAACCAGAACCAGAACCGCTGCCGCCGGTAGTATCGCCGATGGTTACGGTGCCATCCTTGAACTTGCTCGACACGAAGGCGCGGAAGTTGCCGATGCGGTGCTGCGCCTTGTAGGCCGCGAGGACCTTCTGGTAGATTTCGGTGCCATTGACGTTCTTGGTCGATGGGCCGTTCTCATTCACCCACTGCTTGACCTGCCCCATCAGTTGGCCGAAACGGGTGCGGGCTGCCAGCTGTGCTTCGGTGGGAGCTGCCTCACTGGGGAAGCAACGCTTGCCGGTATAGACATGCCCAGTCTGCTTGTTGGTGGAGAAATACATATCGCTGTGTCCGCAGATCTTGCCGGACATCCTGGCGACAATGCCAATAGGAGATACTCTTGCCATAATTGTGTAATGTTTTTGAAGGTTAAACAAAGCGATTACTCTCTGATTGCGGTGTGACTACGTGCGCGCTTCGGGCCAACTGCAATCGCGCTCCGATGGTAATATTCATCTAATACCCATGTGGTACCCTATGGGTAGGGATGGCATCCCTTTCGGAATCGCGGTGCAAAGGTACGAAGAAAGTTTTGCGGCCTAAAATTTTTTGACAACTTTTTTCAAAAATTTTTAAGATGTAACACACCGAAACAACGTTACAGTCTTTTTTACGCCATACCTTTTTCCAAAAAGTAGTTTTAAATATATATATATATATAAATATATATATATATATTTAAAGTTTATTTTTGAGAATGAATGGCATTTTTTTTACTGTAACGTTGTTATATTGTATTTAGATTATTGTGCAAGTTGTTGTTGTACAGCATTTTATATTGTTGCACATTTCTTTGTCTTCAAGTGTTTTCAAGCGTATTTTTACCCCAATTCAGCACTAAAATTCAATAATTTTGGTCGTCACGATATCGCATTTTTTGCAATTTTACGGCTATTTTTTGCTTATTTTTATCGTTTTTGCGGTGTTTTTTGGTCGTTTTTCCATTGTTTTTTACCATTTTCCTATGTAGTTTTTCAATGCTGATACATGTTTTTGGGGAGTTCTTACTACGAAAAACATATTGAATATGGATGCAAACGTAGGGAAAAAAGCGATGAATAGAGAGCAAAAAGAAGAAAGGACCCGCTCGTTGAGCAGGTCCTTTTTGTCCCATAGGGGGTCAATCGGGAATCGGAATTCCTTACTTAACCGTAACCGTGAGAGGTGAGGAGAGGCGCTTGGCATCGAGGCCAATGGCAGCATCCCACTCCTGGTCAGTAGCATAGTCGCGCTTGCTCCATGCACCGCCGAAGTAGTAGGTCAATGTATCACCTACCTTGTACTTGCGAACAGCAACCTCGGTATTGTCATACTGAGCGAAGTCCTCGGCACCAGGGACGAAGACGGCGCAGTAGTTGCGGCCGAAGTCAACAGTGGCAGGATCGATACCCTGCTGCTGGTGGATGCCATAGATGCCCTTGTCGCTGTTGGCTGTCTCACAATATGTGATATAACCACGCTCGGCAGCGATGTTGAGGTTCTGGATAGAATCGTGCAGGAAGATGGCACCGCCCAACTGGAGGTCGGCTATGTCAGCACCCTTCAGGACTACTTCAGCCTTGTTCATGTTGGCACCGGCATTGACGGTGATAGTAATCTCCTCGGAGAGAACGTTCTCGCCGACCTGTACGCTGTCATAAGCAAGCTTGAAGATGGTCTGCAGTGGACCCTGCTGCAGGATCTCGTAGCGGGCATAGGGGCCGCCAGGCCAAATCTTGCCGTCCGAAACGATAGCTACGCCACCGCAACCAGCTGCATGACCTACCTTGTAGCTGTCAATACCCAGACCGAAATCGACATGGTAAGGCTTGCCTTCCTTCTCCTCCTGCGTGTACATAGCGTCGGCAGTAAGGTCAGACGAGTGCTTGAGCCACAGATCTACGCCGCTCGAAGGATTCTCCTTGAGCAGGGCAGGACCGTACATACGATAGGCAGCCTTGTCGTTCTCCCAGCAGAAATCGTCCTTGCGGCGATCGCCCAGGAAGAAAGCTGTGGTGAGAGGCTTGACCTCGGCTGGAGTGCCCTCGGTCCATGAGTAGGTAGCTGTGCCCTGAGCAGGGACATCGGCCAGGAAGAGGATACCGTCACCCTTGACCTGATAGGCTACTTCATTGCCCTGTGCATCCTTGAGGATGTGAGGCTTGCTGGTATCGACCTTAGCGCAAACCATCTCGCCGTTGCGGACTGCATCAAGTGAGTTGCTTACTTCAATCGATGATTGATTAGGAGCTGAACAAGCAGCGAGACATACGCCCGCTGCTATGTAATATAATGCTGTATTCTTCATACCCGGCTGCTTATTTAGGCTGCTTGCCGATGTATGCCAGAATACCTCCATCTACGTACAGAACGTGACCGTTGACAGCATCCGAAGCGTGAGAAGCCAGGAATACTGCAGGGCCGCCCAACTCCTCGGGCTCCAACCAACGACCGGCAGGAGTCTTGGCGCAGATAAAGCTGTCGAATGGGTGACGGCTGCCGTCAGCCTGGCGTTCGCGCAGAGGTGCAGTCTGTGGAGTAGCGATGTAACCAGGGCCAATGCCGTTGCACTGGATGTTGTACTCACCATACTCAGAGCAGATGTTGCGGGTCAGCATCTTGAGGCCACCCTTGGCAGCAGCATATGCGCTGACAGTCTCACGACCCAGTTCAGACATCATAGAGCAGATGTTGATGATCTTACCCTCACGACGCTCCATCATCTCGGGCAATACAGCTGCAGAAACGATGTAAGGAGCAACCAGGTCGATGTCGATGACCTGCTGGAACTCGGCGCGCTTCATCTCGTGCATAGGGATACGCTTGATGATACCGGCGTTGTTGACGAGGATGTCAATCTGACCTACCTCAGCGTGAATCTTCTCTACGAGAGCCTTGACACCAACCTCGTCGGTAACGTCGCATACGTAACCCTTCACGTTGGTGATACCAGCCTCCTTGTAGTTGTTGAGACCGCGCTGCAAAGCCTCCTCGTTGATGTCGTTGAAGATGATGTTCTTCACGCCAGCAGCAACGAATGCCTTGGCAATATTGAAACCAATACCGTAAGATGCGCCTGTGATCCAGGCATTCTTACCCTCGAGAGAGAAATCTTTCAAACTCTTCATAATAGATTGTTTTGTACGTCAATGCAACTCTCCGTAATGTGAATCGTTGTAGTGACAGGTTATGTGTTGATTAAAGTTAGTTAATAATACAGACTCGACAATATAACCTACTCGATATGAGCTATTTGGCATTTTCGTCTGGTAGCTGTGTTCCAGTCAGGTTATATGCTCAGACAGGGTCGCTCAGAAATCAGCTTGCAACTTACTTATTTCTTCAACAGATAGAGGATGAAGTAAACGAGCAGTGCGATAGGGCCGAAGAGGAGGCCCAGGATGATGGCTAAGATCCCATTGTGACCGCCTTTGCCTGCAAATACGTAGCAACCGTACAAGCAAAGAATCCAAAGAACAATGCCAATGATGTTCATAGTGTAAGTAGTATTTAGTAAATTGAACAATATATACTATTCAAGTTTCGCAAGTATTCGGCACGTTTGCACGCTTTATTTGTCTCACACTTGCGAAACTTGAATATATTATCGCAGATCGGTCTCCTTGAACCAGTCCTGGTCTGAATAGTCGAGGTTCTCGCCGCCCATGCCCCAGATGAAAGTATAGTTGTGGGTAGCAGCAGCTGAGTGGATTGACCATTCAGGAGAGAGGACAGCCTGGTCCTTCTTCATCCATACGACACGGGTCTCGGTTGGTTCACCCATGAAGTGGCATACAGCCTGATCCTCGGGCAGGTCAAAGTAGAAATAAGCCTCCATGCGGCGAGAGTGGGTGTGAGCTGGCATGGTGTTCCATACAGAACCTGGCTTGAGCTCGGTCATACCCATCTGCAACTGGCAGGTAGGCAATACCTGGTTGACCAACATACGGTTGATGACGCGGTCGTTGGAACCCTCCAGTGAGCCCAGCTTGAGTACAGCGCCAGATGTCTCGGCATCGGCCTTGGTCACCTTCTTGGATGGATAGGTGGTGTGAGCTGTGCAAGAGTTGAAGTAGAACTTGGCAGGCTTGCTGGCATCCTTGCTCTTGAAGGTGACGTTCTTGTCACCACGGCCGATGTAGAGAGCCTCCTTGAAGTTCAATTCGTAATCACCTTCTCCCTCCACGGATACAATACCTGCACCCTCACCGACGTTGAAGATACCAATCTCACGACGGGTCAGGAAGTAAGGAGCCTTGAGTGGGTCAATGGCCTCGAGTGGAAGAGCCTCGTTGACTGGCATAGCGCCACCTACTACCATACGGTCGTACATAGAGTAAACCATATTAACTTCATCAGCCGCAAATACCTTTTCAATCAGGAATTCCTTACGGTTACGCGCAGTGTCATAATGCTTGGCATCCTCTGGATGAGATGCATAACGCAATTGATAATTTGTCTTCATTTTAATTTAATAAATTGTTTATGGTAAAGTAGTTAGTCCTATGAATATGTATGTCAGATGAGAGACTCACGCAGTATCATGTCGTGCTTGATGATGGTGTGCGCCGGAGTATCGAGCGCAGCATCATCGTCCTTGACACGAGCTATGAGAATCTTGGCAGTCTGTTCGCCCATGCGCTGCTGGTTCAACTCGACGGACGAGAGCGGAGTGGCGAGGTAGGCATCAAATGGCTCGTTGGCCACACCGATGATGGCAATATCATCCGGGATGATAAGTCCTTTCTTGCGGAAGGTATCCATGGCCGTGATGGCTGGGAAGTCGCCCGATGAGAAGATGCCGTCAGGACGGTCCGTCATGGCGAGAATCTTCTGTGCAGCATCATAACCAGTCTCGATGGTAATGCCCGGGATGATCCACTCGGGACGTGAGGAGAGGTGCAGGTCGTCCAGTGCCTTGCGATAACCACGGAAGCGGTCGATGTAGGAGCGCTGGTTCTGCGGACCTGCGAAGTGTCCTATCTTCTGACAACCGCGACGGTGCAACTGGATGACGGCATCGTAGCCAATCTGATAGTTGTCGTTCGATATTGTATCGTAATCCTGCCAATCTATGGGAAGACGGTCGAAGAAGACGAGCGGAATATTGTGCGACTGGCACAATCCGGCATAGTCGGCAGCATTCTGCGTGTTGACCGAAAGAGAGATGGCAATGCCATCGACTTTTTTGAGAATCAGCGATTTGAGTGCAGCGAACTCATCGTCAGCACTTTCATTGCTGGCTGCGATGATGATCTGGAACCCAGATTGTTGCGCAACATTCTGGAACGCACTGATGATGCTGGCGAAGAAGTTTCGGTCGATACGGGGCACTATGATACCCAGCACATTGCCGCGCCCGGTGCGTAAGTGATGTGCAATCGGGTCGGGGATGTAGTTGTACTCGCGAGCCAATTTCTTGACAGCTTCACGTGTTTTTAGGCTGATTCGGGGATTGTCTTGCAAAGCGCGGGAGACTGTTGAAGCAGTTGTTCCGAGCTTTTGCGCAAGATCGTAAATGGTTACTTTGTTCTTGTCGCCCATTTTTCTAAATTGTTAGGAGGTAATACAAAATAAGTCACATTCTTTTTGAGCAGGACTCAGGTCCTCTGTTGGGATTCAATATTTCAATTTGGGTTTCAAATCCAGCTCAATCCACAAAAAATATTGTAAATTTTTTGCTTATTGCATGTAATAGAATACGGGTGCAAATATACAAACAAAAAATTAGTATTCCAAATTTTTTGTGCAACTTTTTACAATATTTTGCACTTAAAGCTCCAAAAATTTAGAAAATGCCATAATGCAATACTTGTGATCGGCGCAATTGCCTGTTTCACGTGCCGAGTGCATTGCCCAAATGGGATTGCCCATATCAACACCACGCAGAGGCAGACTACCCGTCAGGATATTGCCCAATGTGCTGCCTCCGGCTATGTCGCTGTGATTGACGAACTTCTGACACGGTACGCCTGCCAGACGGCACACTTCGGCAAAGACCGATGCACTGTCTGCATCGCTGGCATACTTCTGAGCAGCATTGAACTTGATGACGGGACCGCCGCCCATCACGGGATGGTTGGTCGGATCGTACTTGGCATCGTAGTTGGGGTGCCAGGCATGGGCATTGTCCGCACTGACCATGAACGAGCGCTCTATGCAGCGATAGAAGTCGTCGAGCGTGCCTCCCTGCGCCAGTACGAGGCGGGTGACGAGACTCTGCAGGAAGGGGCTGCCAGCGCCCTGCTTGGTGCCGCTGCCCGTCTCCTCGTTGTCGAAGATGGCAAGACACTGAGTCGCGGCGGTAGGAGCGGAACTGGACAGGAGTGCCTCCAGCCCTGCGTGCACCATACTGAGGTCGTCCAATCGGCCAGACTGGATGAACTCTCCGTTCAGTCCGATGACCTGTGCCGGTGTCGTGTCGTAGAGGTAGAGGTCGAAGTCGATGATGTCCCCGACAGAGACAGACAACTGCTGTGCAACGAGATTGATGAGCAACAGATTCTTCTCGAGTTGATCATTGACTATGCCCAGTATAGGGAGAGTGTCCTTCTGCTTGCTTAGTGCCACACCGTCATTGACTTGGCGATTGAAGTGAATGGCCAGATTGGGTATGGTCAGAATAGGACGGTCTATACGTAACAGCCGTGTAACCGGGTGCAATGGATCATTGCTGCGCAACAGGACGCGACCAGCCAACGAGAGCGGACGGTCGAACCAGGTGGAAAGGATGGCACCGCCATAGACCTCGGTATTGAGGCGTACGATGTTGCCGTCTCCGCGCATCTCGGCATTGGGTTTGACGCGGAAGGTAGGGCTGTCGCAATGTGCGCATATCAGACGCAAACCCTCGTCGGCCAACGGCTGGGTGCCTATGCGGAAGGCATAGAGTGAGGAGTCATTCTTAGTGAAATAAATCTGATCACCGGGATTGAGTGCAGGCATGGGCATGGCGGCATCCAGCTTGTGGAAACCGGCTGCTGACAACCGTTCTTCGAGCGTCGATACGGCAAAGAAATTGACGGGCGATGCGTTGAGAAATGAAATAAGAGAATCGATCATAATGTTTTGTGTTGTAAGTCGGGGGAATATTTTTGAGAGGAGGTAATGGAAATCTTCTTCGTGTTGATTCCCATTACCTCCATGAAGAGAAATTACTTCTGTATAGTAACGTCGAGCTTGTTGAATGGGAACATGAAGCCCGAATTGCGGAGTTTCTGATATACGTTGTAGTTCATATATCCAGCTACGACGAAATAGTCTGTGCTCTTGCACCAGCTGCGGGTAGCAATGGTAACGCCGCTCTCACCGAGATTGGCCAGTCCCTGCCAAGGAGCAGCAACAGGTTCGCCGTCGATTGGCTCCTTGATAATCTCTGGACATGCCGCCTGAATCTCAGCAATAGCCTTGCGAACCTCTTCATAGTCAGTGCCGTAAGCGAAGTCAAAATTGACATCTACACGACGATATGGCTGCTTGGTTACATTTACGAGCGAACCGGTCGAAAGACCTCCGTTAGGAATGAAAATAGTCTTGTTGTCGAGGGTAACAAGCACGGTGTTGAAGATCTGAATCTCCTTGACCGAACCCTCGTAACCTTGTGCAATGATATAGTCACCGACCTTGTAAGGCTTGAAGAGCAGGATCATCACGCCACCGGCGAAGTTGCCCAGCGTACCGCTCATTGCCATACCGATGGCCATACCTGCACCAGCGAACAGTGCTACGAACGATGAGGTCTCGATGCCCAGGATAGACACGATGGCGATGATGAGAATCAGCCACAGAGAGACCTTGATGATGCTGCCCAGGAAGGAGCGAAGCGATGCCTCGACTGCCTTTTTGGCCATCAGTGTATCGGCGAGCTTGATAATCTTGCCGATGATCCATTTGCCCACAAGATAGATGAGGATGGCAGCCAGGATGTTCTTACAGAAAGTGACTGCGTAGGAGGTCAGACTCAGGATAGCGCTTTCGCTAAACCAACTAGTTAATTGTTCCATAGTGATAATTGTTTAAAGTTGTTGGATTTGAATATAAGTTCCAGGGGTCAATGGGAGCAGTCTGCCGTCAGGTCAGTCGGACAACTTCCATGTTGGACTCCTATAGACTATTTGAGCATTCCTGTAGGGGAAAGGGAATAGGGGCAATCGGCTCGACGCCTATGCCCGGTTTGTCATTGAGCTGGATATAGCCATCCACGATCTGCATTCCCGTGAAGGGATCATTGGCTATGAGCAGATTACCGTCCAGGTCGGCAAAATCGGCGAAACTGGCCAACTGGGCAGCAGCACTGACGGCACACGAGGTCTCGGTCATGCAACCCAGCATTACCTTGAGATGGAGCCGCTGTGCCTCCTGTATCATCAGGTATGCCTCGTGCAGTCCTGTACACTTCATCAGCTTGATATTGATGCCCGAGAAGGAGTCTGCCAGCCGCGGCAGGTCCACAAGGCGTTGAACCGATTCGTCGGCAATGATGGGCAACGGCGAACGGGCAGTGAGCCAGGCATGGTCTCGGAGTGCGCCTTTGGGCAACGGTTGTTCGACCATGATACAACCCTGTTCGGCCAACCATTCTATCTCGTCCAGAGCCTTGTGTGGGTCACTCCAGCCCTGATTGGCATCGACCGTTAGGGGCAGGTCCGTGACGCGGCGTATGGCTTGTACCAATGCGTGGTCGCCCGGTACCCCAACCTTGATCTTGAGCCGACGGAAACGGCCAGCCACTTCGAGCACCTTCTGCTGCACTTTCTCTTCGGTATCAATACCAATAGTATAGGTAGTGGGCAACGGTTCACGTCCCGCCATCAGTTGGGCATCATCACGTCCCGTGAGCATACGGCGGACGGTCTGCCCGGTCATCTTGCCCTGCAGGTCGTGCAGCGCTATGTCGATGGCTGCCTTGGCAGCACAGTTGCCCACATCAACCGAATCGACATACTGCAGGATGGCGTCCGTCTGCATCGGATCGGCAAAGGGGGATAGGTCTATCCGCGACAGGAACCGGCACACACTTTCGATTGATTCGCCCAGATAGGGTGGCATCGACGCCTCGCCATACCCGATCACTCCGTCATAACATATAGACACCAACACGTCGGGCGTAGTGGTGCGGGAGCAGGTAGCAACGGTAAAGGTATGCTTAAGGTTAAGTGGGTATTGACAAAAAGAAAGTGTCATAAAGCTTTAATTTTCGGGTGCAAATATAAGAATTATTGGAGTATTTCGCAAAATTCTAACTAAAAAATTGTAATATTTGATTTATTAGCTTATATTTGCAGTCGATTTTAGGGAAGTTTATGACAGAATTTCTGTACACAGTTGCCAGCCATTACTTCAAGCCATTGCTGCTATCCGGCAAGGGCGCTTCGGCCAACCTGGAACTGACCGACTGGCTCTTCATCTTCCCGAGTCGGCGTGCAGGTATGTTCTTTTGCAAATATCTGTGTGACCTGAATGACAACAAACCTCTGCTCGCCCCTCGATGCCAGACGATAGGGGACCTGTTCGGCCTGTTCTCCGACTACAGGGTCGCCACCCGCACGGAACTGCTGTTCCGCTTGTACAAGGTGTACAATAAGGTGAGGACCAAGGGCAATGCCACGGTCGAGGCAGAGCGGTTCGAGGACTTTATCTTCTGGGGCGAGATGATACTGCGCGACTTCGACGAGGCAGACAAGTATCTGGTACCCGCCGATAAGCTCTTTCACAACATCCGTGACCTGAAACGAATAGACGAGGAACTGGGCGGATTGGACGAAAAGACCATCGAGATAGTCAAGTCCTTCTGGCGCAACGTATCGGCCGATGACCTCAAACCCGGTAAGGCTAAGGAATCGTTCACCCAGACATGGGCCATTCTGTACGAAGTGTACTCGCTCTTCCGTCAGGAACTGCGCAAGGAGGGATTGGCATACGAGGGTATGAGACAACGCGACGTGGCGGAATGTCTCGGCATGAGCGACATGCCCGAAAGGTTGAAGCAACTGCCTTCCCACATTGTCCTGGTCGGCATCACCGCCATCAACGAGGCCGAACGTCAGTTGCTCAAATGGCTGCAGAAGCAGGGTGTGCTCGAGTGCTGCTGGGACTATGCCAGCGAACAGGTTCAGGGCTTGCCCTTCGTACAGGACAACCTGACCGATTTCCCCAATGCACTGAGAGAAGAGGAATGTAGGATGGGCATTGTCCCTGTTGCCGAACAGAAGATGAGCCGTATGGCTGTATCGTCGGGCACGGGACAGGCTGCCGAGGCTGCCTATGTGCTGCAGCAATGGTCCACGGAAGACTTGATTCATACAGCCGTAGTGCTGCCGGACGAGCATCTGCTTGACTCGATGTTGTATCACCTGCCGGAGGAATATACGGATTACAATGTCACGATGGGTTATGCGCTCAAATCGACCCCCGTAGCATCATTGGTCGAATCGCTCATCTTCCTGCAGAACAATATGCGAGAGGCCTCGCGCGGACGCGTAACTTATTATTATAAGGCAGTACTGCCCCTGCTGTCGCACTCCTTCATGTTGGCGCTGGCTATGGATGACTGCGTCGCCCTGTCGCGCGAAATCAACAAACAGAGCTTATACCAGGTACCGCAGGAAATGCTGCAGGGTAATGAGCTGCTGCAACTCATCTTCCGTTACGACAAGCCATTGCCCTATCTCAAGTCCGTGCTGCAGTACTTCCTGCAGGCATTCAAACCCCAGGAGGGCGAGGAACAGGATGATCCATTGGCCGAAAATGCTCCGGACCGCCACATACTCAACCGCGAGTGCCTCATCGCCTATCTGCAGGTATTGGACGATACCGAAACGCAGATGCAGGATGCAGGTATGTCGCACCTGGAGGACATCGCTCAGTACCATCTGGTACGCCGATTGGCGCAAAGCCAGAGCGTGAGCTTCAGTGGCGAACCGATGCGAGGATTGCAGATAATGGGTGTGCTCGAGACCCGTGCCATCGATTTTGACCGCATCGTCGTCCTCTCTATGAACGAAGGCGTTGTGCCTGCCAAACCATCGCACAACTCCTTTATCCCGCACTCATTGCGGCAGGCTTTCGGATTGCCTACGCAGATATACAAGGACCAGATCTTTGCCTACCATTTCTATCGTCTCATCAGTCGTGCCCGTGAACTGGTATTCCTGTACGATAGCCGTACGGATGGGTTGCAGACGGGCGAACAGAGCCGATACCTGATGCAACTGGAACTGCTCTATCGGGCAAAGATAGCACAGATGCAGCTGCACAGCGCTATCATCAAGACCGAGGTCCCAGTGGTCGAGATTCCGAAGACTCCGGACATTGTATCAAGTCTGGACCGCTTCCGGGCAGGTGGCGACCTGTTCCTGTCGGCGACTAATCTCAAGACCTATATATCGTGCCCACTGCAGTTCTACCTCGCTCACGTGCGACAACTGTCCACGGAAGACGAGATGGAGGAGGAGATGGACGATGCTGTCTTCGGCGATATTCTGCATGGCGCTCTCAGGGCTTTCTACGAGCAGATGGAGGGCAAGACGGTAATGGCGGATGTGCTGCATCGGGCTATCGACGATGATGAATATATCTCCCGTCTGGTACAGGAGGAATATCAACGCCACTATAAATGTAAACCTGAATCGGGCTACCAGCAACTGGTATGCAGCCTCATATCGACCAATGTCAAGAGTATATTGAAACATGATTGCTCGGTCACTCCGTTCCACTATCTGATAGGTGAGGGTAAGTGTACGCTGCAATATCGTATCAACGATTCTTTGACCGTCAATCTGAAAGCTGTCTATGACCGTCTCGACATCGTGCGACGACAGGATGGAACAAGTACGTTGCGTGTAGTGGACTACAAGACCGGCAACCCCGCCGGGAAGGTGCAGACGGGACCGATAGACCAGATTTTCGCACAGGACAGCAAATGCTCGCGCGAGGCATTCCAGGTACTGCTGTATTGCCTGATGCTGGAGTATCTCGACGACAATGAACGCGACAGATTGCACCTGCTGCCCCTCACGCCAGACAATGTCTATCAGCATCTGTCGCCCAATCTCTACTTCTCCCGACAGTTCCTCAACGAGAACGAGGAGAGCCGCACTCAGGTGCTGGAAGGCGAAGATGATTTCGAACTGAGCCGCAAGGAGGTCGAACAACAGATGAAACAACTGATAGAACAGATATTTGACCCCACAATACCGTTCAGACAAACTGAGAACGAAAAAAATTGTAAATTCTGCAAATTTATAGCAATTTGCAATAAAAATATAAATGATGAGTGATATGAATCAAGATCAGGATGCAGCACTGACTCGGGCTCTGATGAACCCGGATACCCGTCGTGCCGCTTTCAGTCAACTGATCAGCGCCTATCAGGAAAAGCTCTATTGGCAAATCCGTAAACTCGTCATCAACCACGATGATACTGCCGATGTACTGCAAAACACTTTGCTCAAGGTGTGGCAGAATCTCGACAACTTCCGTGGAGATGCCAAGATTTCTACATGGATGTACACCATCGCTCAAAACGAAGCCCTGTCATTCCTGTCCAAGATGCAGAATGAACGGGAAAATACGCTCGATGACCCCGAAGGTTATCTGCAGAACCAGATAGAAGGGGATTCATACTTCGATGGTGACGAAACGCAGAAGAACTTGCTGCGTGCAGTGGCGGAATTGCCGACACGACAACGCCAGGTATTCAACATGCGATACTATGACGAAATGCCCTACGAAGAAATCTCGCAGATATTGGGGACTTCGGTCGGGGCGCTCAAGGCTTCTTATCACTTCGCCGTGGAGCGTATAGCACTGTTTTTTGAGAAAATCAAGACTTGATTGACCAATGCTCAGAATAAATAGTGAAAAAATATTAAAATTATTTTAAACCTTTCGATAACTGTCTCATCAAAAGTGTAAAAATCAGATGAAAATGAAAAATTTAGATGAAATCAAATTTGACGGGAAGAAACGTACTCAAGCCGGAATGTCTGTTCCGGATGGCTTCTTTGAGCAGTTTCAACAGCAATTGGAAGCTAAAATAGATACGCTGGAGGCAGTCAAACAATCTCCTGTCATTCCTATGCCCCAGCAATCAAATACCCGACGCCTGATGCGTTGGGCAGTCGCAGCTTGTGCAGTAGTCGTAATCAGCATCGGCGCACTGACCTATTTCCAGATGCAAGATGATTCATCGGTCATTCCTGCTCCACAGACAGCCGCCATCGAGCAAGCCGTCGATTCGGTAGAGGAGGAGTATAACATGGAAGATATGGTAATGCGTTCGGTCAATGACTTCGAACTATACGAACTGTATTGTAATCTCTAATAACAGTCAGTCTTTGTGCTGTTAAAATCAACTATATATGAAAAAAATTCTTTCGTTATTTGTTTTGCTTCTAACTTGTACAATCTGCCTCTATGGTCAGAACCGCCGCAATGGCGATGAGGGAAAACGACCCTCGTTCGAGCAATTCCTGGCCCACAAGACAAATTTCATGGTCAGAGAGATGCAGCTGAATGAAGCTGATTCTGTTCGCTTCGTAGGTGTGTATATGCAGCTACAGAAGGAAAAGGGCGAATTGATGCGAAAGTATCATACCGGACACGAGGTCTTTCAGAAAATCAAGGCAGGTACCGAATGGCCAGATAGTCTCTATCTGCGTATCGTATTCAATGATGCTCAGTTGCAGATGGAAGATACTCAACTGGAACGCCAGTATCTGGATAAGTTTTCCAAGATTCTCACCCCCAAGCAATTATTTATGTATATGATGGCTGACCGCAAGTTCAAGAACAGCTTTATGCAGCGCAGGCCTAATCATACAAAAAGAAATAACTAACCTATTTAATCAATTTAATAATCAAGTTATTATGGTAATAGACTCACTTCAAAACAGTGCAAAGTACGAATCTCTGCACCCAGCTTTCAAGCAGGCATTCGACTTTGTAAAGAACACTGATTGGTCTAAAATGGAGACAGGCAAGATTATGCTCAATGGCAAGGACCTGTTTGTCAACTACACTTTAGCTACTGGCAAGACTGCTGATGAAGCTAAGATGGAGACCCATAAGGATTATATCGATATTCAGATCGCTATTGAAAAGGCTGAAACTATGGGTTATACCCCTACTTGCGACCTCAAGGAGCCTCGCGACGCATACAATGCTGAGAAGGATATCACTTTCTATTTCGACAAGGCACAGAACTTCATCAAGGTGCAGCCTGGCCAGTTCTGCATCTTCTTCCCAGAGGATGGTCACCAGCCTTGTATCGCCGAGGGTGAATTTCGTAAGATTATTGTCAAGGTTAAGCTTTGATATAATTGGACTATATATAAATTACAAGCAGCAGGGGTATAAGCCTCGTGCTGCTTGTGCTCGTTGATGCCTGCTCGCCATACGGATGATATGCATCGTATATAGCATTGTATTTCATAATGTTAGATGTACCTTCCCGTATTTCCGCACATATAGTTGGTAATCATCACAATAAAACAAAAACTTAGTATCAGATGAAAACACAAAAGGAGACAAGCCGCACCTATGCCGCCTTCCCCAAGGTTGCCAATCAGGTGCTCGCTACCAAGGATGAGGATATCATCAAACGTTGGATGGACAAGTTGAAACCGCACTCTCTGCGCGTTATCCGCCAGGATCCATACCTCGAACCTTTCGGTGATGCTATCTTAGGCCGATACAAATATCAGTTCTGGAAGGAACACGAACTGACTGCCCAAACTCAAAACCTGAGTGAAATGGCTTCGGGTTATAACTATTTCGGTTTGCATTATGACAAGAAGGGCAAGAAGTGGTACTTCAGGGAATGGGCTCCCAATGCTACGGAAATATACCTGATCGGCACTTTCAATGACTGGAAGGAAACTGAGGACTTCAAACTTACCAAGTTGGGAGACAATGGTATATGGGAAATATGCCTACCGTCGGAGCAACTTCACCACCTTGATCTCTACAAACTGAAGGTATATTGGAATGGTGGGGAAGGAGAACGTATCCCTTCTTATGCTGACCGTGTCGTTCAGGATGAACAGACTAAGGTCTTCTCTGCTCAGATATGGATGCCGGAACGGACTTATCATTTCCGTCACAAGATATTCAAGCCGTCCGTTGATCCCCTGATGATATATGAGTGCCATATCGGTATGGCTACTCAGGAGGAGAAAGTCGGCACATACGAGGAATTCAGAGTAAATGTATTGCCCCGTGTGCGCAAATTGGGTTATACGGCCATTCAGATTATGGCCATCCAGGAACACCCATACTATGGTTCGTTTGGCTACCATGTTTCTAACTTCTTCGCCGCATCAAGCCGGTTCGGCACGCCCGATGAATTGAAACACCTCATTGATGATGCTCACGGTATGGGTATTGCCGTAATCATGGATATTGTCCATAGTCATGCAGTCAAGAATGAGGTGGAGGGCCTCGGAAACTTCTGTGGTCAACCGGATCAGTATTTCTATGGTGACAGCCGTCGTGAACATCCGGCATGGGATAGCCTCTGCTTCAATTATGCCTCGAATGATGTATTGCACTTCCTGTTGAGCAACTGCAAGTATTGGCTCGATGTATATAACTTCGATGGATTCCGCTTTGACGGTGTTACTTCCATGCTTTACTGCAATCATGGCCTTGGACAGGATTTCTCTGGTTATGCCGATTATTACAACGGTAATCAGGATGGCGATGCAATATGCTATCTGACATTGGCCAACAAGATGATCCATGAATTCAAGTCCACAGCTATCACTATCGCCGAGGAGATGTCCGGTATGCCTGGACTCGCTTCTCCAATCGAGGATGGTGGTATTGGATTTGACTACCGTCTTGCTATGGGTGTTCCGGATTATTGGATAAAGTTGCTCAAGGAAAAACGCGACGAGGATTGGAACACTACAGATATATATTGGAAACTAACTGACCGACGCAAGGACGAGAAGACTATCTCGTACGTCGAGAGTCATGATCAGGCATTGGTGGGAGATAAGACCGTCATTTTCCGCTTGATAGACAGCGATATGTATTGGCACTTCCGAATCGGGGACGAGAACCTCGCCGTACATCGTGGCATAGCTCTGCACAAGATGATTCGCCTCATTACCATGGCAACAATGGGAGGGGGGTACCTCAACTTTATGGGCAATGAGTTCGGTCATCCTGAATGGATTGACTTCCCACGTGAGGGTAATAACTGGAGCTATAAGTATGCACGTCGTCAATGGGACCTGCTAGATCGAGAAGACCTCAACTACAAGTTCCTGAATCAATGGGATATAGATGCTGTTCATCTCGTTCAATCAGTCCACAAGTTCAGCGAAGCACCTCTCATCCCAATTTGGGACAACCGTGGTGATCATGTCATTGCTTTCGAACGCCGTCGTTTCCTTTTCGTCTTCAATTTCGACGGAAACCGTTCATACACCGATTATGGTTTCCTGTGCCGCAAGGGCGACTACAAACTTGTGCTCAATAGCGATGATCCGAAATATGGAGGTTTCGGCAATGTCCAAATTGGAGATGATGAAATGTACAGCACTCAAGCAGACCCAATGTATGAAGCCGACAATAAGGGTTGGTTAAAACTCTACATTCCAGCTCGTTGTGTACTTGTTTTCAAACGAATGTTGCAAGATAACGATGATTAGAATCAAGTATAATTCTCAAGAAACAAACAATGAATCGAATTAACCGAGATTCGTTGTTTGTTTCTTGAGAATCTAATCTATTCTTGAATCTAATTGTATCCATTTTATCTTTTAGTCCTTATGCTGCCGAACTAATATTGGCAGTATAAGGACATTATTCTAATCGTTTTTTATCCATTCCTGATTAATTACAATAATTTTCTTAATCGCAGCCTTAATGATAGCGTAATTACCGAGTATTTCTATGCTTATTATTTCAATATAGTAATTTATTATAATTTGGATTATGTAAAGTTAATATATGGGAACTGTGTACATTCTGTTCTCCCTACTTAGTAATTGACATATGTTTTGGATTGACCCACAAGAATTGGCAAGTCAAGACTTAAACCTATTAGATGGCGCAAAATCTATATCGCTCCTGCTTCAATTACAACACTTTGGTCTATCAATTGGCCAAAAACCTTATCCTGACGTAAAAGTGAAATGTCTCCGAGCATAATCTGAATCTCACGGGCACGAGTCAAAGCCACGTTTAGTTTCCGGTCTATTATGTGGTCATTCTCCATAAAGCGGTTGTTGGCCAAGAAATCCAATTGATAAGGCCTACTTACCGTGAAACCATAAATGATTATATCACGCTGACTTCCTTGATATCGTTCTACTGTATCTATGGATATTTCAAGGAGTTGTGGTATTCCTAACGGTTCGAGAGCCTTGCGGATGGTCGAAATCTGATGACGATATGGGACAATGACTCCTATTGAATCATTGGGGCTGAATTCCAGATTGTTCTCGGCATATAGCTGCCAGGATGCACGAACGATCTGGGCAATAACCTCTGCCTCCTGAACATTTACCTTATCTGACCCTAACTCCTTGGGATTCCGTTCCTTACGGACATTGACGAACGAGACACGACGATTTGACAGGAGTTGCATCCATGGATCATCCTGCTCAGTATGGTATGGGATCGGGCGTTGTTGATGCACCAAAGGAACTTCGTTCAGTAATCCATCGTAAAAGGCGTGATTGGGGAACAATGCAACGTCGTGATGCATACGCCCTTGACGGGAAAGCATATATATCAAATCTTTATTGTCCTTATTTAGGCGTAAAAGTCGTTCAAAGAGAGACTGACGACAATTATACAACCCTATCTGACGCAAGCTATCTTCACGGACCTCTGACTCTTCTTCACTCTGTTGAACTACAGCAGGTAGCTGCTTGTGATCGCCGATCATTACAAACTTGCGGATTGCATTTTCTTCTCTGTGTTTGGCGCAAAGAAGTGCCAAAAGTTGTGGCTCGAGTATCTGGGATGCCTCGTCAATGATGCAGAGGTCAAATTGCTTCAATTCAAAGAGTGCTATATTGCTCGACATTGATGTTGTCGTACTCACCACTACCCTACACTCCTGTATCATCTTGCGTATTTCGGTAGCTGTTTTGTACTGCTTGCATCGTATTGGTAACAGATATTTCTTGTATTCCTCGGAGCAGGACAATTCATTGCCCAATCGAATGAAAGGAAGCCCCATCCCTACCAGTTTGGAACAAATCTCATCTACCGCTCTATTGGTATATGAAACAAGCAATACATTGGTAGGAGTTTCTGTAGATGTATTCAATGTCTCATTTAGAATATTGACAAGGCCACACGATGTCTTGCCTGTACCTGGAGGACCTACCAGAAGGAAATAATCCTGTGCCTGTTTGCTCCTCAGTACCAGGTCGTTGAATCGGCCATAATCACCTGAAAGTTTCAAGGACTTGTCAATCTTCGGTTCGCGCTGACCTAGCAACAAAGAACGACGATTCTCTGTTGCCTGTAACAAGGAGAACAATCCTCTGTATATGCCATTGTACGAAGATTCCATAAAATCGTGCTCAACTGCCCATTGGATATCTCCTTCGGGATAGAACAATGAGGTATTGCGTTGGGGAGCACGAAGCCGTAGTTGCATACTCTCGGACCTGAGCCATACGATACTGGCTCGGAATACCATATCTCGTCTTGCATCGGGCGTAGATTGTCTGGAATAAGCATACAGAACCACGGTATCGCCAGTGCGGAAATTGGGCAATATCGTTTCGTCGTCAGCACTGATGGATAATGTAATGAGTTCATTGTTTTCGTCAATGTCCATGATGCTCAATCCATCCATCAGGTCTCCGGCTTCTCGTTTCTCGGCAGCACTGCAATTCCATAGTGCAGCAAATCCGCTGGCCTCCTTTTGCGAGGTACCGATCTTGGATAGAATATGTTCGCGCCACTCGAACGTCAGCATCCTATAGAAATATTCTTGCGCCAATGGAGAGGCCTCATGTATGGTATTCAGCACCTCCTGCAATCGAGGACGTACATACTCAAGCCATAGACGTCCAGTTTGTTGCGAAGTATTGAAAACTTCAGGGGTAAGATTGCCTATCAATTTCCGACCCTCTCCCCTGCTGAGCAACAACTGTATATAGGCTATTTGATTGCGAATCTCGAAGGCTTTCTCTATCAATGCAGGAGCAGGAGATTCCTTGATCAAACCATCTGAATAGCGTGAATAAAGTAGGTAACTGGCGATATCATCATTGCTCAAACTATTTCCATCAGCAGCAGTATAGGCATAATGCAGCATTGCCTGATAAAGCAAGACCTGAACAAAGTGATCTTGCTTGTGCGTATGTCTCCATTCATCCATCTTGCCGGATTTCTGCTCCATCAGGACATGCTTGTCCGACTGGAGAAGGTCCATACGGCCCTGTAATCCAAGCATCTCACAGAAGAATGTCGGTTCGAGCACTACCTTTTGTAATTGTATGGTACGATCTTCAGAAAAGGTCTGACGTACTAATCGACGGATATTGAGTTGCTGTTCACGTGCCTGATTATGAAACTGTTGCTGCAGATTGGGTATCAAGAATTCGCTGCATGTGATTACCTGCATTGCATTGTCGGCGAAGAACCGACCCAAACTCTCGGCATATGTCGATACCTTGTCGCTATCCGCTCCATATACCTCCTCGTCAAGCATCTGCCCTGCCAGATTACCCAGCAACTGGGCACTGCTCATTGGGGCATTGTCAAATAACCCAATCAAGTAATGCCACACAGTTACGCCTATTGCTTGAAAACAATGTGCAATTCTGCTCGTATCTATCAGTAAGTCAGGTTCATAAATAACATATTCAGCACAGATGCTATCATCCTGCAACCATGGGCGAATCAAATTGAGTTGGGATCCAGCCTGGAGCATTACCTGCAAATGGGATACAGAGCGTATATTGCCATCCGGAGTCGTGTACTGCCAATGCATGACCCACTCCTGCCCTTCTGGGCCTGTCAGCCGTATTGCCGATTCATCAACCTCTGCAACGATACATCGCAGGACATTGGATATGACCTCATGTTGTATTTCGCTCAATGGTTGATATTCTGCCTGCAGATGTGGCTGGAGCGAATCTGGGACTGGCGATTGGTAAAGTTCCGACAAGAACTCAATCAGTGCCCTTACATCAGCTTCATGATAGTATTCAAGTTGTTGAGCCGTGTATTGTTTCAGGTGCATACATCGGACTCTCAATCCACATATCTGCCTATATGCCTGTCTGTGCTTGTCTCTGTATTGCAATTCCCTGCAGATATAATCCAGACGAGCGAAAGTACCCGAAAACTCCATTGTGAGTCCTCGAGTCTTGTCATTCAGTGCAGCTACCAGAATACGGTACAATCCTTCGTACAAACTATGTATTGATAATTGATAGCTCAAAAGCTCCTGTAGGTCAGATAGCATATACTAACTCGATGATTTGATGTAAATTGACAAAGATTGACGTTGAACAAAAAAAACGAAATATAGATCCGGAATCTTTAGGGTTCCGAATCTATATCTGCATCTCTATTCTATAGATTGAATATTACTCATATACGCCGTACATCATACGACCCAGGACCTCGTCAGCTGTAGCTTCGTCCAATAGAACTGCTACCATCTCGCGTCCCAAAGCAAATCCTGCGCCTGCACCACAACCTGTAATGAAGTGACCAGACCGGACGCAAGTCTTCTTCTGATGTTCTGCACCATGCAGGTCTTGCTCAAAACCTGGGAAGCAAGTAGCCTTTTCTCCCTCGAGAATGCCCATCCGGCCGAATACCATTGGAGCAGCACAAACAGCAGTGAGCCACTTGCCCTCCTTGTGATACTTCATTATCACTTCGGCAACCTCCTTGCTGTCACGCAAGTTGTTGGAACCAGGCATACCTCCAGGCAGGAAGAGCATAGAACCATCATTAAAGTCTGTGTCCGACATCAACTGATCCGCAACGACAACAGTACCGTTGCTGGCAGGAACTGTCGGCTGATTATCAATGGAAACAGTCTTTGTTTCAATCTTTGCTCGGCGCAATATGTCCAATGGCAACATAGCTTCGGCTATCTCAAAACCAGGAGCCAACAAAATATATACTTTCATAATCTAAAAATTTACTGAGGATTGAAATATAAAGTGGAAACGAATATAGATCGTTCAATATAACGGGCATAACTACAGATAGTTACATAATATATTATGCTAAATACCTTCCACTCTATTCTAATTTATTTGCGAATCTGTCCGTCACCTTTCACCAGATATTTGTATGTCGTGATTTCATTGAGAGCCATCGGGCCTCGGGCATGCAGTTTTTGGGTCGATATACCGATTTCAGCACCAAAACCGAACTGTGCGCCATCCGTCCAGGAAGTCGGCAGATTCTGATAAACACAAGCCGCATCTATCAATCGGAGGAATCGTTCACAATGTTCAGAGTTTCGACTTACGATACTCTCGCTATGGTGGCTGGTATGTTGTTGTACATACTCAATTGCCTCGTCCATATTATCGACAGTACGGATAGCCATCTTGTAGGCTTGAAATTCCATTCCGAAGTGTTCGGGTTGAGCCTCACGCAACAATTCTGCTGGATATTGTCCCTTCAAAGCCTTGTATGCCCGTTCGTCCGCATAGATAATAACCTGTTTTGCAGCATCTGTCGATGCGCAGAGAGGAGCACAAATAGTAGGCAGATCTGCCAATCGGTCCTGATGAACAACAACACAATCCAGGGCATTGCAGACCGATACTCGACGAGTCTTGCCGTTGCATACTATGGCTGCAGCCTTCTCGACATCTGCTTCACTATCGATATAAGTGTGGCAGATACCGGCTCCTGTCTCTATTACAGGCACCTTGGCATTGTCACGGACATAGTCAATCAGACGACGGCTGCCTCGTGGTATGACCAAATCTACTTTGCCCACGGCGCATAGCATCTCGGTCGTAGCATCGTGATCGTTGGGCAACAACGTACAAAGTGTCTCGGGCAACTGAGAACGGCGCAAAACGGTATGTATCACATCAACAATGGCTTGGTTGCTTTCTGCAGCTTCCTTACCACCCTTGAGCAATACAGCACTACCTGCCTTGATACATAGAGAAAATACGTCAACAGTTACATTTGGACGAGCCTCGTATATCACTCCTATCACACCGAATGGGACACTTACCTTGGTGATTGTCATTCCATTGGGGCGTGTTGTTTCGCTCAATACCTTGCCCAATGGGGAAGGCAACAATGCTACATTGCGGGTATCTGCAGCAATGGCGCGAATTCTTTCTTCATTGAGCAACAGGCGGTCATAACGAGGGTCACTACTATCCATCTTGCTCAGGTCCAATGCATTGGCCTCTACAATCTGTTTGGCATTGGCTACCAATGCATCAGCCAGTTTGAGCAATACTTCATTGATTTGTGCGGCACTCTGATCGAGCAGAGCATAGCTCGACGTACGAGCTTCTGTGAGTTGTTGTTCTATCATTTGAATTGATTATTTTCGGAGTCATAGTCAAACCCTGCCTCATGCAATTTGCAGAGAAGTTCATCACGGTCGTAATCCTCGTTGGCACAGAGTTCTTCCAGCGAGTCATATTGGTCTCTCAGCTTCATATTGACTATGCTAAGTAGCATAAATGGGTCTTTTATCATTTTTCCAGTATTGTTATATGTTTGATGGTAATATGTCTTTTACAGAGGTCTTCAAACGTATGGATTGCACTGAATCTCTTGAGCAATGGATGTCATTGGCCCATGTCCAGGGTAAACTTTAGTCAATGGTGGGAGCGCGAAGAGTTTGCATCGTATGCCATCAATGAGCGTTTCTCCGTTGCACCCCATCTCAGTACCGAAGTCCGAACGCCCTACACTACAGAAGAAGAGTACATCGCCCGAAAACAGCATTTGTTCTTGAGGCAGATAGTAGCACAAACCATGATAACTATGTCCTGGTACATCGAGCACCTGTATCTCGGTCTCTCCCACGTGAATCACATCTCCCTCTTTTATATTGTTCGATACAACGGCAGGTTTCTTGTGATACCCGATGCCGAACATCCGGCACTGCATTTCGGGAGCAGGCAGACGTTCTATATCTTCGACAGGGCCTTCTGGTTGTAAACCATATTTTTCTGCCAAGTATCCTGTTCCCATTACGTGGTCCAAATGGCCATGAGTTAGCAATATCCTAACCGGAGAGAGCCGTTCATTGGTAATGAAACAATCAATCTCCTGCCATTCTTTTTCATTGCACATACCTGGGTCAATGATAACACACTGACGCGTGGACGTGTCATAGAGCAGGTATGTGTTCTCCTGAAATGGATTATTGGTGAAACATTTTACTTGCATATGCTTGTAGGCTTTGTGAAACAATTATAAGGGTATTACAAGTGTATTATATCAGTGGTTATTTGTCGAAGGGCGTAAATACGACAAACTTCTCTTCGAAATATGGATCTGCTATCCATTGCTGTACGGGTATTTGTATAGTCCCGCGGCAAATGGCTGGACGAATCTCTTCGGTCAAGTCTCCCCCCTTCAGACAAATCAGACCTCGCTTGGTGCACCGTTTGACCAGTTTCAGCAAATCAGGCAGGTTCATCACTGCTCGCGACACTGCATAGTCAAAGGTTTCCTTGACCTCTTCTATTCCAGCATGGCGAGTCGTCACATTCTGGAGTCCTATTGAATCGGCTACAGCTTGAGCAACTTTTACTTTTTTGCCGATTCTATCGACCAACAGGAACTGCACCTCGGGAAACATTATGGCCAATGGGATACCAGGGAAGCCACCGCCACACCCTACATCCACTACCGTTGTACCAGGTTTCCAACCACCTAAATGGTCGTTGACAAAATGAGCAATAGCAAGAGAATGCTGTACATGATGCAACTGCAACTGATCAATATCCTTGCGTGAAACAACATTGATTTTGGCGTTCCAATCTGCATATAGAGCAGGCAACGCATCAAACTGCTTCTTTTGTAGTTCGGTCAATAACTCCGTCATAGACAATCATTGAGAATTGTATAAAAAACTCTAAAAATTGGTGCAAAGATAAACATTTTCGACAAATATTCGTTATCTTTGCACCAAAAAATATAATTATGCCAATTAAAATCCTGTTTTCTGCCCTTTCGTTACTCTTTTTGAGTGGCATTAGTGCCATTGGTCAAACTTATGACGAATGGGTAAATCGCAGTTTCGATTATATTGACCAGGACAGTACTGCTCTGGCCGAGGAATGTCTGAAGAAAGCAATGCGCCTTGATCCTGCCAATCCTCGCAATGGTATGCTTTTCGTCAATCTCGGCACATTACAACGCACATTGGGCAAATATCAAGATGCCGAAATCAGTTACAGTTGTGCCCTATCCTTGTTATCCGAAATGCCTAAAATCCGTCAGAACAGAGCAGAGCTTTATGCCGATATGGGCCGATATCGCGATGCTATTGACGACTATACGATACTGCTGCAGGCAGAACCGAACAATGAGGAATGGCTATATCGCAGAGCATTGTGCCGACTGATGGCCTCCGACACTTTAGGTGCAAGACAAGACCTGGAATATATTGATACATTCAATCCCAAGAGTGCCAAATCTCGCCTGGGGATGGCAGTAGTGTACAAAACTAAGGGAGAATACTCCATGGCTGAAGAACTTTACAATGCTCTGATTAAAGCCAATCCGGACAGTTGGAGTCTGCTCCGGGACCGAGCAGAGGTTTATTACCTCAGCAACAGGTATGGAGCAGCTCTGGTGGATATCAACGAATCCATAAAACGCAATCCAAACGACCCCATGAGCTATATTCTGCGGGCACAGATACGGTATGCCAAGGGTGATAATGAGTATGCCCGTCGTGACCTGAATACAGCGCTTCAAAAGGGTGCATCGCAGGAAATCGTATCGGACATAATAGGAAAAAGCAGGTAATTTTGCACGATTTTTAATCAAATATTTGGAAATGCGGCCAAATAATATTATCTTTGCACGATTTTAAACCGAGAAAAACTGGCAGAAAACGTGAGACCACTGTCCATCTACATAGAATATTTGCTAATGACCCGACACTATGCATTTGTGCCGGGCTTAGGTGGTTTTATGTTCCAGGAGATATCGGCGCATCTTGATAAGAATGGCACTTTTACCCCTCCATTCCGTCTCATCAAGTTCAATCGATTCATGGACCACGACGATGGAATGTTGGCCAACGTCATAATGCAGTGCGAATCTATTTCGTACGACAAGGTTGTACAATCTATTCGCATTTCGGTCAATGACATATTGAACAAGGTACAACATAATGAGAGATATCAGTTGGGCCGTTTGGGATATGTATTCTGTGACGAAGATTGCCATATTTCATTCAGAGGTGCTGGACAAATGGAAAATGATCCAGTGCATTTCGGATTGAGTCAGGTCAAGATGCAACGTTGGCAAGATGTTGCTGCAAGCCGCGGAATCAATGTAGAAGCCACCCCTGTAAATGCCGCAGAACAATCCGCTGAGACAATTAAAACATCGGAGAAAAAAGAAAAGACAACGAAACCGAGATTAAAACATCATGACGGAATAGTAGAACTCCCGACTCGTTGGTTAAGACGTGCGGCCATAGTTCTATTGGTTGTTTCTTTCATCATAGCCAATATGATTCCTTGGAGCACAACACACAATGGCATGCACTTTGCCAATTTGGTTGATACGGGTTCGCTGCTCCGTCACTTGAATATACTTGACCCTGCTCCTCATTCTGACCTCGTTTCTGCTGAAACAATTTCTGCAGATTCTACCCATTCTGCTTTGGCTAATGAGGTATCGGCTGATTCAACTACTGTTCAGAGTGCATCTTCTACTATCGCAGAGGCTCCTTCTGTTGTTGCTTCAACCGACGAGCAGCCAGCATCAGTAGAGGTTAAAGTATCAAAGAATATAGTCACACCCCCCCAAAAGAGTATATCTTCTATCTCGCACAAGCAATATTATGTCATTGTGGGCAGTTGCGCAACGGTAGAAGAAGCAAATCAATATGTGCGCCGCTTGCAGAAACGGGGCATTGAGGGGTTGGATATATTAGAGAAAGATGGTCGATATAGAATTTACATCGACCACTTTGACCGTAAGCAGGAGGCTGTATCATATCTTGACCAGCTTCGGGCTACAACGTCCTTCAAGGACGCTTGGCTTCTGGCCGTACGCCCCTCTGCTCATCCTATCTCGTATAATAAAAAAATAAAAGATAATGACCAATTACCAATGGAATTGTCGCACTTTAACAGAACAACAGAAAGAGATCAAGGATGAAATCACTTCAGAACTGAACTTGAATCCAATCGTCGCCCAACTGTTGGTACAGCGAGGTGTGACGAGTTCTAAAGAAGTTCACGACTTCTTCCGTCCACAACTTAATCAGGGTTTGCACGACCCATTTTTGATGAAGGATATGGACAAGGCAGTAGCACGCTTGAATGAGGCTATAGGTAACCGTGAAAAAATCTTAATCTACGGAGATTATGATGTAGATGGTACTTCGAGCGTTGCTCTTGTCTATAAATTCCTTCGTTCCTTCTATTCTTCACTTGATTATTATATTCCTGATCGCTACGACGATGGGTACGGCATTTCGGAAAAAGGCGTAGATTTCGCTGCTTCCGAAGATGTCAAACTTATCATTGCCTTAGATTGTGGAATCAAGGCGCAAGATATGGTAAGCTATGCCAAAACTAAAGGTATAGATTTCATTATTTGTGACCACCACAAGCCAGATGATAAATTGCCTGAAGCTGTAGCAGTTCTCGATCCCAAGAGGGCTGATGATGAGTATCCTTATCCTCATCTTTCTGCGTGCGGTGTAGGTTTCAAGTTCATGCAGGCTTTTGCCCGGGACAATGGTATGAACGAGATGGGGTTGCTCTACCCTCTTCTTGACCTTTGCGCTATCAGCATAGCAACGGACATTGTACCTGTAACTGGCGAGAACAGACTCCTGTCCTATTACGGATTACGCAGGCTCAATGATTCTCCGTGTTTTGGACTTAAGGCTATCATTCAGCAATGCGGATTGGCCGACAAGGATTTGACCAACTCTGACATTGTCTTCAAGATTGGTCCCCGCATCAATGCGGCAGGTCGTATGATGTGCGGCAAGGAAGCCGTAGATCTCTTAACGGCCAAAGACGAAAAGACTGCCAAGGTCGTTGCCGAGAAGATTGCCGAATACAATGAAAGCCGCAAAGACCTTGACAAACGTGTCACAGAGGAAGCCTATCAGATGGTGGACAGCATGGATATCAGTGCCAAGAAATCTATCCTCGTATATAATCCTTCTTGGCATAAAGGTGTAATCGGTATCGTGGCAAGCCGTTTGACCGAACATTATTATCGTCCTGCCGTTGTCCTTACCACTGCATGTGGTTTTGCGTCTGGTTCGGCACGTAGCATTCAGGGTTTTGATGTATATAGCGCCATCAACAGTTGTCGAGATTTGGTCGAAAACTTTGGAGGACATACCTATGCTGCCGGTTTGACTTTGCCAGAACAGAACATTCCGGAATTGACCAAGCGTTTTGAGCAATGGGTCGAAGAACATATCACTCCAGTTCAACAGCAGAAGCATTTGGACATAGATATGGAGGTGAAGTTCAAAGAGGTATCTCCTCGCCTGTACAGGAACTTGAAATCGCTTGCTCCTTATGGTCCTGGCAACAGCAAACCTCTCTTTGTGGCTCGTCACATCAAGGATCAAGGGAATACTCGTCTTGTTGGACGCAATAACGAGCATATCCGATTGGAAATGATTGACCCAGAAACCAAGTTCCAGCACAATGGCATTGCTTTTAACCTGTCAGAAAAGTTTGATATAGTAAAAAGCGGCAAGCCATTCGACATTGTTTTTACCATTGAAGAAAATACTTACAATAGTAACAACATCCAACTTTTGGTCAAGGACATCAAAGAGAGTGAAACCAACTCTATAGCATCTGTATTGGCACAATTGATCCGGTCTAAGGATGATGCCGTTACGATAGATGCAGGACTCGGTGATTTACATGAATAACAACGCATTAGAAATATTACAAAAATATTGGGGCTACAATTCCTTCCGTCCTTTGCAGGAGGATATTGTAGCCTCAGTGCTTTCTGGCAATGATACGTTAGGAATGTTGCCCACGGGTGGCGGAAAGAGTATTACCTTTCAGGTGCCAGGCATTGCGTTAGGTGGCCTTACATTGGTTGTAACCCCTCTCATTTCGCTGATGAAAGACCAGGCAGATCACCTTGCAGAAAGAGGCATCAAGGCAGCTTGCATCAATATGGGCATGACTCGCGAAGAGGTGCAGAAGACCTATGACAAGGTCATTGCCCAACATTACCAGTTCCTATATGTCTCACCAGAACGTCTGCACACTCAGATGTTCAAGAACAAGGTCCCGTACCTTGATGTACGTCTTCTGGTCGTTGATGAGGCTCATTGCATTTCACAATGGGGATATGATTTCCGCCCCTCCTATCTCCGTATTGCCGAGTTTAGAAGTTTCCTGCAACAGGAATGTCCCGACAAGCCTTTAGTACCTTGCATTGCCTTGACGGCTACTGCCACACCGGAAGTAGTTGAGGATATTTGCAAACAACTGAAATTTCGTAAAGGCTATCAAATATTCAAGGCCTCATTTGTTCGTCCCAATCTCACTTATACAGTGATTAGAACAGATGACATCTTGATGCAAATGGTCAATTTACTGACAGACAGGGGTTCCTCCATTGTATATTTACGTTCTCGCAATCGTACAGAGAGATTGGCCGAAGCGCTTACCGTAAATGGCATATCTGCGACATTTTACCATGCAGGGCTCAAACCAGAATTGAAACAAGAAAGACAGGAGGCCTGGATGCGAGGAGAGATCAATACAATGGTGGCTACTAATGCTTTTGGCATGGGTATCGACAAACCTGATGTAAGAGTAGTAATACATACCGATTTGCCATCTTCTCCTGAAGAGTATTTTCAAGAGGCAGGACGTGCAGGACGTGATGGAAAACCTGCAACGGCATATCTGATAGTCAATGGAGAAGCTCGAGCCAATCTCATCAATCAAATCAATGATGCATATCCCGAAAGGCGACAGATCAGAATGGTATATGAAAGATTGGCGTACTTTTTCAAAATCGAACCTGGATTGGGATTTAACAGTACTTTCGAGTTTGATATATATAAATTCTGCGGAGCATACCATTTACAGGCTACTATGGTTTATAATGCCTTGCAAATGTTGACCATGGCTGGATATATTCGTTTCAATGAAGACCCAGAATGTTATTCGCGCATTATGTTTGTTTGTTCGAAGGAGACTTTGTATCATATAGATCGATTTGACGATGATTGTCAGCACATCATATCGGCTCTATTACGGTGTTATCCTGGATTATTTGCAGATTTTCAGAAGTTCAGTGAAGACCGTATTGCAAAGTTCGTTCATATGGAGAGGTCCGACCTATACCAGAAATTATTGCTCTTGAGCCGCAATCATATTGTACACTATATTCCTGCACGACAGATGGCCTCTATTTATTATTGTCGTCCACGCTTGGATATTGACGAAGTAACAATACCCCATCAGTTGTACGAAGATCGCAAGAAACGAGATGAGCACCGTGCACAAGCGATGATAGATTATGCTTACAATGATGATGAATGTAGGTTGAACAAATTACTTCGATACTTCGGAGAAACGCCACATGATACTTGCCACAAGTGCGATGTTTGTACAGGTACAACCTATCAGCCTTGGGCTTTCGGCAACGAATAGAATAAAGACAGCAAGTTGACAATAATGCGTCATCCTGCTGTCTTTATTTTTAGAAAGGATTATCTTTCAATAACTCAATAGAGGCCAATCAGAAGTGCCACTTCAAGGCCAATGTCGGATTGATGAAGAATGATTGATCATCGGTCGTATTGTATATGAAATTATTTGAAATTTCACACTCAGTACCTATGCTCAAGTTCAATCCTTCTTTGTGGGTATTAAGATTATACCAGAGTTGTGGCTCAGTCAGGAAGGTCATCTGTCCGTGGTGGTTAGCCTTTTCTGTGCGCCAAAAATCAATGAATCCGCTAAATGTCAAAGCATTGTCGCAAAAGTTAGTACTCCATACTCCAGTTAATTGAAGTGAATGATAAGCGCTGGTATAACTATAGCTCTTGAATATCCGCTTGTACATAAGCTGCACGCTGTACGTTGTCGAGAAATCGCTGTTGTGCCCATTCCAGGCACCACCTATCAATGCAGATTGTTGGAAGCTTCCACCTCTACTGCTCAATCCACCGTCATACTCAATGTGTGCTGCAAAACCATTTTTGCCGATATTGAACTCTCTACTAACCTCAGTATAGGCAGATTCGGTGAATTTCCGACTGAAGTCAACATCCACGAAATAATACCAGCTACCCCACTTATCGGCAGAGAAATTCTCGTAGGTTAATGTTACTTTAGGGCGAGTGGATTGATTGTCACTGTACAAATTACGTCCAAAATCATAATGTAATTGGAGATCCTGGGCAAAGGTTGCCGTACAGATTGTGGACATAGCCACCAACAAAAGATTTTTTTTCTTCATAGGTTTCAGTAAATTTAATAATTTGTTTATATACAAGACCTGGAAAACCATAGCAGGCCTATTCTTTTATAATAAGCAATTTTATATTAGACGAAACATTCAATGGGAATAATTATAATCTAACATAAAGATGCGTTTTGTATCGATCATCAACTATGCCGTATTCAAAATCACATCGAGAACCATAGAGCAGGTCAAGACGTCTCTTCAATATGATCATGCCGATGCCTTTGCGCTTGGGCTTATTTGTATCTCGTGAATCACCATTGTCCTCAGACAGATTGTTATCACTTTCGAAGTGGAGATTACCCTCTTTCACGATGATTTTAAGATGTATTGCTCCCTCCTCATTGATATTGCCACAGTGCTTGAAGCAATTTTCAATTAGAGGTAGCAACAGCAAGGGGGCAATCATCTTCTTCGGATTATCAATACTTGTTTCAAAGGTAAGCGAGTTCGGAGTTGTCATTCTCAATCTCTGCAATTCAATCAGCAATTGCAGATTACTTATCTCCTCGCCCACTTGAACCATATCTTGCTTAGCGCTATAGGTAATATAGCGCATCAGTCCGCTCAGATTGTTTACTGCTGAAGAGGCTTTCTCTTGATCCAACCAAATCAGCGCATCAATATTGTTAAGAGTATTGTACAGGAAATGCGGATTGAGTTGACTGCGCAACATCATATTCTCACTTTGACTCTGCAGCAATCGTATCTCTGCCAGATTTTCACCTTGAACAATACCGATCAACGCCAATCCAGCTAAAAGGAATACCAGAGTTATTGCAAATATTCCCATTGATTCCCAATAGAGCAAAGTAAACACGGCCAATGCCACTACCCAGCACTTCAGATACAGGTAGAATAATCGTTTGCCATTATATATTTGTTGCACAGCATACCCTTCATCGTGCCAAGTCTTGTAGCGAACCCATAGGTTCACCGCCCAGACAATGGCCAAGAACATCCCCAATAGAATAATGAGGTATATAAACGACGAAGGAAGTAACATACAAATATTGAAATTTACAACAGATAGTTCAAGGAATCAGTTGAGAAACAATCCATTCACCCAGGCAGGGATACTATTTATTGACAATAATCTTGCTTTGCCCAGGACGAAGAGAGACCTTCCATTTCTTATCACCACAACATAGTTGCAGTTTGCCGACATCCGTTCGACGAGATGTCACTTGAAGATATACAACTCTTCCCTCCTTCCAAGCAAAGTCCAACTTGAACCCGCCACGGAGACACAGACCTTTGGCAGAGCCATTCTTGCTCCAAGATTCAGGGATAGCAGGAAGCAAGATTGCTTTAGACGTTTGGCCAACCTCATAGGTAGATTGCACCAACATCTCTATTATGCCTGATGTTCCACCGAAATTCCCATCTATCTGGAAAGGAGAGTGTGCGTCCAGCAGATTAGGATATGTGCCACCGCCATTCCCATTAGGAGAAATGTACGTAAGTAATTGTCGCAAAGTACGATATGCCATATCCGCATCACGCAATCTCGCCTGTAGATTTATGCGCCAACCAGTACTCCACCCCGTTGATTTAGGGCCTTTTATCTGCAGAGATTTAGCGCAGGCTTTCGCCAGTTCAGGAGTTTTTTCTATTGATATATGGTGGCCAGGATACAAACCGAACAAATGACTCTGATGTCTATGTTGTGGGTCTTCTCCTTCCCAATCGTGAAAGAATTCCTGCAGATTTCCTCTATTCCCGATACGGTAAGGCAAAAGTTTTTCCAATACATCTGTCAATGTATCGCAGTAAGCCTTGTCAATACCCAGCACTTCAGCAGCGGCACGAGTATCGAGCAGACATTCCCTTATCATTGCGAGGTCCGCAAACCCGCCATAGAATGTCGCCCCTTTCACTTTCGATTCGGGTATAAAATATCTATTCTCAGGGGATGTGCAAGGGGCCGTCAGCAAGTATGGCTTGACCTTACCGTCATTACCCTTTATTTCTTTAGAAATCAACCAATCTATACAAAAATCGGCAGATCCCTTGAGGGTATTATATGCCTGCTGCAAGAATGCCTTGTCCTGAGTAAATTGATAGTGTTCCCATAGATGCGTAGAGACCCATGCTCCACCCATATTCCAACTGGCCCAACACGGGTCTCCTTCCCGACGTCCCACAGGATTAGTCAGTCCCCATATATCGGAGTTGTGACCTAAGCACCAGCCTCTCTGAACATTATAATAGTTTCGGGCCGTAATAGCTCCAGACTTAGGTAACTGCTGAACGAAATCGAGCATCGGCTGATGCATTTCACTGAGATTTGCCGTTTCTGCCAACCAATAATTCTCTTCAAGGTTGATGTTTGTGGTATAATTACAGCTCCATGGCGGTAACAGGTGCTCGTTCCAAAGTCCTTGCAGATTAGCAGGCACACCTTGGGTACGAGAACAAGAAATCAGCAGATACCTTCCGTACTGGCAATAGAGTTCTTCCAGATCAGGATTATATTGCTTCAATTCCGTGTATTGTTTCAACTGCACATCAGTTGGCAATTTTGCTATGTCAGCATCAGTCGTTCCCCAATCGATAGAAACTCGGTTGAAATACTGTCCAAAATCAGTTATATGATTGTTATATAGGGTGCTATAATCTTTTTTAGAAGCCTTTTCTATGCGACTTTTGGCCAATGAAACATAATCACGACCTTCAGTTACAGGATCCTTGTAAGCTCCATTGAAACTTGTGACATTAGCTACCAATATAATAGCTTCCGAGCAATCTGAAAGCATCAAAGCCTCATTGTACAGCGGGTGGACGGTTCCTCCTCCCATTGGAATGACCCTGATAATCGTGCAGAAGTGAATACCTCGTTTAGAATCAGTCAAGTAATCAGACCCGGCATAATTTGGCGAAGATGTATAAGCAGTATAACCGCTGATTGTCATATCAGCCATTTTCCCTTCAGCCCTCCGACATTGTTTACTGATTGGTAACAGAGAGGAGAAGCCTATACGCATATTGATTTTCGATTGATTTTCAGCGCTCAATCGAATGACCATTACACTATCAGGAGCAGAGACGAAATAAGAACGTTGTCTATCACCATACGAAATGGAAGCTGTAGCAGTAGGCAGGTCAAGAACCCTTTTGTAATCTCCCGCAGTTTCTATATCAGTTTCCGACAATAGGAGATTGCCCAGAGGCTGATAATTCTGCGTGTATTGTCCTTGCAATTTCTTATTTACCTTGTCGGCAGCGACATAATCCTCCTGGTCCAGCAATCTGCGGATTTCGGCCAGGTGTTTCCATGCATCAGGAGAATAAACATCATTAGCACTGGGTTCTCCCGTCCATAGAGTCAAGTCATTGAGCGAAATCTTTTCCTCTTGAATACCTCCATAGACCGTAGCTCCGAATGTGCCATTGCCGAGCACGAGAGCCTCTTCAAAAAACTCAGCCGGCTTGTCATAGTACAAATGCAAAGCCCCCGACTCCTGTCCACAGACAAGGGGCGGAAGCATAGATATTGCAAATGAGCAAAGTACCGTGTGAAAAGTATTGCTACCAATCATAAGTTTATTTACTTAGCACCAGGCGCAGCATCATTGCCGATTAGCTGATTGCTGTCGAACTTCTTATTACTGTTCAATTCCAATCGGAATCCATCCTTAGGCAGATATTCACGATGCAGGTCATCCAGTACAGGTTTGGTTTTACCCGACATCTTAGCCGATGTTGGTCCAACGATATCCATCACGATTACCTCGTTTACTCCCTTCTTGAGCCAGCAACCTGGTACATAGAGCGTTTGTTGGGGGCCGACATTCCAGAAACGGCCCAAGCAATGACCGTTGATCCATACAAGGCCCTTGCTCCAGCTGCTCATATCCAGATAGGTATCACCGACTTTCTTAACCTTGAAAGAACTCTTGTAATAGCCTGGAGCAGACGAGGGTTCGATATTTCCATATTTGCGGGAAGCGACAAAGTCATAATCAACAGGCAGCAATTGAACTTGCCAATCCTTGAGGTTATAAGTCAATTCAGCGCCCTTGATTCTTGTGCTGAGTTCTACTCTTTCAGTGATACCCTTGTGATCGTGAATCAATTTGCTATAATTGATACGACCCATTGCTTCCATCATAATCTGCAACGTACCGCCCTTAGGCAAAGCAGGCATCCGTAAAGTATTCTCGAACTTATTTCCTCTGTATAGACGGCCTATCAGTTTGCCATCTACCATGACAGTAGCGTAATCACAAACCTCGTGAATAGTGAGCAGACCCTCCTGCTGAGTCTCGGGCAGTTGGCAAGTATAGAGCATTGAGCCATAACCCTGATTATAGAACTCCATTGGATGAATATCTTCCGACATGATTGGAGCAGGCAGATTCTCTGCAGCCAGAAGAGGTGCAAATTCATTAAACCCAAATTCTGCAATTTCCGTCATAGGTTTAGCCTTAGGGACGGCAGGCAGTTTTTTGTCCGAATAGTTCTGCAGCAAATCACGGAGTTGATAATACTTGTCCGTTGCAGCACCTTGTTCATTGATAGGTGCATCGTAATCATAACTGGTACAATCAGGAGCGAAACCAGTATTGTTAGCACCTGCCCATTGTCCGAAGGATGTTCCTCCATGAGTCATATATAGAGAGAACGATATGCCACGGTCAAGCATATCCTTGATGCCATTGACCATCTTGTTCGCAGGACGAGTCTGATGAGCCGTTCCCCATCCGTCAAACCAACCTGACCAGAACTCCGAACACATCTTAGGTGCATCTGGGCGCAGTTTTCCTACAGTTTCGAACTGCTTGTCGATATTGGCGCCCGTACCGAAGTTCATTGTCCATAGCAGGTCAGGCAGGGCATTGTCCTGGAAATTGCTCGACCAGTCGCACTGGAAGAGCTGAGTCTTGTCCCATCCAGCAGCACGGAGAGAATCACGTACAGCCGAGACATAAGGTTTGTCCTTCGCATACGAACCATATTCATTCTCGACCTGGACCATCAGGATATTACCACCATTTTCCAGTCTGTATGGTTCCAATTGCTTGGCCAGTGCACGTTCGAAACGTCCGACAGCCTTCATGAAGTCAGGATTCAACGAGCGGAGCTTCATATTGTCATATTTGAGCAACCACCAAGGCAAGCCACCCATCTCCCACTCGGCACAGACGTAAGGTCCGGGGCGTACTATAACCCACATATCGTTTTTCTGACAGAGGCGTACAAATTCAGCTACATTGCGTTCTTCTGTCTCGAAGTCATATACGCCCTCCTGTTGTTCATGTTGGTTCCAGAAGATATATATACATACTGCATTCATACCGAGCGCCTTGCACATCTGGATACGATGTTCCCAATAGGCTTTCGGGATACGCAGATAATGCATTTCTGCTGCTTTAATTACAAAGGGTTTGCCATCCAGCAGGAATGTGCCTTTACCCTGTTCAAAGGTGTGTGTTGCTACTTCTTTAGCGGTTGCGAAATTGGTAGTAGATAGAAGACAGCCGGTAATCATGGCAGCCTTGCAAAAGGTTGAAAGAGATGAGTGTAAATGTACCATAAATGTGTCAATTGTTTTTCAAATCGGTGCAAAGGTACTTATTATTTGCCGAATAAACAAATTGTAATAGTAAAAAAATCATAGGCAGACAATTTTTCAACAACGCACGCGTTATATTAATGATGAAATTAGGAAAAATTCTTATATATTCAGCATCCTTTGCTTTATTCTCCCTTTCGGTCGGCTGTAAGTCGGCCAAATTTTCGACTGCACTCGAAGAGATAGAACGAGGAGAGTATTACAAGGCATCACAAACCCTCAAGCAGGTATATCGCAAAACCAATCCCAAAGAACAGAGAGCCAAACGAGGCGAGGTCGCCTGGTACATGGGATATGTATATGACAAGCTTATGATGCCTCAACAGGCCGCATCGGGATATCTCAATGCAGAGAGGTATGGCTGGGGAGACTCAACCATCCATTTGAGCATTGCACGATCATTGCATCATGCAGGAAAGTACAAAGAGGCAATCAAGCATTACCAGCAATATCTACAGCTCTGTCCCGAAGATGAATCGGCCAAATCCGGTCTGGAAGGAGCTGCACAGGCTGCACAATGGAAACTGGATGGAAGCCGATATCAAGTCAAGCGTTTTCCCCTGGTCAATACGAGGCGAGCAGAATACTGTCCGGCAGTCTGGGGAGAGAATGACGAAGAGTTGTACTATACCACCAGCAATGACAAAGTCACTGGAGAGGAAACAAGCGATATAACCGGTACCAAGTATTGCGATATCTGGGTCATACGCAAGGACGAAAAAGGCAAATGGGGCAAACCGGAATCAGTGGAAAACATCAATTCCAAATACGATGAGGGAACACCCTACTTCTCGACCGATGGGCAGACAATGTTCTATACCTGTGCAGGCGGTGGAGATGGTTTGCCGGGTGCACCACAGATATATGTCTCCAAGCGTTCAGATGCATCGTGGGGCAAGGGCACATTGCTCAATATGCTGGGCGACACACTCTCTACATTTGCTCACCCAGCCCTTTCGCCCGATGGCAAGTATCTTTACTTTGTCAGTGACCAAAAAGGTGGCGAAGGGGGATTGGATATCTGGAGATGCACCTTCGACGATGGAAATCCAGGCATTCCAGAGAATTTAGGTCCTACCATCAATACACCAGGCGATGAGATGTTCCCTACATTTTCGCCCGATGGACTACTGTATTTCTCGAGCAATGGACGCGAAGGAATGGGAGGATTGGACCTGTACAGTGCCCGTCTGGACGATTGGGGCACGTGGCACGTCGAGCATCTCGGAGCTCCGATCAACTCAGCGGGAGACGATTTCGGAATGACATTCATGCATCATACCGAGGCCAAGCAGGAAGGATGGTTCAGCAGCAACCGAAACCAGGGCAAAGGATATGACAATATATTTTCCTTCCTTCTGCCCTCCATTACAGTACGTATCTCGGGCAATGTATATGATACAGAGGGGGAGCCTATTGCAGAGGCAATCGTCCGTATTGTCGGGCGCAATGGCATGAACTTCAAATCGGTGACCAAACCCGACGGTTCGTACGAAGTCAAGATAGACCGCTCGACCGAATATGTAATGATGTCAGGCAAGGAAGGATATTTGAACAGGAAATCACAATTCACATCCGATCCAGACGAGGAAGATGCCGATTACGTGATAGATTTCTATCTACCCACCATTACCGAACCGGTTCTGGTGGACAATATATTCTACAATTACAATGATGCAAGTCTGCGCGAAGAGTCGTACCCTGCGCTGGACAACCTGGTTGAGATGCTCAACGACAACCCCTATTGCGTCATAGAGCTGTCGGCACATACCGACCGCATAGGTTCGCAGGAATACAACCTGGACCTCTCCCAGCGCCGTGCACAATCTGTATGTGATTACCTCATTGAGAAAGGCATCCATCCAGACCGGCTTGACCCTGTAGGTTATGGCAAATCAGACCCTGTTGTGGTCGATGAACGACTGAACGAACAATATAGTTATCTCCCAGTCGGACAGACATTGGACGAAGAGTTCATTGCGACCCTGACACCCGAGCAACAAAAGGAGGCAGACCAGATCAACCGACGCACCGCATTCCGCGTGATAGCATTAGATTTTGGTCTGTAACGTTCCACAACAATCCATAATTTATCATAACAAACAATAATCCGTCGATTCCAGTTACAATTCTGGTCAATCGACGGATTTATATTTTACAAATAGAAGAACAGTAGATCGTGACAGAGATTTTCAACCTCAAATCACGCACACCTTGTAGTACGTTTCATCCCCGAAGCCACAGACCTCGTCCATTTTACTATCACGAGTTATGGCTATGATGCGGCATCTTCTACCTTCCACATACAGAGAGCTGTTCAATTGAGGAGCCTCTTCCCTACGCAAAGAATAGATAAACACGTCAAACGGGTCAGTTTCATCGTAATGACCAATGTCGCTCGGTTCGTATATGTTCCAGATGTAAGTCATATAAAACAAATGGAGGGAAAGCGATGCTCCCCTCCATATTTTATTTCAGATTGAATTTCAAGGACAGTGCATCAGTATTGCTGCTGTTGCATCTTTTTCAACTTCATTCGCATATTACGGATCCAACCATAATATCGTTTGATGATGGCGTCAGGCGAACTGCTCATCCACACATAACTATTGCGCAGTCTGTAGCTGATATCGTTGATGTCATCACGCTTGATGCCATCATAATCGCTGAAGAAAGGTCTGCCCGTTTCAATATCATAGAAGCGGTTCCACACCAGAGTCGTGTCTCGGCTATTGGTCACCTTGACGTCACGTAGTCCATTTCTATTGACATAATAGAGCATTTTTTTATGTCGGATGGCATGTTTCTCCAGCCAATGTACAGCTGAAGTAACCGACTCCAATACTCTCTCGCTCGGTTCGGGGATATCCATCAGGAGAGAGAGAATACCTACAGTCTCACCACATCCAGTCAATGCCGGAATCTCGAAATCGCGAGCCTTCATCGGCTGCATTGTCTTCTGGTCATACTGCTGTGCCCATACCGTCAAATCGTTACCGCTACGCACCTGGCAGTCCAGTATGCACAGGACACCTTTGTAGAACGAGGCAGTACATCTGGCCTTCAATCCTTCATCTATCTGAGCGAACATATATGGGCTCTTGTTATCGGCCACATCCTTGAGCAACCGCATCACATTTACCATTGCATCGTTGTTGAACGTGATGTAGTCCTGGTAAGATGGTTCCATGTCAAAAGACGAAGTCTGCGATGGCCACACGAGGGGCCAACCGCCATTCTCGTACTGCATGCTGAGCAGATATTCCACACCGCGGATCATCGCTTCGCGATATCGCACATCTGCTGTTTTCTGATATACTCTGGCCAGATAGAAAACCTCGAGTGTAGTGGCACCTCCCTCAATCGTCGTACCTAAACCATTATTCTTTATGGCTTGTCTCAGTTTAGCTCGACGTTGGGCCTCCTCGGGAGTGAGAGGATTCATCTCCCAGGTCTGGTTCTTGGGCCAACCGCCATTGGGGAACTGGTACAATAACAATGTGTCAGCAATCGGAATCAGATGTTCTTCAGGCAGACGAGAATAGTCCTCCACCTCAGTGAGTTGTTTAAAACTGATCGTTATGCCCTTGCGGCCAGATTGACCGAACAGCAAACCAGAACTAACAGCAAAGAAAAAAGCAATAAATAATCTTCGGAACATAAAAAATATGTAAAGGAATGATTACCATAGGCACATAATACCTCAATCAATATAACTTAGAATACACATTGTCAACATTCGACGGACCGATGGCCGTAACAATCATAAAGAGTCGTAATTAATTGAATAGTATCTCATAATGGGACTCTAAGCAAAACATTTTCTAAATCATTTGGGTATATAGAGCCGAATTCTGGGCAAAGATAGTCTTTTTTCGTCAGTTCTCCAAACTTTTTGTATTATTTCGCACTTTTTCATCCCGTATAGCATTAAGCTTCATTGTTTTTGTTCAATGCTCTAAACAAAAACAGCATTAGCGCGCATGGCTTATACCTCTGCCTGTTTATCGTGGTCGGACGGTAACGTGGAAGCAAGACTGTCTGTATTCATATTTGACATAACAATGTCCTGCAATCTTCATGTCATACAGCGCTCTGGCCAGGTCGGCTTTCAACTTATGGTCAGGCACCTTGCCACAATCGGCAAATCGGACATAAGTGATATCGAACGTGGTACCGTATCGGTGACAACTCTCTCTGGTTGCATTCACGTTCCTGCGGCGTAATCTCTTGATATCAGCATCAGTACGCAGACAGGAAGTGATGATGAACCGGCTATCCGAACCATGGTATTCCTGCCAACGTTGTCCCAGCGAGGTCAGGAAATCCGCTGCATCGGGCACCAGATAAGCTACCGAGTGGGACATCGGGTCGAGGTGATAGTATTTCGTGTCGCGGAGTTTGACCAATTTATTTTTATACTGATCGACATCCGTTCTTTTGGACAGAGGTTTGATGCCAAGACGTTTGGCAGCTTTCAACTGAACATCATTCAGGTCCTTGAATGTACGAGACAGCGGAATGTTCTTCTTGGTCAATGCCCCGCACTTGAAGACTCGATGCTTGTTGTCGCCCGAATATAGAATAGATTTATATCCGTCACCGTCTGCCAACTGTTGGACATACTGCACCACTGCGTCGCGACCGCTGATCCAGTCATAGCCCTTGTATATCGCCATGCACACACCCCATAGCAGCGTACCGAACATGCAGATGCCCAACATCAGCACGCTCCACCCTACCCGATGCCGGGTACGGGTACCTAAATGCCAATACCAGTCAACGACCTTGGGGCCATACAGACGAAACAGTTTTCGCAAATACAGATATAAGAAATAAAATATTCGCATCGAAGCAATACAATAAGTAAATGTACTCAACTTTCGCAAGCTCCAGTTGAGAGTAGGGAAAGGCTAAAAAAAGTAGTAAAAGGGGAGTAAAAGGGACGATACAAACAATCCCTGAAAACTCCCGCCAGTAATAGCAAATGTCCCTTTTACTACCTTTTTACTCCCCTTTTACTCCCCTTCTTTACTGAAAGTGAGCAAGTTGGAAACTTGCGAAACTTGAATAAAGGTATATAGTGGCCAGACAACAAAAAAGAGACTCATTCACCTACCCGCCATAGCGCTGGCAGATGAATGAGTCATATAGTCATGAATCCGTTAAGGCATAGGCTGGAGGCCCTCCCAACGGACATCCCAGTTACCATCCTTAGGGAAACCAGGATTGGTCTCGGAGCAACCATCCCAACCGGCGCACATCAGAGCTACGGCTGTGAGCAGACCACCGTTGCCAGGCAGATAGAGTCTCAGTCGGGCATCCTGGTAGTTGTGACCGCTGAGCAGATAGGTGTTGGTACGCTTGTTGCCGAGCAGCACCTTGACCGCCATCTCAGGTTCGCCCAATCGTACGGCGCACATTGCGGTCATAGGATAATCCCAACCCCAGGTCTTGCCCCAGTTCCAGTTGTCCCAAACCCAATTCAGCGTATTGCGCATGATATCCTCGCGCACCAACGGGCACTTGGGGAATATACCCAGGGCACCCAACACAGCCATGTGGTCGGAGGTCAGACGGATGTCGCGATAGGTATCCTCGCTATCCTCGCTGGCAGTATAGAGCAATCCGTACTTCTCCGAATAGACACTGTCCGAGATATAATGAAGTGGAGACAGTTTGTCACGCATCTCATCCCAGTCCATGTTCTGCATGCCTTCGTGACGTTTGCGCCATTCATTGGCTATGCCCATAGTAAAGTGCCACTGCGAGAGTTCGAAGGGCGAATTGATGGTCTTGCTTGCCTTGAGGGTCTCCTGAGCAGGGATAGCACCCTTCAGGATATAGCGGTTAGGCATCGTGTCATAGACGGCGAAATCATACATGAACTCGGCAGTCTTCTGAACCAGGTCATAATACTCGGCAGTCACTTCGGCGACCTTCTTCTCATCACCCTGAGCCGCATAGGCACGACGAACCAACTCACTGAGGTAGATGTAGTGAGGTTGCTGCCATATCAGGAAGGAACCCGTGCTGGATGGAGCTTCCATGGCCGATGGGTCAGTCATCTTCATCCAGCGTACGCCCTTGAAGCCCTGACGCTGTGCGATGTGGCGGGCGACGGGTTCAGCCTGCTTGTACCATGCCAGGGAGCGTTGCAGCAACTCTGGATGGCCATACAGGGCAAACTGAGCCTGGTGCCACCATATCATCTCGAGGTGATACTTGCCGAACCAACTGTTGTAGGTGAGGCCAGTCTCCTGTGGAGGAGTATTGCCGGCGCAGTTCACTGCGAGCAGATACTGGCTGAGCACTACGCGGCGCTCCAGTTCAGCAGCTTCGGGAGCCTTACAGTGGCTGAAGTCCACGATACCGCCTTCGTACCAGTATTTATGCCAATATTCGGCAGCAGCCTCTTGGTTGCGAGCCACAATGCCCGATGGGTCATAACCCGATTCCGATTCATTGCGCGATGTATTGCTGCACCATTCGCAAGTGAAGCTGAATACAGGCGATTTAGGAGTGATTACCACCTTGTTAGGACCAATCTGTTCGATGGTAGCCTGGCAGCTGTCCAGTTCAATGTCGAGCCAGTAGCTGTAATCCTGCATCGACTTCTGTCCAAACTCGTCAAATACCTCCACCTCAGGGAAGTTGTGACGCACGATGAAATCTTTGTCCGACTTAGCCTCGATGCTGGTACTGTGCTTCGAGTCATCGTCTATCCAGAGGCAGGCGTCGTCACTGTGGCCGCCTGTAGGATAAGGCATGCGGATGACGATTGGTTTGGGCGATTGAGCCTCTATACGCACAGCTATGAGCGATACACGAGGATTGGCGCAGGTCTGTACGCGGACAGGTTCGCCGTTCAGTTTGTACGATGACGTGATCATGCCCGTCTCCAGGTCGAGTTTCTGGTCAATGTCAGTAAATGCCTCGAAGCCCGTTCCTTCGGGCAGATAGAGGCCCAGGGTACCCAAGTGCAGACGGTGAGGGTTCTTGCGCACGAAGTCGATAGCGGCACGCTTGCGCTGGAAAGCCTTCCACACAGCGCCACCAGCCTTTTCAGCCTCGGCAGCCTGAGCCTTGCTTGTCTGGCTGGCATAGATCTCCTTGTGGCCGCGACCGAAGTCACATTCTACCAGAGTCTCGTCGAATGAATAATTTTCAGTGTTAGGGAAAGAGTGCCAACCCCAGTCGGACATTGTACCCAGAGGGACACCCTTCGAGTACTCCTCGGGGAATGTCTGCAATCCGCTGGCATCCACGCTGTAGGCAAAACGTCCGTTACCTACAGTGAGGGTGCTCAGACTGTCGAACTGATGCACGACGGGCGAATTACGTTCCAGCAGAGCATGTCTGTCTATCGGTTGTGACTCGTTTTTACATCCTGCTACGAGGCAGGTTGTGGCAAGTGCAATAATCAGATAGTTTCGCATGAGATAAGAAACAGATTCTTTATATATTTGTTAAATAATGAGAGAAAAAAGCGAGTATAAGCCCCGCTCCTGCCCCACACGGACAGACGTGACCTATACTCGTTTTATAATATGATCAATGGTGGAACAGACGTACACCGGTGAAGCACATAGCCATACCGTACTTGTCGGCAGTAGCAATGACATTGTCATCACGAACCGAACCGCCTGCCTCGGCTACATACTCGACGCCGCTCTTGTGAGCACGCTCGATGTTGTCGCCGAATGGGAAGAAGGCGTCCGAGCCAAGGCTTACGCCCTTCAGTTGGCTGAGCCACTCCTTCTTCTCGGCCAGGGTGAGCACCTCGGGCTTCTCGGTGAAGAAGTTCTGCCATGTGCCCTCGCGCAGCACGTCATCGTGCTCCTCCTCGCTGATATATACGTCGATGGTATTGTCGCGGTCAGCACGCTTGATGTCGGCCTTGAATGGCAGGTTCATCACCTTAGGATGCTGACGCAGCCACCATATGTCGGCCTTGTTGCCTGCCAGACGGGTACAGTGGATACGGCTCTGCTGACCAGCGCCAATGCCGATAGCCTGACCGTCCTTGACGTAGCATACAGAGTTAGACTGAGTATATTTGAGGGTAATCAGGGCGATGACCAGGTCACGGCGAGCCTCGGCAGGAATATTCTTGTTCTGGGTAGGAATATTCTGGAAGAGGGCATCATCGTTCAGGTCAATCTCGTTGCGGCCCTGCTCGAAGGTTACGCCGAATACCATCTTGCGCTCTACAGGAGCTGGACGGTATTCAGGATCCATCTGAATTACGCAGTAGGTACCCTTACGCTTGTTGCGCAGAATCTCAAGAGCCTCGTCGGAGTAACCAGGAGCGATCACACCGTCCGATACCTCGCGGTTGATCAACTTGGCAGTAGCCACGTCACATACGTCCGACAGAGCAATAAAGTCACCGAAAGACGACATACGGTCAGCACCACGGGCACGTACATAGGCGCATGCCAATGGAGAGAGTTCGTAATCGTCGGTGAAGTAGATACGCTTCAATGTATCGCTCAGGGGCAGTCCCACGGCAGCACCGGCAGGGCTGACGTGCTTGAACGAGGTAGCTGCAGGCAGTCCTGTAGCGGCCTTGAGTTCCTTGACGAGCTGCCAACTGTTGAAGGCATCAAGCAGGTTGATGTAGCCAGGACGACCATTAAGTACCTGGATGGGGAGTTGCTGGTCCCCCTCCATGAAGATTCTCGACGGCTTCTGATTGGGATTACAGCCGTACTTCAGTTCGAGTTCTTTCATTACTGAATAATTGTTTGGTTATATTAGATAGTTAATAGAATAACATTGTCAACAGGAAGCCCACTACCGACGAAACCGTGACGCACACCAGGCCCGGCATCATGAAGGAGTGGTTGAGCAGATACTTGCCTATCACCGTGGTACCCGACCGGTCGAAGTTGACCGTGGCGATGTCCGACGGATAGTTCGGGATGAAGAAGTATCCATAGACCGAAGGCAGCAGTCCGAGCAGTACAGGACCGGACAGTCCCAATGAATAGGCCAGCGGCAACATAGCCACGACCACGGCACCCTGGCTGTTGATCAGCACCGAGACGGCGAAGAATACAAAGGCTATCGACCACGGATACTGGGTCACAATGTCGCCCAGGCCTGCCTTCATTTCGGCCATATAGTTGCTGAAGTAGGTATCGGCCAACCAGGCAATGCCGTAGATAGCCACTACTGCGACCATACCCGATTGCCATACGGAACCAGCCACGGCCTTCTTGGGCGATGCCTTGGCAAAGATGATCATGAATGCCGCAGCTGCTATCATCACTATCTGGATGATCAGGTTCATGCCCAATGGCTTGGTCAGCGGGGTGCCGTCATCAGCCACCTTGCCTGTAGGGAACGACGGACGGATGTCGAATCCCAGTATCTGGCACAGAGAGAAGAGCACGATCACGCCGATGGCTCCGACGAAGATATACACGCTCAACTTAGCATCGCGGCTCACCTCCTTGTCCAGGAGCGAGGCGTTGCTGCCGTACATATACGCCTTGGTGGCAGGGTCTGCCAGACGAGCCTGGAAGGCAGGATCCTTGTCCAGGTCCAATCCGCGGCGATACGAGAATATCGATGCAGTGATCAAGCCGCACAGACAGGCGGGAATGGTGATGGCTATGACCTGCAGGTTATTGACCTCAAATCCGTTGGCATTGGATATCACCACGAACGAAGCGACCGCCGCTGCAATGGGCGAACAGGTGATGCCTACCTGGGAAGCGACCGATGCCACACCACAGGGTCGTTCGGGACGGATGCCTTTCTTCAGTGCAATGTCACAGATGATGGGCATCAGGGTGTAAACCACATGTCCGGTACCGACCAGCACCGTGAGGAAGAAGGTGCACAGCGGTGCATAGAACGTGATGTGGTCGGGATGTTTGCGCAACAGTCGTTCGGCTATCTGAATCAACCAATCCATACCGCCGGCGGCCTGCATGATGCCGGCACAGGTCACTGCTGCGATGATGATGTAAATCACGTCCGTTGGCGGATTGCCTGGCTTCATCTGGAAACCGAATACGAGGATGGCCAATCCGATGCCGGAGATGGCTCCCAGGGCAAGGCTACCATAGCGCGAACCCACATAGAGAGCCAGTAGTACTACTAACAGTTCAATAATAATGATCAACATACTGGTAAAAAAATTAAGGATAATGACAAGCCTGTAGTAGTTGGTAGGCAGGCATCTGAATAAAATAAAAATCTCCCCCGTCATTCCGCTCGGTCACGGTACTGCAGTGTCGATGACTGGCTCAAAGCTGTACGGCAGGCTCCTTGAGATACTCGTCGCGCCAGTAGTCATAGTGCAGCAACCCCTGGGTGATGATGCGGTCAATGGCTTCGGGAGATAGTTTCTTGATCATTTTAGCAGGACATCCGCCCCACAGTTCGTTGGGGCCTATCTCGGTGTTGCCCAGGACCAATGCACCAGCCGCCACGACCGACCCCGACGCGATGTGAACGCCATCCAGTACGGTCGCACCCATCCCGATCAGCACGTGGCTCTCGATGTGAGCGCCGTGTACGCAGGCATTGTGTCCGATGGTAACGTCGTCGGCTATCTGTATGTCGCAGTCACCCAGCGATGTATGCAGGCACGAGCAGTCCTGGACGTTGACGCGCTTGCCGAGTCGGATGCGGTTCACGTCGCCACGCAGCACGGCACTGTACCAGATACTGCACCCCTCGCCCATCTCGACGTTGCCTATCACGGCAGCGGTCTCGGCGATGAAGCAGTTGTCACCTATTTTGGGTTCCATACCCTGCAGATTCTTGATCATATATTCAATGGGTTAGACGGCCTGGGGTGTTGTTCTGAAGGGACAATCACCTATATTCCTTGCGTGCAAAGATAATGAATAATTCGGAATAAATCGCTTTTTATCGTTTTTTTATTTAAACCATACTCAATTATTGGGGTCATAAAGTCAAAATTGTAACAAATGAGCACTTTTCTAAAACCTTTTTTACTTATTTCCATGTGGCTGACTGCTGTATCTAGCTGGGGTTTGGTTACAGTCAAGGGCCGACTGGCATCCGCCACCGACGACACTCCACTGGCCGGCGCTACGGTCAGGCTTCTGACATTGCCCGATTCCACCCTTCTCATCGGTTCATTTTCCGACAAGGAGGGTCAATTCACCATATCCAGTTCCAGGGTCAAGCCACCATCGGACCACAAGAAAAGTGTGCAGGTGCTGCTGGTCGCAACCTACATGGGCTACCAGACCATACAGAAGGTGATCAATGTCCGTGCCCGGACCAAGGAATATGACCTCAAGGATCTCTTTATGCAGGAGGACTCACGCATCCTGAGCGAGACGTTCGTCAATGCCACTCCCCCTCCCATCATGATCAAGGAGGACACGGTGGAGTACTTCGCCGCATCGTACAAGACTCAACCCGATGCCACGGCCGAGGACCTGCTCAAGCGTCTGCCCGGCGTCGAGGTGGCGGAGGACGGCTCCATCACAGCCCAGGGCGAGTCGGTACAGCAGGTATATGTAGATGGCAAGGAGTTCTTCGGCACGAACACCCAGGTGACGACCAAGAACCTCACTGCCGACATGATTGAGTCTGTTCAGGTGGTCGATATGCAGACGGAGGAGGCCCGACTGACGGGCATAGATGACGGCGAGCGGCGCAAGGTGATCAACCTGAAGCTCAAGCCCAAGATGCGCCGCGGATGGTTCGGCAACCTGGCAGGTGCCTGGGGCATGGGACGCGACATCTCGGACCGGTTTGAGGGTCGAGGGATGGTCGGCTACTTCCGCGGCAACAGTCAGAATGCAGCCTACCTGAATGCCAACAATACGAACAATGCCGGATTCGGCGACCTGGGCGACCGGATGATGTCGGGTTCAGCCATGCGCGGCATGCGCCGTTCGGGCGCCCGTGGTGACGGTATCAATACGTCGTGGAGCGCGGGTGTCAACATCGGGTACGACGAGGGCAACCGCATGCGCGACCCCGAATCGCCCCTTGCCATCAATGGCAATGTGATGTATGGAGGCAGTTCGCAGGACGAGTACTCCAAGTCGCACCGCAGCGACTTCTGGCAACGCACCGACACGCTCACCGGCGGCACCCAGACGGGTACCACCGAGACGGACAGCTACAACACCGGTCACAACGAGAGCCAGAACCTCCAGGTCGAGCTCCGTTTCGAGAAATCATGGGGCGATGCGAAGGCGAATGGCAAGCATCGTGTGCAGATTAACCCTTCGTTCGGATTTAACCGGACCGAAACCGAGGATTACGGCGACAACCACGTCTGGACGACCTATGGAGATGAGTCCGAATCGGACAGTGTCCTGACGCGCTATACCACCCAGAGCCAGTACCGCAGCGACATGAATCAGCGTGGCTATTCGTTCGGCATAGGCGGCACATACAGTTTCACCAAGCGTACCGACCTGGGACGCCGCCGCACCAGTGTGACCATCAACGTGAGCGAGCGCATCAATGACGGCAACAGGCACTACCAGTCGTTCACCACCTACGACACGGCACGGGTCGATTTCAATATCCTGCAAGACGTCGCGTCGCACGTCATGTTGGAGGGCGATACGCTCATCGACCAACTGTCGGACGAGGACTCACACCACGAGTCGTACCGTCTGCGCCTGACGCACGTCGAACCGATTGCCGAAGGTCAGACCATCGAGTTGTCCGCCGCGGCAAGCCTCTCCGACCAGCGCAGCGAGAACATGTATTACTTCTGGGATGGTACCCAATGGGCGGACAGCATCAACGGACGGTCCAACACGGAGTATAGCAGCGACACATGGTTGCGCAATGTGAACTATACCCTATCGGTCAGTTATCGGCTCAAGACGGACAAGTACAACCTCTCGACAGGCATCGACGTGCTGCCGCAGAGCCAGTCGTACAAGGACTACTTCGACCACAGCCGCGACTACACGCGCCATTACGTCAACTACTCTCCCCGACTGGAATACAGGTACAAGTGGAGCCGCCATCAGAACCTGCGCATCAAGCTCAACGGCCAGATGTCCCAACCCTCCATGTCGCAACTGCAGGCGCGCAAGAACCAGTCTTCGGCCACACACGTCTCGCTCGGCAATCCGGACCTGGACCCCTCCTACACCGCCGACTTCAATGCCAGTTACCGTTCGTTCAACGACCAGACCTATGCCACATTCGATGTGGGCATGTCAGCCAGGGCATCGTTCAACAACCGTGTGACCAAGCGCTGGTACAGCGAGGACTTCCGCACCGACACCACGCAGACGGTCAATCTGTCGGGCATAGGCGGACTCTCGGCCAACGGATATTTCCGCGGTTCATGGCCATTCTACGACAATATCTGGTACGTCACTTCCAATACCAATCTGGGATACAGTGAGAGTGACGGCTATGCGTCGGCGCGCAGTACCGAGGCGTTGCTCAATACCACGCGTAGCTACACGGGTTCGGAACAGGCGGGCATAGCCTACCGCAGCGAGCGGCTCAATGTCGAGTTGCGCGGTCATTACAATATTCAATATAGTGAGGCAACGGTGGCTACCTCCAGTTACCTGGGGGCTACGCACAACTTCGGAGTATCGTCCCACCTCACAGCCCACTTGCCGCTGGATTTCACCATCTCGTCGGACTTCAATTACACTGCCCGCCGCGGCTACAGCGCCGGCCTGACGCGCAACCAGAGTATATGGAATGCCCAACTGTCGCGCACCTTCCTGAAGCGCAAGAATCTCTCGGCCTTTGTCAAGGTGTTCGACATCCTGCAGCAGCGCAGTGCCATCAGCCGCCAGGTCAGTGCCACCTCGGTCGTCGATCGCGAGACGACGGTGCTGGGTCAGTTCTTCCTGGTCGGCGCCAGCATCCGCTTCAACAAGATGGGCGGCGGTCAGCAACGCGGCAAGCGTCGCGAGGCACAGGGCGGCGAGGACCGCGAGATGCCCGGCATGGATCGTGGCGGAATGCCCATCGGAGGCGGCGAACGGATGCGTGATGACCGTTTCTGACTATTCGCCCATATTTTCGCACATTTTAGCGGCGCTTGGAGTCTCATTCACCCCAGGCGCCGTAGTTAATACAGCGGGCGTAGAATGTCTGCCCTATCCCGCTTCCCGAGCGTCCTGTTGTCCTCTTTTTCCCAATTTTTGCACATTTTTGCGCCAAAACTAATGATTTGTAGAAAAAACTTATTATCTTTGTCGCAGATTTAGTTACTCCCCCGCTGTCAGTCGATGCTGGCGGGTGGGTATGTTAATTTCTAATTTCTATTGATTATGTTAAAGGATTTCGGTAAGACAGCCATCATAGCTGGCGACCATCGTATCAGTTTTACGGAGGTACTGTACCGAGTGGATTACTTCAAGCAGATCGTACCTCTACACAAGGGAGATAAATGTCTCATATTAAGCGAAAACCGAGAGGGTTGGGTATATGCTCTATACTCCATCTGGGCCAATCACGGCATCGTGGTGCCGGTCGATGCGACCAGCACCGTGCATGACGTGGCATACATACTGCGCGACTGCCAGCCATCGTGCATCTGGACATCGACCGGGCGCATGGAACTGGCCAAGGCAGCATTGGCCGAGGCTGGACAGGACCTACCGCTGTACAACATTGATGACTACGAACGGCAGGACCTCACACAGACGGGCCTCGCTCTGCAGCCGACCCCATTCTACCCCTCCAACGTCGAGGATACCTGTTTCATCATCTACACATCGGGCACCACGGGCAATCCCAAGGGCGTAATGCTCTCCTTCCGCAACATCCTGGCTGTGGCCGATGCAGTCAGCTACGAGGTGAAGATCTTCCGTCCCGAGTTGCGCACACTGATGCTGCTGCCCCTGCACCATGTACTCCCGTTGATGGGATCGGTCGTTGCGCCCATGCGCATGGGTGGCGGTATCACCATCTGTCCCAGCCTCTCGGCCACAGACTTGATGCAGACGCTGCAGACGGGCGAGGTGGGTATCATCATCGGTGTGCCGCGCCTCTATCAGACCGTCTATGGCGGTGTGATCAAGATCATCAACAGCAACCCGCTCACCAAGGGCGTCTTCCGCCTGTGTCGCTGGCTGCAGTGGCGCTGGCTCAGCCGAATCGTGTTCCGTTCGGTACACAAGAAGTTGGGCGGACAACTCGCCTACCTCGTGTGCGGCGGTGCTGCGTTGGACAAGGAGATAGGCATCGGGCTCAAGACCCTGGGCCTGGACGTGCTGGAGGGCTACGGCATGACCGAAGCTGCTCCGGTGCTGGCCTTCACCCGTCCGGACGACATCAAGCCGGGCAGCGTGGGCCAACCGACCCCATCGGTCCAGGCCAAGTTCGTCAATGGCGAACTGTGCTGCAAGGGACCCAACATCATGCAGGGCTACTACAACCGTCCCGAGGAGACGGCCGCCGTCATCGATGCGGACGGATGGTTGCACACAGGCGACCTCGGCTACTTCGACGACCAGGGACGCATCATCATCACCGGTCGCAGCAAGGAGATTATCGTGCTGTCCAATGGCAAGAACATCAACCCCTCCGAGATTGAGTACAAGATTGAACAATACGCCGACTATGTCAAGGAGGCGGGCGTCGTGCAGGACTGCGACATGCTCCGCGCTATCATTGTGCCCAATCACGACTGGGCTGTCAACCTGTCGGACGAGGAGGTGGAGAAGACCCTGAAGCGCGAGGTGCTGGAGCCCTACAACCTCACCGTCGCACCCTACAAGAAACTGATGAACCTGTTCGTATATCGCGGCGACCTGCCCCGTACCAAACTCGACAAACTGCAGCGCTTCAAGTTGCCGTCCCTCATCCTGGCTGGTCGCCACAGCGCTCCCGCCAGGGAGAGCGCCCTGGTCGAACCGGCCTTCCCGGAGTACAAGCTCATCAAGCAGTACATACGCAGCGAGAAGCATATCATGGTCAACCCTACTGACCATATCGAGACGGACCTGGCGTTCGACTCGCTCGACAAGATAGGTCTGCAGGGTTACCTCGAACAGACCTTCGGCCTCGACATCACGGTCGAACAGATTGCCCAGTTTGCCAACATCACTGCCATGGCGGAGTATGTGGCTGACTACAAGACCCGTATGGAGGACGGTAAGACCGACTGGCACAGCATACTCAATAATGCATCGCAGGCCAAGCTGCCCGCCTCGTGGCCCGACATCGTCCTGATGGCCAAGGGAGCATGGCTCCTCTCACGTCTCTACTTCCGCATCGAGGCGCACGGCCTCGAACATCTGCCCAAGCACGGTCCCTATATCCTGGCCAGCAACCACCAGAGTTTCCTGGACGGACTCTTCGTCATGCAGTTCCTATCGCCCCGCGCCATGCTGGACACCTATTTCTATGCCAAGGAACAGCATGTGCACCGCGGATATGTCGCATGGTTGGCATCCCGCCACAACGTGATTGTCATGGAGCAGGCCAACCTCAAGAAGTCTATCCTCAAACTGGGTGAAGCACTCCGTCAGGGCAAGAATATCATCATCTTCCCCGAGGGGACCCGCACCCGAGACGGCCTCGTCGGTCAGTTCAAGAAGATGTTCGCCATCCTCTCCAGCGAGCTCGACGTCCCCGTCATCCCTGTATGCATCAAGGGTGCCTACCGCGCCATGCCTATCCACACCAAATTCCCCAGGCCGCACAAGATTACGGTGGAATATCTGCCCGCCATCCAGCCACAGGGGATGTCGTACGACGAAATAACTGCACGTGTGCGCGAAGCTATAGCCAAGCGGCTGTAATTTCTCGCCCCTTTATTTCTGTTGTCCCTGCAATTTCCGTGCAGAATGTATGGCATATTTTTTACTGTAACGCTGTAACATTGTAACGTTCTGTACGCATAGATCAAGATTGACTCATTCCCTATTCGAGGTAAGATCTCGACAGGAAATGAGTCAATTTTGTCTATAAAAAGGTCCAAAATTTACCAAAATGGAGGGTCAAATCTCCGGTTTTGATAGGAAAATACTGCAAAATAATGCCAAAATGGAGTCAAACTCAGTCATGAAAAAACAGCAAAAATTCAAAAAAATCATCTGTTTTTATATGAAAAATGGTCAATTTTAGTCTCAAAATAACTGTTTCCCCTCACAAATACGTTACGTACTGCCACGTCTGTAACACAGGCATATTGCTATATATCAGCAAATTAAGTTTTAAACGCCGTTACTGCGTTACTGCGTTACAGTGATTTTTATGCCATTCATTTGTTCAAAAGATAGTTTTAAATA
>JAILKE010000040.1 GCA_024694125.1 Bacteroidales bacterium
AGCTCGCACATATCATAATTTAGGCGACGATGTCAATGCCTATAAGTGCTACAATATGTATCTTGCCATAAGAGATACAATTGCAGACTCATGGACTAATAAGAAAGTTGCAGCAGCACAACGAGACTTAGTTTTACGTCAATTAGAAAAAAATAAAGCAGATCAAGTTATAAAGCGAAATAAATTGATGGGATTTATCACAATATTGATAATTATTGTGATAGGATTATGTTATCATATACATAGAAATAGAATAACGAGGAAACATCTCGAAGAGATAACCCAACTGCAAAAGAGACAACAAGAACTATTAACCAAAGAACTTGCCTCCCGCCAAGAAAATGAACGGTTGCTCCAAGAGAAAGTTCGACAGACAGAATTAAACAAACAACATGCTCTATTCTGCATAAAACAGACAGAGCCAATACAGCATTACTATCAAGCGTTACAAGGCAAGGGGCGGCCAACAGATTCCGATTGGCAAGAACTTGATGAGATATTCCATAAATTGCTACCTCACTTTAGGGAAGTGTTAATGGAAAAAGCAGACCTCAATGAAACAGAATGGAAAATCTGCCAATTGCAAAAACTTGACTTTACAACAAGCGAGATAGGAGAATTAGTTAATCGAGCGCCAAACTCGATTTCTTCTGCCAGCGCCCGCTTATTTCATAAGACACATTCTAATGCTGGAGGAGCTAAAGAATGGATGGATTATATCCATTCAATATAAAATCACTTATAGGGTCAGGCAGACTAAGCATATATAGCCAATGAGATAAAATCGCAGTTAGAAGCCATTGAAATAAAGATTTAAGTAAGATATTCCACCCTCGCAAAAACTCGCAAATAATAATGCGAGTTTTTGCGAGGGATTATTCTTTGTTAAATAAAAAAAACTCCATACATTTGCGCCGACAAACATAAATCTCTACAATCCTCATTGTGGCCATTGCCTTGACATGCATTTCCTCAATGTTTGCCGCACGTTATCGTACTAAATGGGGGTGGTTGGATAATAGCTCCATCTCATGAATATTTCGAATCAATTGATGAATGGGCGGATTGGATGGATGAGATGGATCTCGTTACAGAATACGAATAATTCGTGATTATTTGATTATCAATAAACCTATACTATCTGCAGTTATGAAATTATCAAATACTTTTCACAGCATTTTGTTGATTTTCCTTTTTTCTTTTTGTGCTTCAGAAATTGCATTTTCCCAGTCTGCTAATAATGCACCGTTGAAGTTTACACCACAGATTCATGCGGGAAACACTTCAATGTACGTTATTTATCAGCGCAAAGTTGTAGATCCTGTATTAAAAGAAGAGAAGGAATTTAAAAATATACTGATGATAAAAGACAGTTTGTCTGTATTCGTTAACTATGGAGCTTACCAGTTCAATAAGGCTGCGGATAGTATAGGTTTTGAAAATATAGATAAAAGACTCTTTTTTCAACTGACTAAAAAATATAATGCGAAAGAATTTTCCTACCATCTCTTAAAGCAATATAATCACAATAATCTGATTTATTGTAATTATGCAGGTATGGTTTCTATGAAATACGATGAACCAATACCCGATATGCAATGGCAAAAGTGTGAAGGCCAGGATACAATAGCTGGGTACTGCTGTCACAAAGCTATGCTTAGTTTCCGTGGACGTAACTGGACCGCCTGGTATGCTCCTGAACTGAAGTATTCCGACGGTCCATGGAAATTCAACGGATTGCCAGGTTTGATACTCAAAGCAGTCAGCGAAGATGGAGAGCAGAATTTTACAGCCTGTATAGTTTCGTTCGAGCAGATTCCAATTGTTTATAATGACGATTCAATGGTACAGAAAACCACACGAAAGAAGTTCAATAAACATCTAATGCTGCATAAAACGAATGCCAACCAGACTATGGCAGGACTAATCTCCAATGCAGACAATACCCCCTTACAAATAAATCGCCTTTTTTATAGTCCAGAAGAAAAAGAATAAAAACTATCAGTTATGAAAAAAAAAGAAAATAATTGTTTGCTTGGCTTTACTTGCTATTGCAGTTATATCTTTTGCAAGAACCTATAGAAATCGTTCTGGTATCGAATTTACAGGCTCCAGCTATGCTTATTTCGAATGTTATGAAGATTATATTGATTGGCTTAGAGAAATGAATTGTGATGCGGCATACTACCACATGCATCTATAAAATTACAGGCAAATTCTTAAGTATTATTTGCAGGTAATAAAGATTAGCTGACCCACTTGTTTATAGAGTAGTTGTGGCTGTCTTATCTGATTGGACACAACTACCATTACTGATAAAAATGATTAAAATGAGACTAAAATTATTATTGCCCTTTATTTTGATTGCGCTTTGTTGCAGTCAGCAGTGCTTGGCTGAAGAAGACGATGTAGATGGAATCGCCCCTTTAGCCCCCATGGTCGATGTTGACGTAAGTCACCTACAGGTAGTGTATAAATATGTGGCTAAAGATACAGTTATCAAGCAGGTGCAGGAAAAGAACGAGATATTGGTCGTGGGTAGCAAGGCTTCGTTCTACAGTAATTACGAAAATTTCCTGATGTCATTGGCTATCGACTCTATTGGTCGTGACCGAATATTAAGAAGCCAATATGGACGGTTGTTGTATCGGTATCGAGCAGAAAATCTCAGTTTCTATATATGCAAATGGCGTGATGACCATCGCATACTATATAAGGATTATGTATCAATGGGCAGTATGTATTATTATGAAGATCTACCTAAATTGGATTGGACCCTCTGCGAGGAGCGCCAGACAATTATAGGTTATTCTTGTCAAAAGGCAATACTCCCCTTCCGAGGCAGGACTTGGGTGGCATGGTTCACTCAAGCATTACCTAGTGACGGTCCTTGGAAACTTGGAGACCTGCCAGGCATGATACTAAAAGCCGAGACACTCGATGGTATGCAGAGCTATGTGGCCGAAAAGATTCTGAACCAGGAACAAAAGGTCTGCTACCCCGATCCAAATAAATCTATCAAGACTACACGTGAACGGTTTAACAAAGCCGTAAGACAACATAAACTCAATCCAGGTCAATCTATGGCAGGCATTGTTACCAATATGGATGGAACCCCGATGCAGATGCCCCGTAAATTTTATAGTCCACAAGAATTAGAATGAACTCACATATAAACAGAATCCTGCTGTGTTCTATTGGTATTATGGTCGCCTTGTCACTGAGGGCACAGATCATTGTGCTGCCCGAGGTCGAATACAAGGCTCCCATAGTTATACAGCATGGCGATACGCTGGGTTATATGGTGAACGACCTCACGGCTGCTACCGACCGAACTCTCGAGGACATCTTGCGCCGCATTCCAGGGGTGGATATCCGGTCCGATGGAACCATCACTTATCAAGATAAGCCCATCAACCATTTCTACATCGAGGGTATGGATTTGCTTGACAGCAAATACACTTTCGCCACACGAAACCTTAAACCCGAAGACTTGAATATAATCGAAATCCTTGAAGACCATCAGCCAATTAAGTCTTTGCGCGATTATCTACCCTCCAACCGTGGAGCTATCAATGTCAAACTGAAAAAAGACCGTCTGTCACGTCCCATAGGTTATGCCCAAGCTGGAGGCGGGTGGCAGGATGACCAGGTCGAAGAGATGGCTAATGTGCAGTTGATGAGTTTGTCCCGGACTCGTCAGATGTTGTGTTCTGTGCGCCAGCGTGAACATTGGTTCGTGCCCAATTCCGAAATGGAGCAGAGCCTGCTTTCCGATGTATCTTTGCCTTATGCCTTGCAGCTGCCTTGGCTGGAGACATTGCTCGGCACTCCGCAGATAGCCGAAAAACGCTACCGTGACAACGAACTGCAACGGATGCAGTGTAATATGCTGCGCAAGACCAAACGTGATAGCCAGCTTCGTCTGATTGTCAGCCTGGGCAACGAACATAACGATTTCAGTCAGCAGCGCTCTGGCCTCTATTATCTGGGGCAGAATTACGCCTCGGTTCTGTCTCGTGCCAGCAGCCACTTGTCGGCAGGCGAAGCCGACGTTCAGTTTAAGTACGAGTATAATGCAGACACTCGCTATGTGAAACATCTCAGTACGTTTCAATTGAACCGCGACCGCCAGCGATATACAGTCGGTACGCAGTACGATACGCTACATACTTCAGGTACCCAGCTATGGCGTAGTCATGCTTGGCAGTATGTGGGCAATACCACTTTTATTGCCCGCTCCGAACGAAATGCAATGCAGTGGGATGTGAATATGTATGCAGGCGAGACTCCTTCTACTCTCGGTTACGATGCCCTCGGTCATGGCCTGTCTCAGCATTGCAAGGCCGCCACCTATGCTGCCGATGCCGCCACCACGCTCTATGTAAAATGGCTGAAAAAGTGTAGCACGGGCGCTGAACTGAAAGCCAACTACCAACATCATTCCTTGCAATCTGACTTCGACTGGAGCACTGGCAGCAATGCGATTTCGGATGCCAATAGATGTCGATATACTGGCGTCACCGCTACCTTGAACCCTTTTATACGTTATACGGGCCAACGATTGGACCTCCGCCTCGACCTTCCTGTTTCGCTGTCGTATATAGAGGCCGAAAACACCAGTCAACAATTATCGCAGCATCTCTCGCCTCTGTTGATTGGTGCCCAGTTGATAGGACAATACACTTTTACTCCGTTGCTGAAACTTCGCGGCATGGCAAGCTCACAGCAACAAAGCGGCGATATCACCGATCTAATGACGGCACCCCTTTGGACTTCTTATCTGGAACGGGTCACTATGGGCGATGGCTCCATGCCGCATACAAACCAGCAATCTGGCAACTTGCAGCTCATCTATCGCAACCAGTTGGATGGTACTACCTGTTCGCTTTCGGCCGACGTGCTACGTACCAGTTCTTCACATTTGGCCAACAGCTGTTTCGAGGATGGCTTGTCTATCGACCGCTCTACGCGCAGGGACAATGCGATGGGGCAGACTCGTGTGTCGGCCAACGCTTTCCAGAATTTTTATGTACTTGAATGGACGCTCAGACTGACTGGCTCCTACACCTGGCAGCATGGCGATGCGATGCGCAACAGCTTGCTTTACAACCTACGCCGGCGACAATACAACGCTACACTGCAGAGCGAGAAGTTCCTGCTTAATCGCAGACTCTGTATCCAGAATGGCGTCAGTTTTTCTGCCATGCAGATAGATTACAATTCGGAAGCTTCGGCTTTGGACCAGGATTGGTGCTGGAGCACTCACCACCGCATCTTCTTCAATCTAAATAAACACTGGCAGTTGAGGGCTTCGACCGAAAGTCAATGGCGCAACATCGTACATTGGCATCCTGACCATTATGTAGATGCAAGCCTGAACTGGACAGAAGGACATCACGAGGTGGAACTCTGTCTGAACAATCTGTCCGATAACAACCGCTGGACCTATTCTCTCTACGATGGTCTGAACTATTATACCTATCGTTACAACCTGCGCCGCCGCGAGGTCACACTCTCTTATAAATATAATCTGTAATTCAAGTTTCGCAAGTCTTCGCCTTGCTCACTTTCAGTAAAAAAGGGGAGTAAAAGGGGAGTAAAAAGGTAGTAAAAGGGACGTTTGTTCTAACATAGCTTTGGCTGCACAAGTGGAAAAAACTGTTCGTACATTATTCAAAGTATCACTATTTGTAGGCCTCGTAAATGTGACTACTACAAATTCTACAACAGTTCGCGGCGAGCTATGATCAAAGTCTCAATATGTGGTATAGGGTCTGATGGCAAGATTTATTACTACTAAGTAGTCAATAGAGTATTAGCCGACCGCACAATCATTATTTTCTAACAAATCACCCCCGAGAGGAACGGAGCCACATGGATCCAATTTCTCCCGGGGGTGATTTATGTATTAGAGAGAAGAGCTACTTCTCGTAGTCTGACCAATCGGTGTGGCGCATAGCGGCAGCGTCACCCGTTACAACGCCCGAGGTGTAGTCGTCGCCACGGCCCAGGGTGCTGCCCACCATAAGCGGCTGCGTGTCGAGGGTTATTACCTCGACGCGCGGAGCTGTATATTGTTTAGTTTGCATATTGAAATTGTGGTTGATTATCGTAACATATAGAGTTGACCGCCACGCAGATAGAGTTGGCCGCGCTGTGGGGCTGATACCTGACGGCCCTGGAGGTCGAAGGTAGCAGGGGCCTGGCTGTCACAAGACTCAATGCTCTCCAATGCAGTGACAATGTCACCCTCGACCGTACCGTCGAAGTAGAAACGCACTACGTTGGCATAGACCTCAACGGGCACTTCGTCAAGGCCGAGAGGACGCACATCGATGTAGGCGCGATTGTTGCCTATCGAGGCTTCGGCACCATTGACCATATGAATCTGGTTGTCGCCGATCAGGAAGTGACCATCGGCCACCGTGAGAGGTTCGGCCGACAGGTTGCCCACCAGGTAAGGAGCCTGAACAGCCTCACTGACTGCGGTACCGCTGTAAGCACACACCACAGCAGGAGCATACGCGCAATAGATGTATGGCCGACCCGCCAGGAGCGTGCCAGTCTCCTCGCCCAACGAGAGGCCTATCACCTCGCTGTCACTGTTGCGCAGCACCTCGACAACGCTGTAGAATGCAGCGCCCGAGCGTCCTGCTGGCGTTACGTCACAAGGCAGACAGATGGTACCCCAGCGGTAGCCATCATCGGCCAAAGTAACCGCACGGCTGTAACCGCGGCTGACGCGCACATCATCGAGGAAGAAACGGTTCTGCGATGCCTCCTTAGCACTGAATGTAATCTGGCTCGATGCCCCGGCACCAGTCAGCGCCACGGCATAGTTGCGCCAAGCACCGCGGGTCAATTCCAGGCGGGTAGTGCTGAGGGTACCCGAGGTGGCCGACAGCACGATGCTGTCCTTCTCCTCGTCAGCCAACCAGGCACCGGCGCGGAAGGTCAGCACAGCTACCTCTTCGCCAATGGTGATGGCTGGCGTCTGGGCAGAACCGCGATTGTCCTTGTTGCCCAACTTGAGGCAGCCATCAGCGCCTCCAGCCTTGACCATGCTCCAGTCGGTGCTGTCGGTCGTAACCTTAGCACTACCTATGCTGCCGCTCCACCTGTCATCATTGCCACCGGTACCGACGCAGCGGTCGAACGTCTCGTAGAAGAGCGTATTGGCATCCTTGATGCGGATGCTGTACTGCTGCTGCACGCCGCCATAGGAGACGGTCACCACACGGTCGCCTGCCGTCATCTCAACCTCGGAGAAGGTAACCTCGGCTGTGACGTCGGCGGTACGGCCGCTGTTGTAGTGGGCAGTCACCACGAGACCATCGTGACTGAAGGTGTCCCCTGCATTGAAGCGGGTCGGATAGTTGCCACTCAGTGAGAGGCTCTCCAGCACCTCGGGAGTGATGGTCACTGTATAGGTGGCCGACTTGCCGCCGTAGGTGACGGTAATGGTCTGCTCGCCCGTGACGGTCATATCCGGTGTAGAGAAAGCAGCATCGGCCGTCACATCGGCTTCGCTGCCATTGGAGTAATGAGCGGTGACGATGGTACCCTCGTGGCTGAACTCGCTGCGCTGCACGAACTCCGTGACCGTCTCGTCCGTGTTGAGCGTGATGCTCGACAACGATACATCGACACGGGAATACTTGACTGTGATCGTTGCAATCTGCAGACGGGTTTTCTTGTCTCCACCTATGCAATAGAACCGAACCGAGTCACACTCCAGGTCCGACACGGTATAGGTGCTGCCCTTGGTCACCGTGGTGCCAGTAGCGGGAACGGCGGCATCGTCAATGGCGACGCCCAAGGAGGTCGAAGCATACTCCGTACCAGTGGTGATGGTCACCTCGTGCAGGGTCACGCCCACTGCACCGCTGATGGTAACATAACCGCCACCTTGATAGAGGGTCAATCCCTTGTCATTAGCTTTGGCAGCTGATGTACCTGTACCCTTGTATCCACAGTAATGTATAGCAGCATTGGTACCGAAATCACCCTTAGCAGAAGTAAACTCAGTGATGACAGCGGTCATATAGGCATCGACCGTGACGGTGAAGGTAGTCTCGGCAGGAGCATAATCATCGTTGCCGGCATAGGAGGCGCGCACCACAGCCGTACCATTCTGCAGGCCTGTGATGGTGTTGCCCGACAGACTGATCACGTCGGCGCCGCTCACCACGCTGTAGGTGAGTGCGGCATCAGCCGGAGTGGTCTCCGCCTGGATGGTCTGGGACAGACCCACACTGAGCGCCATGTCATCGATAGTGATGGCCGATGCACTGCGGCTGACCGTGACGCACTCCTCGTACTGGGCCGAGAGGCCGCTGTACTGAGCGGTGACGGTCACCGTGATATCCTCACCTGCGGAGGCGAAGGTAGCAGGCTCGATGCTCCAGTCGCACAGGTCGGTCACCTCCAGGCTGTCCGTATCACTGAACTTGGCCCAGGCTGTGAGGCCTGTTCTGTCCAATGTCTGACCTATCTGATAGGTGCTGTCGGGGGTCGATCCCCAGATGGAGAGTCCGCTCGGTTCCTGCACTACATAGTCGTAGAGCTTCACCTCGTCCAGGAAGAATCGGTTATGGCTGGACTGTTTGGCCGATATGGTGAACTGCACAGGGGCCTCGATGCCCACCAGAATGAGCGTATAGTCATTCCACTCGCCTGCGGTCAGGGTCACTTCGACCGATGAATTTCCCGTAGCCGTGAATGCATCCCTGCCGATGTAGCCCGAAGTAGTGCTGATGACTATCTGCTGGCAGTTGTCACCATCCCAGCCACCTGCGCGGAAGGTGAGACGGGCTGCTGCGCCCGCAGTAGTGATGGCAGGCGACTGTATTGAGCCCTTGGCGCTACCGGTGCCCACCTTGAGGCAACGGTCGGCTCCACCGACAATGGTTTTGTTGACCCATTCATTGTCCAATGTAACAGTACCGCTGCCGACCGATCCGCTCCACTTACCATCGTTGCCGCCCGTAGATGTACATTGGTCGAACGACTCGTAGAAGAGGTAATCGACCTCGTTGACCTGAATCTGGAAGGTCTCACGGAGTGTGATGCCATCCTCGACATACTGCACCGTGATAGTCTGCACACCTGGCTGCGACATGTCGGGAGTTGTCAGGGTAACCATGTCCGACACGAGGGCCGAGTCGCCGTTGCTGTAATATGCCCATGCAATCAGTCCTGCAGGGTTGAACGGACGGTTCTGGTCGTAGGTCCGACGTACCCTCGCGGTGTCAATGCGCAGACGGGACAACGTGACCTCCTCCTTGAGGTAATGTACGATGATCGAGTCGATGCAGAGGCGCTCGCCCTTGTCGGCGCCCAGGCAGTAGAACGTGACGGTATCGTTGTTGAGGTTCTGCTTGTAGTAGAGCGACGAACGGTTCACCGTGGTGCCCTGTCCAGCCTCGGGATAATTCTCGTCGTTCAGGGTACCCTCCACGCATGCCACTTTCGTGACAGGGTAATTGGCGGCGGTATAGAGCTTGACCTCCTTGATGGTCACGCCCCTCTCGCCCACCAGCGAGATGTAACCACCCACACCGGTGCTGCCCTGGTACAGCACCAGGTTGCCATCGCCGTTCACTGCTGGACGGGTAGTACCGTTACCCTGGTAGGCGGCGTATGCCACATCGGCATTGATGTTGCCCGATGTACCGGCGAAGGTTCCCAGTCGTGCCATCTGATAGGGCGAGGCTACGACCGTGACATTGTACTCCTGGATATCCTCCTCTCCACCCACGGACGCCGAGACCATGACGGTCTGTTCGCCCAGAGTTGTGAACACATCGGGGGCGCACTCCCATGTAGCATAGTCAGTCATATCGACCGTAGCATTGTCACTGTAGGTAGCCACCACACTCAGGCCCTGCGTGCTGAAGGCATCGTACTGATAGTAGGTGGTCTGCGTCGGGGTACCTGTCAATTCGACCGAAGTAATGACAGGCGTATCCTGTTCGTCGTCACCCTGGCCGCCTTGTCCGCCTTGACCACCTTGACCTCCTTCACCACCTTGACCGCCCTGACCATTGTCCGACAAGCGGCGATAGAGCGAGACTTTCTGCTGTGAACTTGCACTCTTATAGTAACGGAAACGGTTCTGATTGCTGGCATTGTTGTAGCGCATATACGTCGGAGTACTGTTGGCACACGACGTCATCACTACCGACTGGTCCTCCGCGTTCAGTTCCAACGTGTGGGGATATGCCGTCGTCTCATTGCCACTCAAACCGTTATCTTTGCTATTATTGCCAATATAAAGTCTGGAGGTAGCAGTGCGCACGCTGTAGCGGGCATTGGCCGTATCGGACAGGGCGATGACCACACGTTCATTGTCGATATTGGGGTTGGACAATGCGTAGATGGTATCGTGACTGATGGTCACTGCCACATTGTTGCCTACGGCATCGATGGACGAGAGCGACCCCTTGAAGGCCAATCCACTGGTCGTCGATTCTTCGTACACGATGAGATACTCGCCGCTCCAGTCGTCCGGTGCGGTCTTAACCTTGACGTAGTCGCCTGTGGCGCCTATCGCCTGCGATACTGCCATGCCAGCCAGGCATGTCCAGCTCAAGATATTAGTAAAGATTTTCTTCATATTGGGGAATAATGAATGAATACAACGGAAGTCTTCGTAAGAAAAAAACGCGCAGCCGAAGCGCAATGCTCCGGCTGTGCGAGTTGTGGTTACTCGCCCCACAATGTGGAGCGATATTCTGGTGCAGCGAAATCGTCTTCACTCGGAGTGTCGTTCGTGCCGTCAATGCAATTGTTGAGTGACACTCGCAGTTGCTGGGAGGCACCGCCTGCCATCACTTCGGCTGCATCTATATCTATACAATAAATATTGGGGGATATATACTTTTTCATTTTTGTCTGTTGTTAGTACAATTATCGGATGATTATCTTCCTGTCTCGGTCTATGCAGAGTCTGCCTGAACGAGGCTGCTGCACACGGCGGCCATCGAGTGTGTAGTAAACAGCCGGAGCGGTGCGGGCATCGGACAAAGACTGCAGTCCGGTCACATCCTCCTCGGCGAAGGTGATGCGCATAGCGCTGGCGCCCTGCGACATAACCTGTACGTAGAAGCCGTCCAGGTAGGCCTTGCCCGCGGGGATGAACTCACCGACATAGCGCTTGAAGGTGCCATCCTTGGCCAATATCCAGGGGTAAGCGTAGTCTCCTTCACCCTGCAGACCCAGGGCCGACACGACGGTACGTTTCACGACACCCTGCAGCAGGTTGTCTGTATCTATACCTGACTCCAATACCTCGGTGAGGGTGTAGGTCTCGCCTGCCTGACCTGCCACGATGTAGCCATAGCCCATCATAGCGGTGTCCTTCGGGACGAAGATCAACTCGTCGGCTGCGACGTTGTGCAGCGCATATATCTGTGCACCCTCAGCTGCAATGGCATTGAACGGCAGACAGATGGTGGTATAACCGCAATCAGCAACGGTTACCTGAGTCGTCCGAGGGCTTGAGGTATCGACGTTTGTGCAATAGTCAACATAAGTCATTGACGGCTTGTAGGCAAAGTAAAGGGCATCACCATTACCTACATTGCTATATGTTCGGATTGAACTATTTTCAAAAGAGCGCAAATAGGCTTTATTGCCGTCTTGGCACAGATTTCCTTTTTGATCATTCCATACGTAAGGGGTCTTGCCCAAGGCCAAATTTTTAGATTTGTTTGCTCTGGCATAAACGTATAGACTATCACCCTTTATTTTAATCAGGATTCCATTTCCGTTCTTGATAACAGTTAGTTCACACACGCCCTCCGGGGCAGTCGATGCGAGACCATTGTCAAAAACAAATGCCTGCTGAGTCACTTGACCATGGCCATTTGAGATGGTGCCATTGAAAGCGTGCCCATCGGGAGTGATGAGCGCATAGGTACCGTCTGGATCAGGGTTGGCTACTACCTCCGATACGCTCTTGCGCTGCCATGCAGCCGAACCCGATGTGGATGCAGTGGCAAAGACGGCATAGTAGGTGACATCGGCTGTTCCCACCGTAGCCTGGCTGACCATATCGGGTGCGGTCTGCTGCATACCGCTCACAGTGGCCGTGGTCCAACCCCTGAAGGTCTTACCCTCAGGCACATAGGTTGCATCCAGTGCGTCGAACGTTATAGGGCTACCCTCCTCCATTGAGGTGCTGCTCACCGTCTGTCCATTGGCGACGAAGGTCACTGTATGTTGGACTGGTGAACTACCGTCAACGCCGGTTGTGTAGGTGATGGCGAGCGACTCTATGCCTATCTGGTTTTTTCCCGAACTGAAAGTAAACTTTACGGCATTGGTACCAGGGGGCAGCGTGTCGGCTGTCAATTTAAAATTGGAAGATGTAATTTTTGATTCGTAATCGCTTCCGCCATCGGTACTGGTGTGCAGGGTGATGGTCTGCGCTTTTGAGCCCCACGGACGGCAGGTCAGTGTCAGGGCTTTCAGGGTCGAGCCCTCTTTCATGACGAACGTCACATCATTGCCCATGGTGACCGGTACGTCCGTAATCGTGCCGTTCTGACGATTGGCACTGGCGAATGTCACCGTGCCTACGGGGTATTCTACCGTATGAGAGGCATAAGAAGAGCCCCATTGATCGAACCCATTGATTTGTTTGAAGTCTAAAGTCGTCTGCTCAGCCCAAACAGGACTGATGCCCAATGTGCACAAGCACAAGCATACGACCCAACGTAACATATTTGTAACCATATTAGGGGATTAAAAGATTATATAAGTTACTTGTCAGGAGAAACGGATTGATATCTTTGTCGATTGGAATAACTCAGTTGTATTGCACTAAATTAAATTGAATACCTTTTCTTTTTGCTCATTTATATTCATTTCGCGCCCCAAGCGACATAACACGTATCTCAAAGTTTCTATTTGCAGCGCAAAGATATACAAAATATCAATAACTCGTGCAAGATTATACTAATTTTCTGCAATTCAACAGGAATTTATTGTTTTTGAAATAAAATTGAAAAATGGAGTGGAGATTGACACTGGATGGGATAACACGAGCGCCAGCGAGTATGAACAGCCCATCGGGCTATTAACACAACGTATTAACACGTTAGTTTTAACACGAGCGCCAGCGAATTTTTGGGGTTCTATACAGGTACTGTCAGCACAAGCGGAGATCAAGACGAAAGTAAGTGCAGCGTAAGACAAGAGTAAGTGAAATGTCTTACGCTGCACTTACGCTGAAGCATTGCTGACCCATCGCTATTTATCGCTTTATGGTAGCGATAAAATAGGGTTAAAGTTTATAGTTTAATGTTTAATGGAGATTTGAACCCATAAATTTGAATTAAATCCTAAGATTGATTTGTATCACTTGAAGATTCACGGACCGACTGACTGAATTAATGTCTATTAATGACAATTAACGGAGAATATCCTCAAAGTTTATTGGGCAAATGTTTCATGGAGATGCAAGTTTAAAATAAAAACAGCCCCGCGACTGGCAGGGCTGCATATATATATTTATGACGGACGGATTAAATTCCGAAGGCCTTCTTGACGGCATCGACGTAGTCGAGCTTCTCCCAGGTAAAGAGTTCCACCTCGCGGACAATAGGCTCCGACATATAACGGTTGAAGAACTGCTTGGTAACAGTCTCCGTAGGACGACCGAAGTGACCATAGGCGGCTGTCTCGCGATAGATAGGATTGCGCAACTTCAAGCGGTTCTCGATGGCGTATGGAGTCATGTCGAAGATGTCCGATACGCGGGCCGAAATCTCGGCATCGGTCATCTGGACCTTGGCAGTGCCATAGGTATTGACACAGAGGCTGACTGGCTTGGCTACACCGATGGCATAGGCAACCTGAACGAGCGCCTGGTCGGCAATGCCTGCTGCCACGAGGTTCTTGGCGATGTGACGGGCAGCATAGGCAGCTGAGCGATCGACCTTAGAGGGATCCTTGCCCGAGAAGGCACCACCTCCGTGAGCGCCTCGGCCACCGTAGGTATCGACGATGATCTTGCGACCTGTCAGACCTGTATCGCCGTGAGGGCCACCGATGACGAACTTACCAGTCGGATTGACGTGGTAGATGATCTGGTCGTCGAAGAGGGCACGCTCCTCGGCATTGAGCCGGCTCAGTACACGAGGCACGAGGATATTGATGACATCCTCGCGGATGCGCTGCTGCATCTTCTCGTCCGTGTCGAACTCGTCGTGCTGCGTACTGAGCACGATGGTATGCACACGCACGGGGCGGTTCTGCTCATTGTATTCGATAGTGACCTGGCTCTTGGCATCCGGGCGGAGGTAGAGCATCTGCTTGCCCTCGCGACGGATCTTGGCCAGCTCGATGAGCAGCAACTGACTGATCTCCAGTGTGAGAGGCATATAGTTGTGACTCTCGTTGGTGGCATAGCCGAACATCATACCCTGGTCGCCGGCACCCTGCTGGGCTGCCTCCTGGCGCTCTACGCCGCGGTTGATGTCCTCGCTCTGCTCGTGGATGGCGCTGAAGACGCCGCAGCTGTCACCGTCGAACTTATACTCGGCCTTGGTGTAGCCTATCTGGTTGATGACCTCGCGAGTAGTGTTGAGCAGATCTACATAAGCCTGACTCTTGACCTCGCCGGCCAATACTACCTGACCTGTGGTGACCAAAGTCTCGCACGCCACTTTGCTCTGTGGGTCCTGTGCCAGGAATTGGTCGAGAATAGCGTCGCTGATCTGGTCAGCGACTTTGTCTGGATGTCCCTCACTGACGGACTCCGATGTAAATAAATAGTTCATAGTTTATCAATAACTTTTTAGATGGTTATCAATCATCGGCAACTTTTTGTATGGTTACCAATCATCGAGTCGGCGAAGTTACTATTTTGCATTGAACTGGACAAATATTCAATGCATTTTCTTTCAAATCCAGCCCAATCCGCTCAAGAAAATCAACAAAATGCAAAGTGGAGCAACAAATCTCATTGCATAGACAAACGGTCTGTAGTACCACGGCGCACCCTGCTCGCCCATGCGATGGGGCAAGAGCCGCGCTGGATCGACCACCCAGCCCACCAACACCGCCATCATGAAGCCGCACACGGGCATGATGACATTGGCTGTAGCCTTGTCAAACAGGTCGAACACCGTCAGTCCGCCCACCGTGAGCATGTTGCTCCAGTCGGGACAGAATGACATGGCACACGCCACGCTCAGTACCCAACCGGTCAACGTGGAGATGAGCACGGCACTGCGGCGCGATATGTGCCACTGCTCCTGCAGTATGGCCGTGGGCGTCTCCAACATGGAGAGGCTCGACGTGATGGCTGCCACCGCCAGCAGCAGGAAGAAACAGAAACACCACACCATGCCACCGGGCATCTGCATGAAAACATCGGGCAATGTGATGAACGCCAACCCCGGTCCCGCATCGGGCTGCACGCCGTAAGAGAAACAGGCGGGGAAGATAATCACGCCGGCCAGGATAGCTATCATGGTGTCCATCAGCGCGATGCTCAATGCCGTGCGGCCCAGCCGTGCCTGGTCGGGCATGTACGACCCGTAGGTGAGCAGACAACCGATGCCCACTGAGATGCTGAAGAACGACTGCCCCATGGCGGAGACGACCACATTGCCATCTATCTTGCTGAAATCGGGATGGAACAGGAACTCCAACCCCCGCCCTGCATCGGGCAACATCAACGAACGGACGCACAGCACCGCCAGCATGATGAACAGCAACGGCATCAGCACATTGGTGGCTCGCTCTATGCCCTTGACCACCCCGCCCAGCAGGATGGCTGCATTGATGGCGAAGAACAGGGTCATCCAGCCCAAAGGCGCCCAGCGTGACGTGGTGAAGGCGCCGAAGTCGGGCACCTGACCCATCGCCGTGTGTACGGTATAGCTCAATGTCCAGCCGCCCACCACGCTGTAGAATGCCACGATGAGCACCATGCACACCGCACCGGCATAGCCCAACAGGGTCCAACGCCTGCGCCCGGTCAATGCGCGCATCGCCCCCACGGGATTGCGATGTGTGGCACGGCCGATGGCCAACTCGGCCAACAGCAATGGGGTGCCGAGCAACAGCACACAAGCCAGATAGACCAATAGGAAAGCGGCTCCCCCATGAGCTCCTGTCTCGTAGGGAAACCGCCATACATTGCCCAGACCGACAGCCGATCCTACGGCTGCCAGCACTCCGCCGAAACGCGTAACAAAATGAGCTCTGTCGTTCACGTGAATAGGGTTAAATGGTTATTTACTGATGCTATAGGAGCTATAATACTATAGAACCTATAAAATCTGTCGGCGCAAAGATACTCACTTTTTCGGATTTATCCAAATCATTGACAATAATTTAATCATATACGGATGCAAGACGAATTCAAAGACACGCTCAATATGTAACAAGCGTAGTACTAAATCAAAAAAGCCCATCCGTTTACGGTTGGGCTTCATTATGAGCACGAGGCATAATTAAATAATTATGAACAACTACCTATCTCATTCCTCCATTTTCTTCATCAATTCATAGAGGTAGGCAGGACTCTGCACATAGAGTTCACCATCCTCGTCCTGCAGGATATCCATGAATTTGGAATTATAAACCCGCTCCATGGCCTGTTCTACCGTGCAGGCGGTATCTTCCACAACATACTTGACCAATTCGCTCAATGCATAATTGGTCAGATATGTGGCTATCTGTTTATGGGTAGGCTGTTTCATAGATACTCAACATTAGTTTTGATCAGATACTTTAACGCTTGCATCGTACCAAAGAAATACTGCTGATCCAGATATTTATCCTGCAATAACACAGCTGCCTGTTCCGGACTGTAGATTCCCTCCCTGTAGTTGGTCAACTGCAGGACCACACCATCATCAGCTATTGGTCCAATAACAATGTCGTAATCATGAACCGGCAAAGGATGATTGCGGTCACGGTTGGCATCGACAAACAGGAACCATTCAACTGTGGCCTGTTCTGGGAACTTCTTGACGTTAAGCCCTGACGAAATATAGTTGTCATCCAATTCATAAGTCAGCAACGTAGCCTGCCCCCCGAAAAGGCGAGTCTTCTTCTGTGCCATACGGATGGCCGTATCTCGATTCGGGGTCAGGTAGAACCCCTTTCCGAAATCCTTGTATTGCAATCCTCGGTCAAGGTCAATCGCCTCAATATCCTGATTGCTTCCGTGATAGAGTTTCATGACAATTTTCCTCCATTTTTCTGGCAGACGACGAGTAGGTCATCAATGGTCTCATCCATCGACTGCACATGTTCTACATCATAAAACTCTATGAGAAATGACAGACCCTTGTACTGATGCAAATATCTGAAAGCGGCTTGTCTATCCATATCAAACCGCTGTCCAAAAGCATGAATACATGCCGTCAAGAATGGTATTTCGTATTTTGACATAAGGCATACACGCTATTAATTGCAAATAACGAATCAGAGCAGATTCGCCACAAAGATAATCAATATCAATGCGGGGGCCACGAAACGGAGCAGGATGAGCAGCGGACGCAGATACCAGCCGGAGTCGGTGCGCCAGTTGGTGATGGCGTCGTGCATGAAGTCACGCTTCAGGTACCAGCCGACCATGAGGGAGGTGAGGATGGCACAGATAGGCATCATGTAGCGGGAAGTGAGATTGTCCAGGAAGTCGAACAGATTGTACGACTCCAGTCCGTGCGCTGTGGGCAGCGACAACTTGAAGTCACTCCACTCGCCCATGGCCAGGCTGCAACAGATGCCGAGCGCCAGAGCATAGCAACTGCTGATGAGCACTGCACGACGGCGCGAGATGTGCCACTCCTCCTGCAGATAGGAGATCGGCACCTCGAAGGTGCTGATGCACGACGTCAATCCAGCCAACGTGATGAGCAGGAAGAACATTGCACCCAATGGCCAACCTCCTGGCATCTGCTCGAAGACGGTAGGCAGGGTCTCGAACATCAGACCAGGTCCCTGACCCACCTCCTGTCCATAGGTAAAACAGGCGGGGAAGATGACCACACCGGCCAGAACGGCGACCAAAGTATCGAGCACAGCCACACTGATGGCCGTCTTGCCTATCTTGGTAGTGTCGCCCAGATAACTGCCGTAGGCCACCAGGATGCCCATAGCCACACTGAGCGAGAAGAAAGCCTGACCGATGGCATCGAGGAAGGTCTGCACGGTCACATCCTCCCACTTGGGCACAAAGAGAAATGCCACGCCCTCCTCAAATCCATCAAGCATGGCACTGTTGACCACCAGCACCAGAAGCAGCACGGCCAGCAGCGGCATCATCACGTTCGATGCCCGCTCTATGCCCTTCTGCACTCCGCCCAGCAGGATAGCCGCGCAGATGAAGATGGACAACAATGTCCAGAAGAGCGGCTGATACGTATCGCTCACGAACCCGAGGAACTCGCCGCCGTGCAGATTGCCCGACAGCGAGACAAAGGTATAGCGCAACGTCCAACCGCTCAACACGGTATAGAATCCCAGAATGAGTACTGCCACCACCAGGCCCAACATACCGACCCAATGCCACTTGGTCCCCGGTGCCGCCATACGGTAGGCCCCCACCACATTGCGATGGGCAGAACGGCCTATGCTGAACTCGGCTATCATCATCGGTATGCCCAGCACCAACACTGCCACCACGTAGATGAGCAGGAAGGCTGCTCCACCGTCGCGGCCCGTGATGTAGGGAAACCGCCAGATATTGCCAAAACCTACAGCCGAACCTACGGCCGCAGCGATGCCACCCAGACGGGTAGCGAAAGTAGCGCGCTCACTCTGTGTCGTCATAATCTCATTTAACGTTTATGATGGCCGTGAGAGATAATCTCAATCGGCAATTCAGTCTCTTCAGCGTCACCCTCGGCTACACGGGTGCGACCACAGCCATAGTACTCGTTGATGTAATCGACGGCACGGGCCTTGAAGGGGCTGACATACTGTGTATGGTCGAAGCTGTCCAGTTTGTACAGTTCGAACGAGCTGCGATTCTCGCCGAAGTAGCCCTTGAATCGGTCATACGACAGACGATAGTCCTGGATTGCCACGTCCATGCCCTCGGCATCGAAATAGGTCAGATAGAGAACGCCGTCGGTAATCTTGTAATCGAACTCGTAGAACATATACTCGATAGGACCGTCGTTGTAGAAATCTACCTCATAGCCAGTACCCTTGGTGCTGCCGAACAGGTGATCGGGCACGAACTGCATATAGGTATTGCTGGCATATTCGCGACGTGGGGTCCTCTCGCTCTTATAGTAATATTCATAATAAGCATAGAATTCTCCCTCCCATTCGCCCGACAGACGCATGGCCGTCTTCTCGTCATCGTCGCACGATGTAAATGTGCAAACAGCCGCAATAGCCGCCATTGCAAGAGTCAAAAACTTTTTCATAATTAGGATGTGTTGTGTTATGTTTTTTTGTTGATAGTTGTAACGAGATGTATCTCTGCCACTATTGTGCTAATAATGACGGTGCAAAGATAACATTATTTTAATTAATCTCCAAACAAATGCATACTTTTTCGTCATTTCACTACCATTTTGCTCTCGAAGAATGAAGACAACCCTGCCAAGAACAGCCGTAATTTCCACCAACAAAACTATTGTCTATTAATTTCAATTAATGGAGAAAGAACTTCGCACGATAACGAAAACGAAAAAGCGTTTCGGCTGGCTACTATACTATTGTGGCCTAAAACCGTCTGACTGAATTAATGTTTATTAATGATAATTAATGGAGTAAAAAACCATATCAATTATTGGAGAACAAAAAAAAATCTCCACTAACTGAATTAATGTCTATTAATTTCAATTAATGGAGAATAAAAGACTCAACAGCCCGAGAAAACACTCTTCTCGGAATTGTCGGATGGCGTCCTCAATTACAGGCCAAGCTCGGCCTTGATGGCGGCATCGATGGCGGAGCCACGCAGATTGCGGGCCTTGATAGTACCGTCGGCGCCGATGAGCAGAATCTGAGGAATAGAAACGATACCATACTTCTCGGCAGGAGAGTTAGTACGGTCGCCAGCGAAGATGATTGGCCAAGAGATAGGCAACTGAGCCATGGCGCCCTTGGTGTCATCGATAGAGTTCTCCCAGACGGCGATGCCGACGAAGTTGACCTTGCCAGCATACTGAGGAGCATAGGCCGAAAGCGAACGGCTGATCTCCTGACGGCAAGGGCCGCACCAGCTGGCCCAGAAATCGACGATGGTAGGTTTGCCATTGCCAACGATATCAGACAACTTCAAAGGCTTGTCCGTCTTGGCGTCAATACCCTCGATGTCTATATACTGCTTGCCGACAGCGGTAGCCTCCTCCGCCAACTTAGCCTGGCGCAGACGCTGGAAATGAGACTCGTTCTTGTACATATCGCACAGGTTCATCACACTGTCGAGTTCAGCCAGGGACATGGTGTAAGCCAGATTGGCGGTGATGTCCAGGCCCAGCGAATCGCCGATATGCTGCTGAGCTACCTCACGCAAGTGAGCGTAATAGACCTGCTCCAGACTGTCCTGGTTGACACCGGGCTGCTGGAACTCGGCATTGATAGCCTGCTGCCACTGGGTGAGTTCCTCAATAGCCTGCTTCAAATCTACTTTAGGTTCTACCTTGTTACCACCGCAGCTGCACAGCGAGACAACGGCGAGACATACTGTCAGAAATTTCTTCATATTATTTAAAATGGATTTAGAATGATTTTGTTCAAAAATTGTCCAGAATTTGTTCAAAGATTGACCGCGCAAAGATAAGGATATTTTTCGGGTCATACAAAAAAAGTTGAAAAAAAATGCGAAACTAATGTCACAACTGGACAATTGCTCCGTATAATGAATGTATTGCAAAAACAATCCACAAGAAATCAAGGGTATAACCCCAGAACAAACAAAACATTACTAAGGCTTTGGATTACGTTACTGACAAACAGGAAACAGCATTACTGACAAAAACATTTTTTTCAATCCATCCACAGAAGACAGGAACCACCGCGACCGAGAAGGAATCAACCGATAGTCATATTGATCCGAAAACGCGCTACTGCACAATACATTGCGCTCAATCACCGGCCCACACAACCACGCTTTTCTAAACCGTAATCGACACGGCGCGTTGGCCAGTTTATGCAAAAAGCACAAGTCAATACGGCATATATGCACTCTCAATCCATACAAATTTGGGAACATCTAAACATTTTTTCGGGAAAAACTTTGTACTTTAAAAAAATCTGCTTATCTTTGCCCCCGACTTTACTTTTTCTCCGTTACAAAGTAAATGTTCATATAGATGTTCAGTCAAACAACGAACCAGCACATATAAATTTCACCCAAATACAATGAAAAAATTCATTTATGCAGTTGTGGTTGCAGCACTCTTCATAGGCTGCGGTCAGAAAAACGACAATGAGAACGCAACGGAAATCGCCAAGGCACTCTCAAAGGCAAAACAGGAACAGCGAATGATGAGCCCAGAGGCACAGTTCGAAGCCCGCATCAATGAGCTGAAGAAACTCGGCAAGCGTCGCGATGCCAACAAGGATAGCCTCCAGGCTGTGTACGATGCATACCTGCAGGAACAGGCCAATGCCCACATCGGCGACAAGTTGGGTCTCCAGATTACTCACTCTCTCTGCGAAGAATTCAATTGCAAGCAGCTCGATAGCGTCATGAACCTGTGCGAACTGTACAAGAACGACTCTATCCTCAACGTATATTACACCGCTGCAAAGGCTGCCGAGGCAACCGGCGTAGGCAAGCGCTATGTTGACTTCGAGTGCGAAGAGCGCCGTGGTGACGTACAGACCAAGTTCTCGAACATGTTCAAGCACAATAAGCCCGTGCTGCTCACCTTCTGGACTTCGTCAAGCATTCCAAGCCGCAATGAGCTCCGCGACTACATCAAACCTATCGTACAGACTTACCGCAAGAAGGTTCTCTTCGTAAGTGCTGCCGTATGGGAAGACACCATCTACGATGCACAGCGTGCTGCCAGCGAGCTGGAGATCGTATGGCCTATGCTCTATTCGGGCAAGAAGACCAACTCTCCTACCACTCCTTACGGCGTACTCCGCTTGCCTTACACCATCCTGATCGGTCGTGACGGCATCATCAAGGCCCGCGGCTTGAGAGGCGCCGAAATCGAGGCAGCCATCAAGAAGGAAATCGGCATGAACTAAATTCCATCGCTTTATAAAAAATAAGCGCCCAGAGTTTTCTCCGGGCGTTTTTTATTGAAGAAGAGATAGAGACTATAGAAGCTATAGAAGCTATAGAAGCTATAGAGGCTATAGATGCTATAGAAACTATAGACGCTATAGAAACAATAGATACTATAGTAATTATAGATATCCACCAGTCTTCGCCGTCGATTGTATCGTCCCTGTCACTTCCCTGTCAATTCCTTGTCAATTCCCTGTCACTTCCTTGTCAGAGAAATTGTCACTTCCTTTAATTTCTTTTAAGCTATGCATATCTGTTTTATCGTTGCCATGCAGGCTGAAGCACAGCCATTTATCGATATGTTCGCTGTGAGCGAAGTAAAAGACTTTTTCGCTCCACTGCCTTGCAAATTGTACTCGACCGAGATGCAGGGTCACACCCTCGACGTAGTGCTCAATGGTCAGCAGCACGGAACCGACCTGGTCGGTTGTGAGGCAGCCGCTGTCACCACGATGGCAGCCATCCAGCAGAGGAAGCCGGACCTGATCATCAATTCCGGCACCTGCGGAGCCTTCGAAGCCAACGGAGCCAAGATAGGCGAAGTATATGTGGGCAATGCCGTAATGTTCCACGACCGACGCGTACCGGGCGATGACGCCTGGGGCACGCAGGCATTGGGCAACTATCCCCTCTCCGACCGATCGGCCGAGATAGCCGAGATGCTGCATTGCCGCATGGGCAAGGTGACCACCGGCTCATCATTGGACATGCAGCCCTGCGACCTCGAGATCATTCAGGCCAACCAGGGTCAGCTCAAGGACATGGAGGCAGCTGCCATCGCCTTTGTCGCCTCGCTCTACCACACTCCGATACTGCTGCTCAAGTCGGTCACCGACCTGTGCGACAACGGCGCCGAGACCTACGAGGTCTTCCGCCGCAACCTTGCCATGGCAAGCCAGGCCATCGGCGATGCCAACCGCAAGGTGGTGAACTACCTGTTCGGACTCAAGTCAGAGTGTTGAGCAACGAAGTCCAGCACCTGGTCCAGCTGTGCCAAGCAGGCCTGTCGGCCCAAGTGATAGAGATGCTGTAACTTGTCGCCATTCAGTTCGATGCGGCCTATATTCAATGGTTCAGGAGGTGCGATGAGCAGCGTCTTGCCCGCCCTCTCCTGCGCCTCGAGATACTCGAGTTGGGCATTGTACATATCGGGCCGATGCTGCAGGCAACGCACCACAGCCGGGTATCGGCCACACAGCAACCTATACTTCCAGGGGTGATGCACGGGAGCCTTGCGGAACCCGCGGGGCTGGGTCAGTATGACCAGGTTGTACTCACTGCCTACCCTTTCGGCAAACCGGAGCGGGAGCGAGTCCGACAGACCGCCGTCCAACAGACGTTTGCCCCCGATGCAGACCGGCCTGGACACGATAGGCAGGGAAGCCGAGGCGCGCACCCACTCGAGGTCTTCGTACTCGAGATGCTCGATGCACTGATAGACCGGCTGGCCGGTATCGGCATCGGTACACACAACATAGAACGGCATGGGATTGCGCTGGTAGGTGTCACGGTCAATGACATCGAGCCGGTCAGGCAGGGTATGATAACAGAACTCGGCATTGACATAATTGCCCGTCGTGAGCCACGAACGCATGCTCATATAGTGGGGATTGCCCTGCATCTGCACGTTGTAACGCAATGCACGACCTATCTGCTGCGACTTGATATTGATGCCGAAACAGGCTCCTGCCGATACGCCCACGGCACAGCTGAACGGCACATTATGCTCAAGCAGCACGTCAACCACTCCTGTGGTAAAGATGCCACGCATTCCGCCACCCTCCATCACCAGTCCGGGACGGGAACAGGCAACTGCTGCCGATGCTTCGCTATGAGTCGCTGTGTATTCTGTCATAGTTGATTTTCATTAAATTGACGCGCAAATTTAAGCAATCCGCCCCAATTATGCAAGTTTAAAGTTAAAAATATTGGGACTATCGAAAATTATCTGTATCTTTGCACTCGATAAGGAGACACCACAAGAGCCTCACTGCCCGCAAGGCACGGCTCCTAAACAACCCTGTGTAAAACTAATTTCCCGGGATCAACCATTGACCCAGCTACGTACACAAACGAAAGACTTTTAGTTTTGTTCTAAATTCCAACAAGGGGGCAGGCTACTGCATACCCCCGAAACCTCTGACAAGAAAGATATGAAGACACGGACACTGCTTTGGTGCATATTGGCATGCGTTGCCATCGTACTTGCATCGGCTTCAGTGGCAGGTTATTTCTACTGGAAATCGACCACCACACACCCTGTAACCGAAGCCCAGTGGCTATATATACATACAGGCGACGACCCACAGCTGACCCTGGAGAGGCTGGCTGACGCGGGCATCGACACCGATGCACCCGAGTTTGCCATAGCCTGCACGAAATACAGCCTGGAACAGGCGCTGGAGCGGCACAGAGCAGGAGCCTACCACCTCACCCCCGAACTATCGACGGACGACATCGTACGACGCATAGCCCGACATCAGCAGGACCCGGTGCGTCTCACCTTCATCGGCACACGCATGCTGCATGAACTGGCAGGTCACATGGCAGACCAACTGGCAGCCGACTCGCTGCAGTTGCTGCAAGCCATGTACAGCCCGGAACTGCTCGCAGAGAGCGGTTGCGACAGCGCCACGGTGAGCAGCATCTTCCTGCCCGACACCTACGAGGTCTATTGGGACATCGAGCCAGAGCAACTGATGCGACGCATGCTGACGGAGTATCGCCGATTCTGGAACGACAAACGGTTGGCCCAGGCATCGGCCCTCAATGTAACGCCACTGCAGGCGTGCATCCTGTGCAGCATAGCAGAAGAGGAGACTGCCGACCGCCGCGAACGTGCTACCGTGGCACGTTTGTACTGGAACCGTCTGCAACGCAACATGCTCCTTCAGGCAGACCCAACGGTCAAGTATGCCGTAGGGGACTTTGCCCTGCGTCGCATACTGAATTGCCACCTGCGCGTTCAGTCGGCCTACAACACCTACCTGAACCCGGGATTACCTCCCGGCCCTATCCGCATCGTCGAGAAGGCCACCATCGATGCCTTCCTGCAGAGCCAGCCACACAAATATCTCTATATGTGCGCTCGCGAAGACTTCTCGGGTCTGCACAATTTCGCCACGACATTAAGACAGCACAATGCAAATGCCCAAAAATATCACAAAGCATTGCGCGCCAACAATATACGATAAATGAACATCTGGAAGTACTCTCTCATTTCTATCTTATTTTCAGGTCTGTGCATTGGTAACCTTCAGGCTCGCGACTTCAGCCATCAGGCGGGTTCGCCCCTACGCATACGATACGCAGACCCACAGCAGCCTGTGGTACACACCGCCATCAGCATACTGGATCACGACCTGCGCCTCACCATGGGCGACTCCGTCCGACGGGTGAGCGACGACGCCGAGGTCCTGCTGCAGATAGCCCCCGTCCGCACCTCGGACCAAGAAGTGCGGAGCAGCCAGACCTTCTCCCTGAGCGTCGATCACGGTCAACTCATCGTGACCGGCACCGATGCACACGGTCTGGCATACGGCATCATGGAAGTGTGCCGACTGCTGGGCGTTTCTCCGTGGGAATGGTGGGCCGACGTCACGCCCCGCCACATCGGAGAACTTACATTGGCCGAAAACTACCTCTCCGTCCAGTCTCCGTCGGTCGAATACCGCGGGTTCTTCATCAACGACGAGGACTGGGGCCTGATGCCCTGGAGCAGCATGCACTACGAACCGGAACACGGCAAGGGGGTGATCGGCCCCAAGACCAACGCCCGCATCTTCGAACTGATGCTGCGCCTGCGCGCCAATCTCTATTGGCCTGCAATGCACGAATGTACACAACCTTTCTTCCTCACTCCCGGCAACCGCGAAGTGGCTCGGCAGTATGGCATATACATCGGCGGATCGCACTGTGAACCAATGGCTTCGAGCACTGCTGGAGAATGGCCCCGCCGCGGTGTGGGCGAATACGATTACGTACACAACCAGCAGGAGGTAATGCGCTTCTGGTCCGACCGCATCGACGAGGTCCATGACCAACCCATCGTCTATACCCTCGGCATGCGTGGCGTGCACGACGGCAAGATGAAAGGCGCCGGCAACCTGGCAGACCAACGTGCCACACTGCAGCGCGTCATCAACGACCAGCGCCACCTATTGAGCGAAAAGGTCAACAACGACCTGAACAGGATTCCACAGGTCTTCATCCCCTACAAGGAGGTGCTCGACATCTACAACAGCGGCCTCTCGGTCCCAGACGACGTCTGCCTGATGTGGTGCGACGACAACTATGGATACATCAACCACTTCCCCACCGAGATAGAGCGCAAGCGCCCTGGCGGCAACGGCCTCTACTACCACATCTCGTACTGGGGTCGTCCACACGATTACCTGTGGCTGGGGACCTTCTCGCCCAAACTGCTATACCACCAACTCTCGACCGCCTACCAGAACGGCATCCAGCGCATGTGGGTGCTCAATGTCGGCGACATCAAACCTGCCGAATACCAGATTGAACTCTTCTGCGACATGGCATGGAACATCGACCAGGTTACCGAAACCGGCGTCCAGCAGCACCTCACGGACTTCATGTCCAGGGAATTTGGTGCCGAACGGGGCGCAGAACTGGCCGAGGTAATGCAGAGCAGCTACGACCTGGCCTTTGCCTGTAAACCGGAGTTCCTGGGGCACACCCGAACCGAAGAACGCGACCCATCGTACAAGGTCGTTTCGGACATGCCCTGGAGCGAAAGGAAAATCCGTCGCCGCTTGGAACAATATGCCTACCTGTCGCGCCAGATATTGGTGATGCAACCCACCATTCCTGCCGACCGCCAGGATGCATTCTTTCAGTTGGTCCAATACCCTATTTACGCCGCCGACCAGATGAACCGCAAGATGCTCATTGGCCAACTGGCACGCCATGGACGCGGCAAATGGACCAAGAGCGATGCCGCCTACGACAGCATCATGGTTTTGACCGGAATGTACAATAAGGGTATCCACAACAACGGCAAGTGGCAGGGCATCATGGACGCACAACCACGCCGACTGCCCGTATTCATGCCCCTGCAGCACCGCACGGACCATTTTCCTATGGCCCAGGAGGCTACCGTACTGTACCGTTGGAGCAGCGACGACTTGTGGACCGCGATGGAGGGTGACAACACAACCATCTCCGGCTCGTTCAAGTGTTCATCGACCGACACAATGTACGTCGAGGTCAGCATGGTACCCACTCATCCATTAGACAACAAGAACTTACGATACCGCATCGCCTTCGACAACTTGCCTCCCCAGGTCGTATCGTTCAGGACACAGGGTCGCAGCGAAGAGTGGAAAGTCAACGTACTACGCAATCGCAGCACCTACACCCTGGCCGTACCTTGCCAAGGCAAACGCAAACATACCATCAGTGTAACTGCCCTCGACCCTGGCCTTTTGTTGGAAGAAATTGTTGTAAAAAAGCCAAAATAACGAAGTATTGCGCAAAAAAACGCTATCAACGCTACTTTTTGAACAGAAAATTTGGACGATATACAAGAATTTGCTATATTTGCACGACAAAAAGTAATGTAATTTTATGCCAGATATTTCCGAACGCGGCAAGCAGATGCCATTGTCACCTATCAGAAAGCTCGTGCCATTGGCCAACGCTGCCAAAGCTCGTGGCGTCAAAGTGTATCACCTCAATATCGGTCAGCCCGACCTTTGTACCATGCAGGCGGGACTCGATTCTCTCAAGAAGATTGACAGGAAAATTCTCGAATATTCCCCTTCAGAAGGTATCAAATCGCTGCGCGAGAAGTTGTTAGGCTACTACCATCGCTTCAAGATCAACGTTGATCTCGAGGACATCATCGTTACGACTGGTGGTTCGGAGGCTGTGCTCTTTGCATTCATGTCATGCCTCAACCCTGGAGATGAGTTGATTGTGCCCGAACCTGCTTACGCCAACTACATGTCGTTCGCCATCGTTGCCGGAGCAACCATCAAGAGCATCCCTACCCGCATTGACGAAGGTTTTGCATTACCCCCGATGGAGGAGTTCGAGAAACTCATCACTCCACGCACTAAAGGCATCCTGATCTGCAATCCGAACAACCCAACCGGTTATCTCTACACGCAGAAGGAAATGAACCAGTTGCGCGACATCGTCAAGAAGCACGATCTTTTCCTCTTCTCCGACGAGGTCTATCGCGAGTTCTGCTACACCGGTGCTCCTTACATCTCAGCATGTCATCTGGCAGGAATCGAACAGAACGTCATCCTGATTGACTCTGTTTCAAAGCGTTACTCTGAGACCGGCATCCGAGTCGGCTCAATCGTTACCAAGAATGCTGCCGTTCGCCAGAACATAATGAAATTCTGTCAGGCTCGCCTCTCGCCCCCGTTGTTGGGCCAGATCGTAGCTGAAGCCAGCATTGACGCAGATCCCGAATACATGCTCGACACATACAATGAGTACGTCGAGCGACGCAAGTATCTGATTGATGGACTGAACCGTATAGATGGAGTTTACTCTCCTATCCCTATGGGCGCCTTCTATACTATGGTCAAGTTGCCGGTCGATGATGCAGAGAAGTTCTGCGCATGGTGCCTGAGCGACTTCGAGTTCGAAGGCTGCACTGTCATGATGGCCCCTGGAGCTGGATTCTACGTTACACCTGGGATGGGCAAGAATGAGGTCCGTATGGCATACGTGCTCAACAAGGATGACCTCAAGCACGCGCTCATCGTACTACAGAAGGCCTTGACCGTATATCAGGCTACTGTAATGCAGAAAGCCGAATGAGCAACAACGCTCGAACGTTGAACCCTAAAAGCATCAGGCAGTCAAGGTCATGCAAGATTGCCATTGACGCTTAAATAAACCCGCACTACCGAAATGTCAGCAGCACTATTCCTGGCTCAAAGGATTCGCTTTCTGACCGACAGCGGACAGAAGCGGGTCGCACCTCCGGCCATACGCATCGCCATAGCGGGCATAGCCATCGGGGTGACGGTCATGATACTCACCGTAGCCATTGTACTCGGATTCAAAGATGAAATCCGTACTAAGATATCGGACTTCGGTGGAGATATGCAGGTCCTGGCTCTCGCATCCAACAGGACCTTTGAGAAACAACCCATTTGCTACAACGACTCATTACTGGAAGTCATCAGTCAAATGGAAAATGTAAGGCACGTGATGCCTTTCATCACCAAACCAGCAGTCATTAAGACTCCCGACGATTTTCTCTCAGTCGTCATCAAGAGCGATAATGGCCTTGGAGACCGAGAGATTTGTATCAGCGAATCGACTGCACAGAAACTCCGCCTCAAACTTGGCGACAAGGTTCAGGTGTACTTCGTGCAAAGCAATAACTTTAACGGTTCTCCCGACTATGGCGGCACAGACGCCTCGGTCAAAGTACGTTCTTTGACAGTGACAGGTTTCTACCAGACGCACTTCAGCCAATATGATGATCAGATTATATTGGGCAACACTGAAATGCTGCAGCAGGTTGGAGGATGGGACGAAGATATGGCCAGTGGCATATCCGTACACATCAAGGACTTCGACCGACTCTCGGACACATACGATGCACTCTCGGAACAGGTCTCGCTCACTCAGGATCGTCGCGGCACACAATACGCCGTACAGCACATCCAGGAGCAGAATCCGCAGATTTTCGGGTGGCTCGAATTGCTCGACACCAACGTGTGGGTCATCCTGTTGCTCATGGTAGTAGTAGCATCATTCACAATGATTAGCGGGCTGCTCATCATCATACTCGAAAAGAGACAGATGATCGGATTGCTCAAAGCCCTTGGCGCAGACAACAGTTTGCTGCGTCGCACCTTCCTCCTGGTAGCCGGTTGGCTCATACTGCAGGGGTTGCTGTGGGGCGACATCATCGGAGTGGGATTATGCGCCATACAATATTACTGGCATCCGCTCACATTGGATCCCGCCAACTATTATTTAGAGTGGGTTCCCATATCAATCAGCGTATGGCATGTTGTAGCGCTCAATGCAGGAGCCCTCGTGGTGACCATGCTCATGCTGCTCGTTCCCTCGTCACTTGTTTCGCGCATAGCGCCTGGCAGGATATTGTCCAACGACTGATATCGGCCAGTAACCAATAAACTCAATGTTCTACTCATTAGATAATAATTAATAATAAATAACCATTAACCATTTTAATTTCTAAACAAATGAAATCCATTATTAAGAAGTGCACATACCTCTTAGGTATCGTAGCAGTAATCTCGGCTTCGAGTTGTAAGAAGAGCGAAGTCATTCCGCTCGAGACCGATATTGACTTGGAATTCTACACACAAAATCTGCCTTTCGAAATTGGTAATGTATTCCGTCCAACCATTCCCGATTACGAGCAGAAGATTACCGACTTTGGTGGCGTAGGTGATGGTATCACCAATAATACAAAGGCTTTCAACGACGCTATGAAGGCTCTTGGCAAGGTAGGTGGTGGCCACCTCATCGTGCCTCACGGAATCTGGGTAACCGGTCCTATCGTATTCGAGAGCAACGTTGACTTGCACCTCATCGACGGTGCTGTCATCTACTTCACTGGTGACTTTGACGACTACCCGATCGTAGATTGCTACTTTGAGGGTCTCAAGACTCGTCGTTGCCAGTCTCCACTCAGCGCTAAGGGCAAGAAGAACATCTCTATCACCGGTTTCGGTACTATCGATGGTCACGGTGATGCTTGGCGTTGGATTCGTCGTAGCAAACTCACCGAGAGCCAGTGGAAGGACGGTCTGGCATCTGGTGGTGTAGTAGGTGTTATCAACGGTTCAGAGATCTGGGCTCCTACCCAGCCTATCCTCGATGCACTTGCACAGGCCAACATGAACGTCGTACAGTTCGACAACGAAGAGGATTGGCACAAGTATCGTGACTTCCTCCGTCCAGTGCTCCTCGACTTCGACAGCTGCGAGAACGTATTGATCGAGCAGGTTTGTTTCCAGAACTCACCAGCATGGTGCTTGCACCCATTCCGTTGCCGCAACGTGATCATCAACAACATCCTCGTTGTTAACCCATGGTTCAGCCAGAACGGTGACGGTCTCGACCTCGAGGCTTCAAAGGATGTGCTCATCCTCAACTCTAAGTTCGACGTAGGTGATGATGCTATCTGCCTCAAGTCTGGTAAGGACAAGGACGGTCGTGAGCTCAACTCACCTTGCCAGAACGTAATCGTTGACGGTTGCTCAGTATATCACGGTCACGGCGGTTTCGTCGTAGGTTCCGAGATGTCAAGTTCAGTACAGAACATCTGCGTTAAGAACTCTACCTTCCTCGGTACCGACGTAGGTCTGCGTTTCAAGTCTAAGCGTGGCCGTGGTGGTTGCGTAGGCAACATCTACATCGACAACATCAACATGATTGGTATTGAGACTGACTGTATCCTGTTCGACTTGAACTACTCAGGTCTCTCTGCATCTGAGGAGCGTGCCCTCCACATCAAGAAGGACGTTTCTATGGAGAACATTCCACCAGTTGACGAGACTACACCTCAGTTCAAGGACATCTATATCAACGATGTAACTTGCAAGGGTTGCGAGCGTGCCATGTACTTCAATGGTATTCCTGAGATGCCTATCACCAACATCAACATCAAGAATGCTACCATTACTGCCGAGATTGGTCTCTCTGTAAATCACTCAGAGGACATCACTATCGACAACGTACAGCTCACATTGCCTGAGGGCGAGCCTGAATGGTCAACCTACAATGTGAAGAACCTTGTAGTCAACGGAGATACTATCAAATAAATGAAAAATCTTCTTTTCTTGGCGATGTTGACGGGAGTAATCCCGTCCATCGCCTTTACTTCTTTATCAGCCCAATCGGTCTCTGTCTGCCTCCGCAATCCCAACAAGGTGGCACTCTCCGATGCGCCCGTCTGCATAGCCGTACCGACTGATGCGGACTACAAGAGCGCCACAGTCACCATCGACGGCAAGGAGATACCCTGCCAGATGGACGACCTGAACGAGGATGGCAAGATGGACGAACTGGCATTCGTCGTAGATATCGCCAAGAAGGGGAAACTCAATGCACAGATAACCTTCTCGACCGCAGCTGCACGTCCAGACCGTTACCCTGCACGCGTACATGCCCAGATGTGGTTCAAGGATGGCAACAAGAAGCGCTCGTACACCGAGAAGCAGCACATCCCTACCGATACCGTATCAGAGCGAGTTGATAACATGTACTCCAAGATGATGCACCACGGCCCAGCCTTCGAGAACGAGATGGTAGCCTATCGCGTCTATTTCGACAAGAAGCAGAGCACTGACCTGTACGGCAAGCGCGTGCCTCAGCTCGAGTTGGCCGATGGTCTGTGGTACAGCAGCGAGGTTCCCTCGTTGGTCAAGGAGCGCAAGTTCGGCGATGACATTATCCTGGTAGGTCAGACCATCAGCATAGGCACATTGCGCGGCTGGGATGACTCGAAGGATGATCCAGCCTTTGCCACAGCGCCAGCCAAGGGTAAGGTACCCGATCCCTGCATGGTGATGATCGATCCATTCGACTATCGTCAGGCACACATCATGGCCAAGGGTCCGGTGCGTACCGTAGTGGATATGAACGTAGAGGGTTGGCAGTACAAGGGTCGCAAGTTGAACCTCAAGAGCCGCTACATCCTCTATGCTGGCAACCGTGAGTGCCAGGTCATCCAGTATGTTTCAGCAGCCGATGGACGCAAGGACGATCTCTCCAAGTTAGAGTTTGTCACAGGCGTACTGAAAGTAGGCATCTTCAACACCGATTCCCTTTCATTGGCTGGATTGCACTATATGTACGATGACAAGGGACTCTGCGCCTCGTATGGCAAGGACTGGGCCGACGGAAACCACAGGCTCTATCCCGTCATGTCGGCTGCTGCCACTGCAGTCAGCATTGATCCATCGTACGTAACCCGTACCATCGACCGCAAGGAACAGATCCTGTACGGCATACATACCGACGAGAAGGGTATGATCTCATATCGTATGGCTTTCTGCGCTCCGGACAAGGAGGGCCCGCAACTCACCGCCAAGCCCTGGACACCTAAGTCTTGGTTCAAGTGGTGCAAGAAGTGGAACAAAGTAAAGCCTGTCGAAGTAAGCATCCAGTAATCACTTTTCCCTTATACCATAGAGCCTTTAGCCCCAACGCTTTAGGCTCTATGGATTTCTATACGGGCACCATAATCAGTAGTTGCCATTTATAGACTGTCGATAAGAAGCATTCCAAAAACAATTGTCAACAGCGGCAGTTCAACTACCATCTTATTTACTCAATAAATCACTCGGCACATGGAGACATACAAACTGTACGAAAACAATCCGAACACGCGCATACTTTCGGACATAGCAGATACGATCAAGAAAGGGGGTATCATCATCTATCCCACAGACTCCGTGTATGCCATAGGGTGCGACGCACTCAATCAGCACGCGGTCGAGCGTATCTACCAGTATCGTCGTGAGGAGGTCAAGACCTCGCACCTCTCCATCATCTGTCGCAACATCAGCCAGGCCGACGAGTACACCAAGATCAGCAAGGAGCAGTTCAAGTTGATGCACCGCAATCTGCCGGGAGCCTTCACCTTCATCCTCGAGGCGGGACTGAAGCTGCCCAAGGTATTTCGCAGCCGCAAGACCGTCGGCATACGCATCCCCGACAACAAGATACTGCAGGCATTGCTCGACGAACTGGACAATCCCATCTTGACCACTTCACTCAAGGCTCCGGTCGATGATGACGATGCAGACCACATCAGTTACATGACCGATCCCTTCTTGATAGAGGAGGCATTTCAGAATCAAGCAGACATACTCATAGACGGAGGCTACGGTCAGGACATCCCTTCCACGGTCGTAGATCTGTCCGAAGGCGAGGTCAATATACTGCGCCAAGGTGCAGGAAACCTTGAAATATAGAAGAGCCAAGAGCAGATAGGGAACTAGAGGAACTAAAGAAGATTGGAAATCCAGAAAGCCTCACCAGACCCAGTCCCATCCAGAAAATATATATGATATATCCAGCCAATTTCGAAGAAAAATTAGGTTTCAACAAAATCCGTCAGATACTCCGCGACAACACCTTGTGCAGTCTCGGAGTTTCGCGCGTAGATGCCATGGCATTCAGCACCGACCGCAAGGCCTTGCGTCAGGAGCTCGACATCACAGCCGAGATGATGCAAGTGATGGCCGATCAACTCAAGCCGATGCCCACAGACTGTTTCTACGACCTGACCGAGCCACTCAAGCGGGTCCGCGTGGTGGGCACCTTCCTCGAGGCAGAGGAGCTCTTTGCCCTGCGTCGGTCACTTGCCACGATACATGCGCTGGTCAGTTATTTCCAGGTGCCGGAGGACGAAGCTCCACGCTATCCCCTGCTCAGCGCCGAGGCAGCACAGGTGCGGGCCTTTCCCGACGTAGTGCGACAGATAGACCAGACACTCACGCCGACCGGCGAGATCCGGGACAATGCCTCGCCACAGTTAGCCACCATACGTCACGAACTGACATCGACCATGAACGGCATCTCGCGCATGCTCAACAGCATTCTGCGCAATGCCCAGAGCCAAGGCTGGGTAGATAAGGACGTCTCCCCCTCCATGCGTGATGGGCGTCTGGTCATCCCCATTCCGCCATCGAGCAAGCGCCAGCTCAAGGGCATCGTGCACGATGAGTCCGCTACAGGCAAGACCCTCTACGTGGAACCAGCCGAGGTAGTGGATGCCAATAACCGCATACGCGAGTTGGAGTCCGAGGAGCGGCAGGAGATCATCCGCATCCTCAGCACCCTGACCGGGCTGATACGTCCCTACCTGCCCGATATGTTGGCCAGCTACGATTTTCTGGGCATGATTGACTTCCTGCGTGCCAAGTCCCGTCTGGCCGACATGACCGAAGCATGCGTACCGGCCTTCTCCACCGACGGTTCGACCGACTGGGTACAGGCCCGCCATCCATTGCTGCACATCCGTTATGCCCGGGAGGGCAAGCGCGTTGTTCCGCTCGATATCCTGCTCGATCACCGCAAGCAGCGCATCGTCCTCATTTCGGGGCCCAATGCAGGCGGCAAGTCCGTCTGCCTCGAGTCGCTCGGACTGATACAGTACATGTTGCAGTGTGGTCTGCCCGTGCCGCTCAAGGACAATTCCTCCGTCACCCTCTACGACAATATCCTGATCGACATCGGCGACGAACAGAGCATCGACAATGACCTGTCCACCTACTCGTCACACCTGCAGAACATGAAGTACTTCGTGCGGCACACCACCAACCGCACCCTGCTGCTCATCGACGAGTTCGGTTCCGGCACCGAGCCACAGATAGGCGGCGCCATAGCGCAGGCGCTGCTGGGCAAGTTCAACGACGCCAAGGCCAACGGAGTGATCACCACCCACTTCACCAACCTCAAGCTCTTTGCCGACGAGACCCCCGGCATCGTCAACGGCGCCATGCTCTATGACCGAGGCGAGATGCGTCCGCTGTTCCGTCTGGAGATAGGCCGCCCCGGCTCATCGTTCGCCATCGAGATAGCACACAAGATAGGTTTGCCCAATGACGTGATCGAGGAGGCCAAGCGCATAGTCGGTTCCGACTACGTCAATATGGACAAGTACCTGCAGGACATATCGCGCGACAAGCGATACTGGGAACAGAAGCGCGAGAAGATTCACCAGCAGGAGAAAGTCCTGGAGGGCAAGGCACAGGAGTACGACGAGAAGAGTGCTGCACTCAAGGCTCGTCGTCAGGAGGTGCTTCAACAGGCACGCGACGAGGCATCGTCACTGCTCAAGGAGGCCAATGCCCAGATAGAGCGCACCATACGCGAGATCAAGGAGGCCCAGGCCGAGAAGGAGGCCACCCGCCAGATACGCAAGCGGCATGAGGAGTTCGTCGCCAAGCGCATCGAGCAGAAACGCCGCACCGAAGAGGCAGCCCGTGCCAAGGCCGCTGCTTCGCCAGCCTCCGCCCCCGCAGTCACACTCACCGTGGGCGGCTATGCCCGCATCAAGGGTCAATCGACCGTGGGCGAAGTGACCGCCATCGAGGGCAAGAAAGTGCAGATGGCGTTCGGCATGATCAAGAGCACCATCGATATCTCCCGTCTGGAGCCCGTATCCCGGAACCAGCTCAAGCGCGGCGACCCGTCGGACAAGATTTCCCAGTTCGCCACCCTCCTGACCGGCAACAACCGCGAGGGACAGGCATCCTCATCGGTCGATGTGATGGCGCAGAAGCGCAAGCACTTCAAGGCCGAACTGGACGTACGCGGCATGCGGACCGACGAGGCGCTGCAGGCAGTGATGTACTATCTGGACGATGCCCAGTTGCTCGGCATTGACGAGGTCCGCATCCTGCACGGCACCGGAACCGGAGCACTGCGCGTGGCCATACGGCAATATCTGGGCACGAGGGCCTGTGTGAGCAGTTTCCGCGACGAGCACGTACAGTTCGGCGGTGCCGGCATCACGGTAGTCAGCCTGATGTGACCGTCGCCCACCCGTCCAGTTGGCACAATGTGTGGGACAATGGGTTACACCTGTGGAAAAATGTAAGCTATCCATACCAAAACAGCGCATTTTGAGTCCCATTACTGAATTTATGAGGCAATTTGTGCAATGGTTTGAGCTTTTTCTCGTATCTTTGCATCGCAATAATAATCAAATTAATAATTCTGTACTTAAATGAGAGTAGCAATTGTAGGCGCCAGTGGTGCCGTTGGTCAGGAATTTCTCAAGGTTTTAGCCGAGCGTAACTTCCCCATCGATGAACTGCTGTTGTTCGGCTCAAGTCGTTCAGCAGGCCGTACCTATAACTTCCGTGGCAAGGATATCGTTGTCAAGGAGCTGACCCACAATCCCGAGGACTTCAAGGGTGTGGATATTGCCTTCACCTCTGCAGGTGGCGGTACCAGCAAGGAATATGCGGCCGACATCACTAAGTACGGAGCCGTGATGATCGACAACTCGAGCGCATTCCGCATGGATGCCGATGTACCGTTGGTGGTACCCGAGTGCAATGCGACCGACGCATTGAACCGTCCACGCGGCATCATTGCCAATCCTAACTGCACCACCATCATGATGGTAGTCGTACTGCAGTGCCTGGAGCGCCTCAGCCACATCAAGCGCATCCACGTAGCCTCCTACCAGGCTGCATCGGGCGCCGGTGCCGTAGCCATGCAGGAGCTTGAGACCCAGTACCGTCAGGTGCTGAACCACGAACCTGTCACGGTCGATAAGTTTGCCTATCAGTTGGCCTACAACGTCATCCCACAGATTGACGTCTTCACCGACAATGGTTATACCAAGGAGGAGATGAAGATGTTCAACGAGACCCGCAAGATCATGCACACCGACGCAGCATGCTCCGCCATGTGTGTCCGTGTACCATCGCTGCGCAGTCACTCTGAGGCCATCTGGGTCGAGACCGAGCAGCCCGTCAGCGTCGAGGCATTCCAGGAGGCCATCAAGCAGGGCGAGGGCGTACAGCTCATGGACGATCCTGCCAACAAGGTCTATCCTATGCCTCTCTTCCTGGCAGGCAAGGATGATGTCTATGTAGGCCGTTGCCGCAAGGACCTCGCCAATCCAAATGGTCTGACCTTCTGGCTCGTAGGTGACCAGATCAAGAAGGGTGCAGCCCTCAACGCCGTACAGATAGCCGAGTGGCTCATCAAGAACAACGGCCTGAACAAGTAATCCGCGGCACAAGCCGATTTCCAATAGACGCGCATGGGACTGGTTCCCTTGCGCGTTTTTTCTATCCAATGCCCAGCCGTTTCAGTTGTCAACTGGGTTATCAACATACTTATCAACATAGTTATCCACTATTCTATTCACAATTCTGTTCATATCTCACCAGCAGGAGAGCCCGTCGCCATGACTGTCCAACGGTACGCTATCCCGAAAAGCGGTGCAAAGATACAGCCCTAAATCCACATCTCCAAACTTTACCCCCCTATACTTTTGCCTATACTTGGCTATACTATGCGGTACAGCACCGTGTAGCAAGGAAACGAGCGTCTCCCATATCAGAGAATATAATCTCAAGAATTAGAGAATTAGGAGAATAACACAACATATTGAAGAATTAAGAAGAATTCGAGAACATTACCGTGAATAAGAATAATAATCTCAAGAATTTGAGAATTATGAGAATAACAAGACTTATCGAGGAATTGAGAAGAATTCGAGAACATTGCCGTGAATATGGATATAGAATTTGACATTGAGACGGGAACACCAAGGAAAAGAAATTGAGAATGGACTCAATGGAGAAACCTCAGAAAACCGATTAGGAAGGAAACGCCCCACAGGGGCAATACCTCATAGCCCAGGGCAACGCCCTGGGTAACAATACGTTGAGCGAGGTCACCCTGCTTTCTATGTTAAAATCCAAACATTTTGACCAAAATTTTTAGTTTTAAGCTGAAATTTTATACTTTGGGTCAAAAAACTGCTTATTTTTGACCATTGCAGTCAAAATATGGATGAGTTTGTTCTTGACATTATT